>CADEEJ010000092.1:7618-17420 GCA_902826315.1 uncultured Steroidobacter sp.
AACTGCCGTCCCAGCAGGTCGAAGCCGCTGGAGCTCTTCGACAGCGGGAACACGTACGTGAAGTCCGTGGGTCCTTCCGGGACGATCTCCGGATCGCGGTTGAGCAGGTTGCGCACGTTGAGGAATGCTTCCACGTCCATCGACGCCACGTCGAACTCGTAGGACAGCGAGGTATCGATGTAGTAGCGGCTCGCGATGTCGTTGTCCTCGATCGTCTTCGCGAACGCACCGGACGCAGGGCAGCCGCTCGTGCACTCGATGTAGCGTGCGTCGATGACACCCGAGCTCTGGAAGCGCGCACTGAGCGATGCGGTGAAGTTCTCGATCGTATAGGTCCCTCCCGCCGTCAGGCGCCAGCGCGGCGGACCGACCAGCAGCTGACCCATGTCGCCGAGCGTGCTGTACGGACCCGCGCCTAACCCGTCATCCTGCTTGCTCGTCCGGTAATACGTGCCCAACGCAGCCAGATCCAGCTTGCCGCGCCCGACATCCAGCCGCTGCGTCAGCTCGAGATCGATGCCGCTCTTGGTCTGCGACGCGATGTTGAACGGACTGAGCGTGACGCGCGTGATGACTCCGTTCGCGTCTCGCTGGATCTTGTTGCAGAACTCCTGGCGTCCCTGGAAGCAGAACAGCAGCGTCTGGTTGTCGTTCGGGCTGGCGATCGCACCCGTCAGCTCGATGTTCCAGTAGTCGACCGAGGCGCTGAACCCGCGGATGAAGCTCGGCTGGAAAACGACGCCGACTTCGTAGGTATCGCCCTCCTCCGGATCCAGATCCGGATTGCCGGTGGTCGCGCCGAAGTATTGCGGGATCGTGTTCGTGAACGGATCGAATGCCGAGCGCTGCCCGGAATTGCCGACCGCGAACAGCTCGTTGAAGTTGGGCGCGCGGATGTCGCGCGACTTCGTGGCACGGAACCTGAGCCCATCGATGGGCTGCCACACCGCGCCGGCCTTCCACGTCTCGACACGACCGGAGAACTCGTAGTCGGTCACGCGAATCGCGGCATTCAAATCGAGGCTCTCGGCAAACGGTGCGCTGCGCGCCAGCGGCACGAGGGTTTCGAAGGCACCTTCCTTCACGCTGTTGGTCGCGTGGAACGCCGAGAAATTACCGGCGAACCACGGGCCGCCGCCACTCGGCTTGCCTTCCGCCTCGTCCTCGCGGTACTCGGCGCTCAACGCAACGCTGACCGGCCCCGCCCAGGTGGAGAACACATCGCCGCTCACGGAACCCGCGTAGACCTTCTGCTCGATCGTCTGCTCCACGCTCGAAGTGCCGGTTACGTAGGCAAGGCCTGCCTGGTTCTGGCCGTTGACGTTGATGCCGAGCGGATTCCACGGCACACAGCCGTTGTTCGGGTCGATCGTCAGCGTCGAGCGGCACACGATCTGATTATTGGCAGGATTGCGGACTGCATCGATAGCCAACGCGTAGCGCGCTGTCTGCACCACGCCTCTGACGTTCGTGATACTCGTGGTTTTGCCGTACTGCGCGTACGCACTCCACTTCCAGCTACTGCCGAGCGCGCCGTCGGCGCCGATCACGTAGCGATTGGTTTCGCGATTGACGTCGTTGATGACCGTCGGCAGATCGTAGTTCATGCTGCCGATGCGGAACGACTGCAGGCCGAGCGTAGTCATCTGCGCCTGGACCGACGCAGGGATGAACGGATTGCCCGACAGGATCGTCGGACCGTTGCCGGCCTGGAACGGCGGCCACGTAGCGGTGTTCGTGCGGTTGTCGCCCCACGCCGCCTGCACGAACGCGTTGATGTTCTCGGTGAGGTCGTACGACACGCGCGCAAATGCATTGCGCCGCCGATTCGCCGGTTCGAGCGTACCCGAGCGGTCGTGCCGGATCTCCGTGTCGCGCCAGTCGCCGCCCTGCATCCACGGGTCGTTGGTGATCGGACCGTAGCCGAACTGATATGGCACGCCGCCTTCGCCGAAGGCGATGCCGCGCAACGGTCCGGCAATGATGATGCCGCCGTGCGTCGCGTTGCTCAGCGACACTTCGCGGCGCACGAGATACTCCGGCTGACCGTTGGTCGGCGTGTAGGCAGGATTCACCAGGATTCCCGCGCCGCTGTAGTTCCAGCTGCGGTCGCGGCCGCCGTCGCCCGGCGTCACGCCGTCGCGATCGGCGATTTCGCCGCTCAACAGCACGTGGCCGCGCTCCTCCGCGAAACCGAAGCCGCCGGTTATGGAAGCTTTGTACGACTCGTCGTCGCCGTAATCGGTCGCGCCGGTCGAGAACTCGCTCTTGAGGCCGGTGTAGTCCTTGTTGAGGATGAAGTTCACCACGCCGGCGACGGCGTCCGACCCATACACCGCGGACGCGCCGCCGGTGACTGTCTCCACGCGCTCGATGAGCTGCTGCGGAAAATTGTTGACGTCGACTTCGCCGCTGTAGAGCGAAGGAACGGAGCGTTGCCCGTCGAACAGCGTGAGCGTTCTGTTGCCGCCCATGCCGCGCAGATTGAGCACGTTGAGACCTTGCGTCGCGGCGCTGATGCCCGACACCGCGCTCTGCGGCGATTGGCTGTTGGCGAAGACCGGCAGTGAAGCGAGCGTGTCGGCAACGTTGGATGTGGCAGTGCCTCGTTGCAATACATCGGCTGTCAGCACCGTTACCGGCGTCGGCGCTTCAAATCCCCCTTCGCGCGTAATGCGCGAACCGGTTACGACGACTCGTTCGAGGCTATCCGGTCCGGTGTCAGCGGCTGCATCCTGTGCCGAGGCCGAGTGCATGGCTGCGAGGGTGCTCGCGGCAATCACCAGGGTCTGCAAACGGAAGTTCGATGCACACATCCCCCATACCTCCAAATCTTCTGCTACTTGTGACGGGCAGCTCGACTCCCTCGTTATGGCTTCGCGATGTTCCAGTAGATCCCGACGCCGCCCGAGGCTTTCGAGATCTCTTTCAGGTGAGCGACACGCTGGAAATCGAAGCCAGCGCCTGCGAATTTCTCGAAGTCGTACGTCGCCTGTCCGTTGTGTTGACCGGGCGCGCTATCGCCCGCGTAGCTGTAGAGCGCGTAGCCCTTGTAGGCCCACTGCTTCGTGCCGTCGTCGCGCGGCACCGGCTCCCAGAATCCATTCGGCTGCGCATCCGCAGGCGCGAGGAAGGGTCGCCACTTGCTCAGGCACTGCGTGTCGCCGCACGCGGCGGCGCCGAGTTGCTTGCCCTTGGCGTACTGATTGGTGAACGTGTCACGCAGATTGCGACCGCCCCAGCGCTTCTCGAACGAGTAGCCGCCGTAGAGCGTCATGCCGCTGAGCGAGAGCGCATCGCCATAACCTTCGAGCGTCGCGACCGTGAGGTTCGCGGGCCGGAAGTTCTCGGTGAGGACGGCGACACGCCAACGCTTGTCGACGCCGACGCCGTACGCATCGCCGGGCAACCTGTCGTTGCTGTACCTGTATAGCGCGCGCTTCTTGTGCGCCCACTGAGCGGACCCGTCGGCGCGCGTGACTACCGAGAAGTCGCCGAAGCCGGCGGCCAGCGCAGGTGCGGGAACCGCCAGCCATCGCGCATCGCAACCGCTGGCGATGCAATTCTGTTGATCGTTTTTCGCGTCGCCGTCGAACGCGTAGAGCGTGTAGCCCAGCGCGTCGGTGAGCCCGACGGCCTGGACAGAGGCCACGAGTCGCACGTCGACGCCATCAGGCAGCGACATCGCGGCGGCCGGAGTGAACCTGGCGACCTGCCAGCCTGCCGGCGGCAACAACGAGCCAGCCTCCACCGGCGTTTCGGCGAGCTTCGCATTCGCCGTCTCGGTCAGCCCGACGTTCGTCGCGACTTCGCCGGGCACCTGCTCCTTCGACCAGGTGTAGAGAGGCCGGCTTTGATACGCCCACTGCCGCGAGCCGCCCGGTCCCCGCGTCAGCGACCAGTCGCCGAACGCTTTGGCACCTCGCGGCGCAAGCAGCGGCGGAAATTCTTGCGCACAAGCGGCGTCGCACTTGCCGTCGTCGCGCGTGAACACCGTGCGCCCATTCGCGTCACCGATGCGCACCCAGAGAATCTCCGGCTGCGAGATCGGCAACTCGCGCATGACTTCGACGAGTGTGATGCCCTCCGGATTGGTGGGCGGAGGCGCGGTGCCTGCGCGCCCCACGAGAGGCGCGAGCGCGGCGAGCGCGACGCATGACGACAGGACGGCGATGGCGGAACACTTCAGTTGCGGCATGGGGGTTACGCCAGCAATTCGCTGAAGGGCTTCGTCACCCGGTTGGTCTCCGTCCCCCAGCTGCCGGCTCGCAGGCCCAGGGCATGCTGGATCGTCAGGCCGACGCGCGTCGCCGCGTCGCCCTCCGCGTGAACGTGGTAGCCGGTCTTCAAGCGTCCGCCGGCGCTGCCGGCGGTGATCACCGGCATCTTCTTCATCGAGTGCAGCCGCGCTTCGCCGTGATCGGTGAAGGCGAGAATCACTGCGCGGTCGAGCAGCGTGCGGTCGCCTTCCTGAATCGAGTCGAGCGTCTGGACGAATTCCGTGAACATCTCCATGTGCCGCTCGCCGAGCCACTTGCACTTCACCTGGTAGCCGAGCTGCGGATCGACCGGCTCTTCGTGGCTGAGCTGGTGATAAGCGCTGACTTCGTTCGGCATGCGCAGCGGCGAGAATCCGGAGCCCATCGCCAGGTTGACGATCTGTGTCTGGCCGCAGGACAGCGCGTGAGCGAGCAACGTCGCGAACTGCTTGTGCGTCAGGCGGGTATCGTCCACGAGCGTGCTGATTTGCTTCTGTTCGGGGCGTGTCGGCATGGAGCACGCAGGCAGTGGCGAGGGCCGCTCCAGCTCGACCGACAGTTGCTGCTCGAGATCGCGTACTGAGGTGAAGTACTCGTCGAGTCGCGCTCGATCCGACGCGGACAGCTCCTTCACCAGATCCTTGCGCTGATCGGCAACGCCGCTGAGCACGCTGCGGCGGATCATCGTCGTCGGGTCGGGCGTGAACGTCGCGGAGTTCGGATCCTTGAATTCCGGCCCGAAGATGCGCGTGTACAGCGCCAGCGGCGAAACCTCCGCGGGGTTCATGCCGTTCGTGCCGCGGGCGCTCCAGGTGGACCTGCGGTCGCCGTCGCAACCCACTTCCAGCGACCGGAAGCGCGTGCGGCGATTGAAGTGAGCGGCGATGCTGGTGTCGAGACTCGTCGAGTACTCGCTGCCGGTGCGCGACACGATGCCGGTCATCTGGCATTGGGCGCCGGAGTAGTGATTCTGATTGACCTTGCCGTCGAGGAAGACCTGCAGTCCGCTGAACAGATTCAGCTTGGACTTGATCGGCTCGAGCGCCGCGACGTGATCGGGCAGTGTGAACTGCGTGCCGGTTGCGCTGGGCTCCCAGTGATTCGGCGTAAGCCCGAGGCCGTAAAACCAGGAGCCGAAGATCGGTGGCAGCGCCTGGCCGGTGGCCGCGTAAGCGGTGCCGTTGGGATCGAGGAAGCACTCGAGGATCGGCAGGCCGACAGTCACGGCCGCACCGCCCAGCATGCCTCTCAACACGTGACGCCGACTCAGTCGTTCATGCGCACTCATCTTGAATCTACGACGCTGCTGGTCGCCTCGGGTTGTTTCTCGGGTTCTTTCTCAGGCGTTGGCGGTGGCACTGCGAAGAACTGCGGGCTGAGCGCCAGGCGACGCACGAGGCTCGTCCAGCGCACGCCGTCTTTGGCGAGATCGGCCTGCACTTCGTTCAGCCACTTGCGCTCTTCCGGAGTCGGATGTCGCGCGACGCCGTACGAGAACGCGCGATTGAGCAGGCAACTCGTCGTCGCGGGCTCGTCGCGCAGGACCTGCGCGAGCTGCTGCAGGCCGTCGAACTTCTTGCCGTTGAGCGTGCCGGTCGAGTCGATGTCCGTGCCGTTTTCCTGCTTGCGGAAGCCGGCGACGGTCGTGAAGTTCTCCATCGACAGTCCCATCGGATCGGTGATCTTGTGGCAACCGGCGCACATCGCTTCGGTCGAATGCGCCGTGAGGCGTTGACGCACGGTCTTGAACTTGGGATTGCTCGTGTCCTGCACCAGGTTGAAGTTCACGTTGCCGGGCGGCGCAGGAACCTTCTGGCACAGAAAGATCTCGCGCAGGGCCTTGCCGCGCAGCGTCGGCGAGCTTCGCGCCGGGTGCGAGTTGAGCGCGAGGAAACTGACATGGCTCAGGATGCCGACGTGCGGGTCGCTGTCGTCGAACTTGTAAGCGACCCACGGGACTGCGCCGCCGAGCTCTTGCGAACGGTACAGCGGCACGCCGTAGAGCGCCGCGAGCGACGGCGTGAGGAAGGTCTCGCGCGTGACGAATAGATCGCGGTACTCGCTATTCTTGTTCAGCAGCTGATCGACGATCGTGCGCAGCGTCTGTTCCTGCGCGTCCTCCTGGACATTCTTCGTGAATTTCGGGTAGAGCAGCGTGTCCTTGGAGAGCGTCGCGAACTTGTCGAAGCTGAGCATGTCGGTGAAGAAGCTGCGCAGCCCGTCCTCGACGCGCGGCGACTTCAGCATGCGATCGACCTGCTCGCTCAGCCCTTGCTGCGTGCCGAGCTTGCCGGACTCTGCCGCGGCCAGCAGTTGTGCATCGGGCGCGCCGTCCCAGACGAAGAAGCTCAAGCGTGCAGCCATCGACGAGGCATCGAGCCGTTGACGTTGCGGATCTGCCGGATCGGCTTCGCTGCGCTCGACGCGGAACAACACCTCCGGATCGACGAGCATTCTCGCGAGCGCCTGCGCGAGTCCGGCGTTGAAGTTCTGCAGCCTGCCTGCAGATTCGTGCTGGATCGCGACGAACGCCTGCAACTCGTTCTCGCGCAGCGGTCGTCGCAGCAGCAATCGGCCGGCGCGCGCCAGGAATTTTCCGGCGCAAGCATCATCCGCCGCTTGCTCCGACTTCGGCTTGCACTGTACGAGAGCAGATCTGCGTCGCGGCTCGACGACCTGTGCAGCGATGTCCTGCGCGAGCTTGTCGTATTGCTCCAGCTCTGCGGAGGTGATCGTGAGCTTGCGCTCGCCGACGGCAAGCAAGCCTTCGTCGCGAAATCCCGGCTGAACCTTGTTGTCTTCGACGCGAACGCCTGAGCCGAAGACTTCCTGGATCGTGCGCCGGTACTGCTCCGGCGTGACGCGGATCAGCGTGGTCGTTGCCTGCACGGATGGCAGGATCAGCGCGCTCGCTACTGCGACGGCCAGGATGGCAGTCAATTTAGCTGTTCGTCTCATCGCAGTGACGCGTCCTTCTGGACCGCGCCTTCGGCTGCTTGCGGCCGCGGCTCGATCGGTGGCTCGTACGCGCTCGCGACGGTCTTGCGATCGAGCGTGGTCAGGAATGCCGGCGCCGCCTCTATGTAATAAGCAGCGGAGATCGCGCGGTTCTCGCCGGTCGCGGGATCCGGGTCGGCATCCGCGTAGCGCTTCATCGCGTAGTAGACGCCGGGCATGTCGACCTGCCCGGTCTCCTCGCCGCGAATCGCGAGGTAGTGGTAGTAGTCGAGCCAGGGTTGATAGCCGCCGATCAGGCCGCTCAGCGAGCCGTCCGGATTCAACTTCAGGCGCAGCTGCGCCTTGCTGAAGCGCAGGACCGCGTAGAACTGCGATTCGCCTTGCATCGAGAAGTCGCCGGGCTCGATGCTGAGCACGCGATCCTTGATGCTTCCCTTAAATGTGCTGTGCGAGCGAGGATCGGCGTCGATCGTGTAGGAGGAACCCGGCAACACGCCGCCGCGCGCGTCGCGCATGACGATGTTCAGCGACCGATCGAAGGTCACCGTGACGTCGCCGTCCTTGCTCAGATCGTCGCCGGAGATCGACAGCAGCCAGGCGGGCATCGCGTCCATCGCCGTGTCCCAGGCGATGTACTCGTTATAAGGAACGACGGGACGCCGCACGTTGTACACGGCATAGCAACCGAGCACGCGCCACATCTGATTGTCGACACCGCGCTCGTGCGTGTCCGGATCTTCGAACGACCCCGGCTGCACCGCGCCGTCGAGATTGAAACCATAGGCGAAGCGGCCCTGCGGCGTTTCGATCTGAGGGTCCGGCGCCGAGTTCGGGAAGCTGTGCACGTCGACGAGCTCGCCGTTCAACCGGCCGCGCTTCTTCAGGTCGACCTTCTCGCCCTTCTCGTCCATGCCGTTGTTGGCGAGGATCTGCGTCGCCTGCTCATCGCTGTAGCCGAGACCATGCAAAATTTTCCGCTTGATCTCGACTACACCGCCGTTGCCGCCCTTCGGGCAGTTGCCCTTGTCTGCATAAGTTGCGGTGTGAATCAGCGAGATGGCGTAGCCGCGGCTCTCTGCAGATGCAGAGGCCGCGGTGAACAGCGATACCAATGCGGTGGAGATTGCAGTGACTGCGAGTGAATGCGAGCTAGAACCCCCCGGGCCGCACTTGTCCATCACTACTCCGGCCGCTGTAAGACAGAGTCGATGCTAGGTCCGAGCGCCCTGGGCGATCCAACGATAATTTCTGCTGGAAATGATCAATATTATTGAGGCATTGAGACTGCGAGTGCGGCAACCGCGGGGAAATCACGGGTTTTGTGCACGCATTCGGTGGCCACCGGCGGGCCATACTCAAGCGATGTACCTACTCGGATGCCTTCGCTGGATCTCAGGAGCCAATTGTGATTAAGTCACCATACTTACAGCTATCTATGTGCACTTCATCACATGCGGTCTGCAACTCCACAACGGCGGCGTCTCGCGCAATCAGCCCGGTCGAAGGCTGTGCTGCAGCCGCGGGACTTCGCGCGACTCCACATCCACCCTCAGCAGGTAAGCCGCCTGGTCGAGCAAGGTGAACTCGTCCGCGTCGGTCGTGGACGCTATGTGCTTGCCGGCAATGAGCACTCTGAGAATCTCGGCCTCGCTCCGGTCGCAGCAGCCGCGCCCAAAGCAATCGTCTGTCTGCTGTCCGCCCTGCAATTCCATGGCATCGGAACACAGTCGCCTCGCGAGGTGTGGATTGCCGTTGCGAAGGACGGTTCGAGACCGCGACTCGACTACCCGCCAGTTCGCATGGCGGTCTTCTCTGGAGCCGCATTCACGTTCGGTGTGGAGCGCCATGTGATCGACGGAATTCCAGTCCGAGTTTATTCGGCCGCCAAGACCGTCGCCGATTGCTTCAAGTTTCGGAACAAGGTCGGTCTGGACGTGGCGCTTGAAGCGCTGCGCGAGGGACTGCGTGCGAAGCGCATCACCCGAGACTCTGTGTGGGCGGCAGCAAAGGTGTGTCGCGTGACTAGCGTGCTACGTCCATATCTCGAAGCGATCTAGTTGACAGTCGCCACCGCATGAACAAGACCCGAAATGTCGCCGCATCCGTCCGCCAACGGCTGCTGAACTATTCGACCACGATCAAGGATACAAATCCTCGGACGATCCGAGATACGTCCGAGGTTTTGTATCGCCGTCGGGTCAGTTGGAGTTGGCGCCCCCGGCCGGAGTTGAACCGACGACCTACCGCTTAGGAGGCGGTCGCTCTATCCACTGAGCTACGGGGGCGTATTTATTGGAGCTGTGCGCGGGGCGGCATATTACCATTCGGGTCTGGTCACTGTCCGATTCCAGGAACCGTCATGCATTCGCTCCTCCGTGTTTGTGTCGCCGTCGTCGGTCTCGCATGCGCCTGCGCTGCCAGTGCCGCGAATTCCGGCACGCTGCTCGTGCTCAACAAATCCGACAACACGGTCTCGTTGCTGGATCTGGCATCGAAGAAATCGGTCGCGACGATTCCGACGGGTGTCGGCCCGCACGAAGTCGCTGTGTCACCAGACGGGCGCACAGCTGTCGTCTGCAACTATG
>CADEEJ010000093.1:0-1191 GCA_902826315.1 uncultured Steroidobacter sp.
GATTGATGGTGTGGCAGACGAAGCCGGAGCAGGAGACGCCGTAGTAGATCTCGAAGTGCCGGAAGTCGTTCCACGCCAGCGTCGCGACCCGGTCGCCCTGCTGCAGTCCGAGCCGCGCCAGGGCGTTGGCGAGCTTGCGCGAGCGCACGAAGGCCTCGCGGAACGTGTAGCGGTGACGCGGATGATCCGCGGTGATCGAAACGATCTCGCGGTTGGGATGCTGCAATTCTGCGTGCCGCAGGACCGCGCTGATCAGCAGCGGCCGATCCATCATCTGTCCGAACATGAAATCCCCCCGAGGCTCACCCCCGGCAAGGCTACCGCGAGCTGACGGGTGTGGCGAGAGAGGCAGCGTTAGGGATTGTCGGCAGGCTGTCCGCCGCGATCACCGCGGGGCCATGGGCGTCGGACTTGACGCTCTGATTGGCGCCTTGGGGAGCCCCGGCCGACGTTTCCGCCGGCGGCGGCGCGTCGCCGAACCCGTACTGCACGCGAATCCGCGCGATATGCGGATGCTCGCTGCTCCACTGCATGAAGTTCACGCAGACGGCCTTCAGCTCGTTGGCCTGGGCGTACTCGAACGACTTGCCGGTGAAGCGCGCGCCGCCGAGATCCTGCTCGAAGGCAGCCTTGTGCGAGTCCCAGGAATGCTGGACGGCATCGGGCTGTGCGAACAGCTCGATGCGATCGACGCGAGCGTAGGCGGGCACGGTGCCGCACAAGGCGATGCGCTGTGCGTCCGCCTCGGCGCAGGCCGTGGCCGCGTCGGTGCGGCGGCAGGCAGGCACATAGGCGATCGATTCGACGCTGTCCTCGACGGCCTCGACACCTTCCAAGGCAACCGGCATCACGCTGCCGGCCTGCTGAGCTCCAGCAGCGTCGCTGGCATGTACCTGGTCGCGGCCCTGGGCGATCAGCGAGCGCAGATCCTTCAGCTCATCGCGCATCGCGCGCATGTCTTCGGCGTTGCGCTGCTTGAGGAATTCGGAATAGAGAAAGCCGCCCGCCGCCGACGCAACCATGAGCGCCAGGATGGAGAGCAGGGAGCGCGCCGTCGTGCCCTTCTTCGGTCGGGTATCGACCTTGCGCGAGCGCCAGGCCATGAACAGCTGGAACAACGCTCCCGACACGGTCGCTATCGCACCGATCATCGCCGCCAGGATCGTCTCGGAAAGTCCCATGGAGGTCCTC
>CADEEJ010000093.1:1291-14322 GCA_902826315.1 uncultured Steroidobacter sp.
CGTTATGTCGAACGTCCGCCCGCTCAATTCCCGTGCACTGGTGCCGTTACACGGTACGCACCAGATCGATCGGAGTGAGCAAATGTCGGGCAGCCCCAGCCAGAGCAGTCGCGTGATCCTTGCCGTGGACGATTCGGCATCGATGCGGCAGATGGTCCGCTTCACGCTCGAAAGCGCCGGCTATCGCGTCGTGCAGGCCGTGGACGGCATCGAGGCGCTCGATTACGCGAAGGGCAGCACCGTCGACCTGGTACTGACGGACGTCAACATGCCCCGTATGGACGGAATCACTCTCGTGCGCGAGCTGCGCGGGCTGAGCACCTACAAGTTCACTCCCATGCTCGTGCTCACCACCGAGTCCGGCCAGGACACCAAGCAGCGCGGCAAGCAGGCCGGTGCGACCGGCTGGATCGTGAAGCCTTTCAGCCCAGAACAGTTGCTGTCGACGATCGCGCGCGTGCTGTGAGATCCGGTCCCATGGACTTCGCCCACTTGCTGCCCAATTCGACCGAACCGACGACCGATGACACGGTCATGGTGCGGGCCATCTCCTGGACGCCGGAGCAGCAGATCGCGCGCCTGCTCGCGTTGTGCGAGGCGCAGATGGAATCGGCGCTGTCGGAGTCGGACGTCGCCGTCGAAGCGCTGGTCAAGTCCTTTGCCGGGCTGATCGAAGCCGGTCAGGCGCTCGGCGCGCTCAACGAGAAGACGCCTGCCGCGGCGGGTCCGGCCGATCTCGCGCAGCAGCTGGACACGCTGCGAAAACAGACGGCCGCCGCAGTCGTCGCATTCCAGTTCTACGACAAGCTGACGCAGCGCCTCGGTCACGTGCGCTACAGCCTCTCCGCCTTGGCGATGTTCGTCTGCGATCGCAGCAAGTCGGGCGAGCGCGAGCAGTGGAAGCGCATGTTCTCGACGCTGCGCCGGCTGTATCGCACCGAAGAGGAACGTCAGCTGTTCAGATTGATGGTCGAGGGTGCAAGCGCCGACGAAGCGCGCGAGCACATCCAGCAGTCGACGCAGACATTACGTGCAGCGCCGACTGGCGAGGTCGAGCTGTTCTGAGAAAAGTGCGACGCGGCGCAATGTGCGATGTGACAGAACATCGTAGTCTGCGTTGCATCGCCGTAGGGAAATGGACGAGGCCCGCGCTGGGCTGAGACCTGCGTCGCGATACATCCCATACACGAGTTCGCCCCGCGATCAGTGTGACCTGAAACACGGTCCCAAATCGCGCAAGGTCTATCGTGCATCACACAGGTTCGAAGATTTTCCGCGCGCGTCGGCCGGGAGCGGTGGCGTGCGCAGCAGCCGGGAGGGGTTATGGTAATCGAGGCGAGGACTATAGTCGGAGCAGCAGGAGCATTCGCAGTGGCCGGTCTGGCGCTGTGGCTGCTTTCGCCTCCGTCCGAGCAGACGGACAAGCGCGGCAGCGTCGAAGTGACGCAGGTTCAGGAGCGTTCCTGGACGGTCGAGGTGAAAGACCTCGGCGCGACGGACACGAAAGAAGCTGCGCGGACTGCGGCGAACCGCTAGCGGCTCGCTGCTTCTGGCATCATGGCCGGATGAGCGTCATCTACCTCATCCGGCACGGCCAGGCTTCTTTCGGCACCGCTAACTACGATCAACTCTCCCCGCTCGGCCGCGAACAAAGCACGATTCTCGGCGGCTACTTCGCCGCGCTCGGCGAGCCGCTCCACCGCATCTACACCGGCACCCTCGAACGACAGCGCGAGACTGCGCAGCTCGTTGCTGCCGCGCTCGCGCCGAATCCTCCGCCGCTGACTGTCGAACCTGCGTTCGACGAGTACGAAAGCGAATCGATCCTGCATGCGTACGCGGCGTCGCTCACCCCGGCGCAGCTCACCGAGGCCGGCTGGCCGGATCTGCAAAAGGACCGGCGCCGCTTTCAATTTTTCCTCGAGCGTGCAGCCCGCGCATGGGTCGATGCACGGATCGTCGCCGACGGCATGCTGCCGTGGCGCGGCTTTCACGGACGCATCATCGCCGCGATCGAAAAGATCATGCGCGAAGAAGGCCGCGGCAAGACGCTAGTGGTGAGCACGTCGGGCGGCGTCATCGGCACGATCGTCGCGCACGTGCTCGGGCTCGCGAATCACCTCGGCATCGAGCTGAACTGGGCCGTGCACAACGCGTCGATCACGCGTCTGAACTACAACGCGGACAAAGTCTCGCTGTCGATGTTCAACGGCCTGCCGCATCTCGACCAGGAAGGTCGGCGGCAACTAATCACGTATCGCTGAGGCATGGATCCCCGCCTGCGCGGGGATGACGACGCTAGCGCGTCGTCACCAGCCGAGCGCGCGCTTGCGCTGCTCCACCGCGGTCGGCGCGGCGAGCGACGGACCCAACTGGTGCAGGATGCCGTTGTCGAGTCCGTAGATGAGGCTGTGAATCTCGACCGGCTGACCACGCGCCCACGCATCCTGTAGCAGCGTAGTCTCCGCGACGTTGATCGCCTGTGACAGCACGTTGAGCTCGCACAACCGCAGCAGGCGCGCGTGCGCATCCGGCAGCTTGTGCAGCTCGTCGCGATTGCGATTGCGCACGTCCTGCACGTGACGCAGCCAGTTGTCGATGAGCCCGAGCTTCTCGTCGCGCATCGCAGCCGCCACGCCGCCGCAGCCGTAGTGCCCGCAGACGATGATGTGGCGAATCTTCAAGACGTCGACCGCGAACTGGATGACGGACAGGCAGTTCAGGTCGCTGTGCACGACCACGTTCGCAACGTTGCGGTGGACGAAGATCTCGCCCGGCAGCAGCCCGAGGATCTGGTTGGCGGGCACGCGGCTGTCGGAACAGCCGATCCACAGATAGCGCGGCGCTTGCTGTCGCGCCAGGCGTGCAAAGAATTCGGGGTCGGAGCCGGTCATGAGCTCGGCCCACGAACGATTGCGCTCCAGCAGGACGTCCAGGCTCGGGTGGTCGGTAGTCATCGTTACCCTTGTGCGGCCCGGCGCGCATTGTAACTGCAGCGCAGGCCGATCACTGCAGTTCCTGCATGGCGCGCCGACGACACGGCGCTCCGCACAAATTTGCAACGAGAACCGGCGCTGTCGCGCCGAGCACTCACCCCCTGCGAATTTCGCAAATTCCAACAACATCTAACTGGAGGTCTGGTCATGCTGCGCAGAGCACTGCTGCCCGCTGTGGGCTTCTCTCTCACGCTGCTCGCCTTAGGGGTTACCGCCGGCGATCGTCATCGCAATACATTCCGTGCGTTCGCGGACCTGGTCCCGGCGAACGAGGTGCCGTCGGTCTCGTCGGGCGCACGCGGCCGCTTCAAAGCGACGATCGATCGCGCCAATCAGACAATTTCCTATGAGGTCAGCTACGAAGGGCTGGAGGACGTGCCGCAACAGGCGCACATCCATTTCGGCCAACGCCACACCCTCGGCGGCGTCAGCGTGTTCCTGTGTGGTAACCCGCCGACCGTGCCGCCGGCGGCATTCCCGCAGCCGCCAGCCTGCCCCGTCTCCCCGGCAACAGTCACCGGCACGCTGACCGCTGCGAACGTCGTGGGCCCGAACGGCCAGGGCATCGCGCCCTCCCTGAACGGGGTCAACGAGTTCGACGAGCTGGTCGAGGCGATCCTGGACGGCAACACCTACGCCAACGTTCACTCCGTGAAATTCGCTGGCGGCGAGATTCGCGGACAGCTGCGCACTGACGAAAGACACGGAAAACGCTAGAACCAACGGCCAACGCTCCAGGCCGGGCATCGCCGTATACTCGCGCAGGGAGACTGGCGCGGATGCGGCGATGTTAGTGCGTGAGTCGAGTGTCGGATGCATCGTAGCGATGGCGATGCTCGGCTGCCTATTGCCCGCATTGCCAGCCGCAGCCGCCGACGTCAGCGGCTCGGTCGCGATCACGACCGACTACATCTATCGCGGCATCTCGCAGACAGACGGTCAGCCTGCGGGGCAAGCCGGCGTCCAGTTCCACTCGACCGCCGGTTGGAATGCCGGCATGTGGGGCTCGAGCGTCGACTTCCAGAACGGCTCGGGCATCGCCTACGAGCTCGATCTGCAGGCCGGCTACGCGTGGCAGTTGAGTCCCGACTGGTCAGCGCAGCTCGGCTACGTCCACTACGCGTACCTCAACGACAACCAGTCCGGTTACGACTACGACGAGGTCAACGCGTCGATCAGCTACCAGCAGCGCGCGACCCTGAGCGTGTCCTGGTCACCGAACACGTCCAAGCGTACGTACTGGGGCTACATCTGGGACAAGCAGGCATTCGCGTACGAGCTCTCGCTGCTGCAGCCGTTGCACCCGCGCTGGTCGGCCTACGCCGGCGTCGGCTACTACGACCTGAGCGATCTCGTTGACACCGGTTACTGGTACTGGAGCACCGGGATCGCGTTCACCTGGCAGGGAATGCAGGTCGACCTGCAGCACATCGATACCGATTCCACGGCGACGCGCCTGTTCGAGAGCGGCGGCCGCTGGACGGCGGCGCTGACCTGGCGCTTCTGACTGAGGGGCAGCGGATGCTGCCCCGGGATATCCCGAGGGATAGAACCTGGCCCCTGCGAGGGCGTACTCAATAGCAACGGTCACGGCTGCAAATGAACTCGGTGCCTTCCAGCGGTCATTCACTCGGTACGTCCGGCAGTTCTTCGAACGCTCGCGAGCTCGAGCTGCTGCGTCAGGTCTCGGCAGGCGACAGGACGGCTTTCAAAGAGCTGTACCTGATCTATCACCGTCGCCTGGCCCGTTTCCTCATGCGAATGACCTCGCGTCACGACCTCATCGAGGAAGTGATCAACGACACCTTGTGGACCGTGTGGCTGAAGGCCGGAAATTTTCGCGGCGACTCGCTGGTCTCGACCTGGATCGTCGGCATCACGTACCGGCGGGCGCTGAAGGCGTTGCGCCGGCACAGCACGGTCCGACCGATGCTGGCCGAGGAGGTCGCAGTTGCGCCGGACACGCAGCTGGAGAACGAGAACCGTGAGTGGCTCGGGCTGGCACTTGCAGAGCTGCCGCTCGAGCAGCGCATGGTGATGGAGTTCTCGTACCTGATGGGCCATTCGTGCGAGGAGATCGCGCAGATCATGCAATGCCCGGTCAACACGGTGAAGACGAGGATGTTCCACGCACGCGAGAAGCTGCGTCGCTCGCTGCCACGCCTGGCCGGCGGTAAGTAAGTAATAGCGCAATGACACACAGCGAACACAACGGACCTCTGGGCGCTCACGGCGAGTGCTGGAATCTGCTGCCCTGGATTGCCAACGAGAGCGCTGCGGCGAAGGACGTCGCGCGCGTCGAGGGGCATCTGCGCGACTGCCGCGAATGCCAGGAAGAGCTGGAATTCCAGCGCGAGCTGCGTAACGCAATTCGTGCCGAGGACGCGGTCGTACTGGCGCCGCAGACCTCGCTGCAGAAGCTCATGCAACGCATCGATACCGCTGCGGACATCGATGACGAGAGCGAGGCGGCCCACGAGACAACTGTGGCCGTAGAGCAAGTTGCGGTCGCGCGCCGGGCGCCGGCACGTTGGTCGCGCTGGCTGCCGATTGCCGCAGCGGTGCAAGGCGTCGCGATCGCAGGGCTGCTGGCTGCGCTGTGGTCGCAATCGGAATCGCGAGATGCGCTCACCGCCGGGCGGTACAACGTCCTCACCTCGCCTGCTGCGACAGTTGCGCACGGGCAGGTCATTCGCGTCGTGTTCGCCGGCAACATCGCGCTCGACGACATGAACGGCGTGCTGCGCTCGATCGACGCGCAGATCATCTCAGGGCCGAGCGAGGCCGGCGTTTATACGCTCGGACTTGCCGCCGGCGCTGCGGATCGAACCGGCGTCGAGACAGCGATCGCACAGTTGCGTACGGACGGCCGCGTCATGTTCGCCGAGCCCGCCGTGACCTCCGAGGCTCCATGAAACGCCTGTGGCTCTTGTGTGCCTGCGCGTGGCTGCTCGCTGGATGCGCCATGTCGCGCAGCGTGCCTGCCGAACCGTTGGCGGAGTCCGATCCCGCGCGCTTCGTGGTCGTCACGCTTCGCAATGAAACGGCGCCGTCGATGCCACGCGCGGGATCGACAGTGCGCGGTTACGAGCCGCCGCCCTCCTACTCGCTCGCGCCAGCGACGCGCGCGAATGCCAAAGCCGTAGCGACAGCGCACGGCCTGCGCGAAATTGCAGCGTGGCCCATCGGCTTGCTCGGCATTCACTGCATCGTCTACGAGTTGCCGGTCGGTGCCGACCGCGACGCGACGCTCGAACGACTGCGGCGTGACAGTCGCGTCGAGACAGCGCAGCCGTATCAGGCGTTCTCCACGCTGACGAGCGACACGGGCGTGGTTGCGACCAGCGATCCGTACCGGCCGCTGCAGCGTAATCTCGACACGATGGACGTCGCGGGCGCGCACCTGTGGTCGCGGGGCGAAGGTGTGCGCGTCGCGATCATCGACACCGGCGTCGACGCCAGCCATCCCGATCTTGCCGGTCGCGTCTTCAAGCAGGACAACTTCGTCGACGGCAGCAAGGGCGGCCGGGATCGTCACGGCACCGCTGTGGCAGGCGTGATCGCCGCGGTCGAGAACAACAGCCAGGGAATCGTCGGCATTGCGCCCGCCGCGCGACTCTATGCAATGCGTGCCTGTTGGCCGGAGCCGCGGGACGATGCCCGCGCTGTGTGCAGCACGCTGACGCTCGCCAAGGCGATCGCGGCGGCAATCGAAGCACGCATCGATATCGTGAACCTGAGCCTGACCGGTCCGGCCGATCCGCTGCTGACGCGGCTGGTTGAAGTCGGTCTGCGCCGCGGCGTCGTGTTCGTCGGAGCAACGCCGCCGAACGGCAACGGCAATGTGTTTCCGACTGGCATTCCAGGCGTGATCGGCGTCGACGCCTCAGGCGCGAAATCGTCCGCGGATTCCGTGCTGTTCGCACCCGCGAGCGAAGTGTTGACGCTGGTGCCGGACGGCCGCTACGACTTCTTGTCCGGCAGCTCGCTCGCCGCTGCAAGCGTGTCCGGCGGGATTGCTCTGCTACTCGCGCGCGACCGCAACCTGCGCGCTGAGAACGCACGCGACTTGCTGGCGCGCTCGAGCCGCAAAGTGGCCACGTCGCAGGGCGAAGCGGCGAGCGTCAATCTCTGCGCGGCGATGGCGGCGCTCATGCATCAGGCGGAATGCAAAGAATAAGAGCGGCGTCAGGCTGAAGCCTGACCCACGTCGATGGTGTAAAGTCGTTCCGGCTCTCACCGACACCATCGCAAAAAAGGATTCCTCGTGCCTTTGAATGTCCGCGCGGCCGTCGTACACGGCCCGAATCAGCCGTTCGTCGTCGAAGAAGTGCAGCTCGAAGGCCCGCGCGCCGGCGAAGTGCTCGTGCAGGTGAAGACGACCGGCCTGTGCCACTCCGATCTGCATGCTTACGAAGGCAAAGTGCCGTGGCAGTTTCCGGCGATCCTCGGGCACGAGGCTGCGTGCGTCGTCGTCGAATGCGGGCCGGGCGTCACGCAGTTCAAAGTCGGCGATCACATCATTCCGTTCCTCATTCCACATTGCGGAAAGTGCGCGTACTGCCAGTCGCCGAAGACGAACTTGTGCGTGGAAGCTTTCGCACGCCTGCGCCCGCGCGAGAGCCGCTTCTCGCTCGGCGGCAAGCCGATCACGCAGCTGTGGGGCTTGGGCACGTTCGCCGAATACACGGTGCTGCCCGTCGACACGATCGCCAAGGTCCGTGACGACGCACCGTTCGATCCGATTTGCTACATCGGCTGCGGAGCGACGACGGGCCTGGGCGCAGCGTTGTTCGCAGCAAAGGTCGAGCGCGGTAGCTCAGTCATCGTGTTCGGCCTCGGCGGCATCGGTCTCAACGTCGTGCAGGGCGCGCGGCTCGCCGGCGCGAAGACGATCATCGGCATCGACACCAATCCCGAGAAGGAATCGATAGCGCGGCGCTTCGGCGCGACCGAGTTCGTCGATCCACGCAAGGTGGAAAAGCTCACCAGCCACTTGATGAAGCTGACCGGTGGCGGCGCCGACTACACGTTCGAATGCATCGGCCTCCCTCTAGTCATGCGCCAGGCGTTCGAATGCACGAATCCCGCGTGGGGCACGAGTTACGTCGTCGGTGTCGCACCGTCGGGGTCGGAAGTCTCGGCGATCCCGGGCAACCTGATGATGGGTCGTCACTGGACCGGCTGCTACATGGGCGGTGCGCGCCTGAGCCGCTTGCCCGAGATCGTCGACTGGTACGTCGACAAGAAGATCGACCTCGACTCGCTCGTCACGCATCGCCTGAAGCTCGAGCAGATCGGCGAAGGTTTCGAGATGATGAAGCGCGGCGAGTCGATCCGCTCCGTCGTCGTCCTCTAGTCATCCTCCTTGGCCGTGGAACAACAGCGCAATCAGCCCGCCGTGCCGCGTCCCGCGGCGACCGTGCTGCTGCTGCGACAAGGACCCGACACTGTCGAAGTCCTCCTGATCCGCCGGCACGAGAAGCTGGCGTTCATGGGCGGCATGTGGGTCTTCCCCGGCGGCTCCATTTGCGCGGCGGATGGTTCGGCTGCAGCGATCGAGCGCATCCCGGCTCCATCGCAGACAGGTTGCGCGCGGCTGGGCACGTTGCAAGGCGAGCCGCTCGACCCGCGCGAGTGCCTCGCGCTGGCTGTCGCAGCCTGCCGCGAGACGTTCGAGGAAACCGGCGTGCTGCTCGCGAGCGATGCCGCCGGAAATCATTGCGACAGCGCTCTCACCGCACGCTTGCAGGACCAGCGCCGCGCAATCGCATCGCAGCCAGAGCTGTTCGCGGACCTGCTGCGTACCGAAGATCTCTTCCTGCGCGTCGAACGACTCGTCTATTGGGCGCACTGGATCACGCCATCGATCGTGCCGCGCCGCTTCGACACGCGCTTCTTCCTCGCGCCGGTGCCGTCCGACCAACTCGCCGTCATCGACAGCACGGAAACGGTCGATCATGCGTGGCTGAGTCCCGCCGCGATCGTCGCCGCGGCGCAGGCCGGCGCCATGCCGGTTTCGCATCCGACGCTGTACAACTTGATGGAGCTCGATGCGAGCTTGCAGCAGCACGGCTCGTTGCAAGGATTACTGGTCGCGGAGGCGCAACGCAGCGTCGTCGCGATCCTGCCGAAGATGGTCCACGAAGAACAAACCGCAATGGTGCTGCCGTGGGACCCTTTTTACCGGAATTTCGTAGGAGACAGCGTGCCGGAACATCTAGAGTATCCGGCGCAATTGCGCGCACTGCCGCCACGCATGATCGCCAAGCGCTGATCGCATAGCGCTGATCCCATCGCGAATGATCATGCGAGCAGATGACTGCGCGCATACGCGCGCCAGTCGGATGCTCACATGAAAAATATGGGTGGATACGTTTGCTCTCGCCCGTACAGTGATCGACGGAACCCGGGGCCACGGTGGCCCCGCCTACAACACTGCTCGCATACGGAGGTGGCAGAATGTCGCGTCGTCAACGACTACACGTTCCGGGTGGAACGTACTACGTAGTCCAGCGGGGCAGTACGACCCGCCCGATCTTCTCCCAGCACACGGACTACCAACTCTTCGAACGTTTACTCGCGACGGCTCTGCGTAGGACCGGAGCACGTTTGCACGCTTACTGTTGGACACCAGACGCGATACACATCGCGTTACAGATCGACAGCGTTTCCGTCGGACGTTTCATGCAGGGAATCACCAGCCGCTACGCGCGCAGCATCCATGAGCGCGCGGCGGAATCGGGTCACTTCTTCCGGCAGCGCTACAAGGCGATCCTGATCGATCCCGATGCGTACCTGCTGAAGCTGGTCCGCTACATCCACCACCTGCCGGTGATCGAGGGGCTGAGCGCCGATCCAGCTGCGTATCCGTTCACCAGTCACGGCACGTATCTGGGTCGCAGCGAGATCCCGTGGCTCACCACGCGCACTGCCTTGCGACTGATGAACGGCTGCGACCAGAACAGCGAGTACGCAGAGCTCATGTCGCAAGCGCCGCTGCACGAGGAGCGCACGCTGTTCGAGCACGGCAGCAAGCACGATGCCCGCATCGTCGCGAGCCCGGAGTTCCTCGAGAACCTGCCGCGTCACCTGCGTGTCTATCGCAGCAAGCTCACGCTCGAACAGATCATCCAGACGGTGACCTGCCGGCTGGGTGTCGATCGCGAGCACGTGCTATCGAACTCGCGCCAGCGCGAAGTGACTCTGGCGCGCGCGCTGATCGCCTGGTATGCGACCGAGCGTCGCGTGGCAACGTTGAGTGAAGTCGCGCGCTATCTGCGCCGCGATCCATCGACGCTCTCCGTCGCCGTGAGTCGCTACCGCCTGTGCCGGCCGGAGCTGTTCAAGCTGACGGCGCTGCACGACGTCGTGCCGCTCGCACAGATCCATCTGCAAGTGCCCGAGCCGCAGTGGGAGGAAGAGGTCGAGGTCGAGGAAGAGTCGGAAGAGGCGCTGTATTCGAACGCCGGCCACACGACCGCAACGGGAGTGCGAGTCGGCGCAGGCGCCCGCCGCTGACTGTGAGCCACTCTGGCTCTCGCTTCGCTGCCTGCGCTCGCGGGCAGCGAAGCGGCGCTCTTCGTTCGAACCGTTACGACCAGCTTGGGCGCGAGCGCCGTGAGTGCTTGGAGCAGGGCTCAGGCCGCCACCACGGCATCCGCCAATAACAGTCTTCGTTGCGCATGGCGGTCAGCCAGAGTCCCGAATAGCTACAAAGCCTCGCGCAGGGCTTGCACGGCTGGCCGCGACGGCTGGGATGATTTGCTTGCGTCTGACGCGACATGCTCGACGCTCACTTGCCGGACGCTCCGTTGCGACCGTCCCGGCCGGCGATCGGTTGGCTCGGGTTGCACGTCGAGAACGTGGTGAACTGGCCTTTCGGCAGGCCATGGGCATGCACGAACTCGACGTGCAGATGGAATTCCTCCGGATCGCCCACCGCGAGCTCGCCATGTGCCGGATGCCATTCCAGGCGTGCGGGTGGACGCGACGCGAATCTTGCAGCAACTGACATCGGCGCTCTCCTTCGCAGGCAACCTGCCACAGCGTTGTCGCACGGACGTCAGGGTCTCCCGCGAACCGCGATCTTCAGCTGCGCAGCAGAGCGCAAAGCATTGCGACCGCTGCACTAATCGGGATGACGCGCCGGCGGGCGAGCGAGTCGCAGTGCCTGTGTCAGATCAAGTGTTGTTGGCTTGCAAGTTCGCCGGCGATCGCCGCATTCGGGCTCAGGCGGCGAAAGATATATTCCAATAAACCAAGACTGTCACTGCGGTGCCGAATTCGCTCAACCCTTGCCGAATAGTCCTAACTACGCATATCGATAGATATATGCACGCAAACTTGCGCGGTCGTCATCGACCCTTATTGACACCGCCGTCCATAAGAGCAGGTTGGCCGCCGCAGGGAGAATTTCGCTAGCCACGTACTTCAACAAGGGGAACCGTCATGACGAGCAAGCTCGAACTGGTAGATCTCGGCGATGCCATCGTGGAAACCCGGCAAATACCGATCATCCCGCTGTTCTTCGACAACCTGAGTGCCTTCGGTCTTCTCCCATTCTGAGAGCGACCTTGCGGGTGCGTGCACCACACGCACCCGCCTTCTTATGCAGCAATACTGGATTCCTTCGCACGTTCGCGTGTGCCCGCTGTTTGCCAGCACGATCCTGCTCGACCTCAAGCGCAATCGCTATTTCGGCATTGGCACGACCGAGACGCGGGCGCTGTCGACACTCGCCGCTAACTGGAGCGACGCGAACGGCAACGCAGCGGCGGTGGAGCGACTGACACCCGACGCAGCGACTGCGATGGCAGATACGCTCATCGAGGCCGGATTGCTGAGTCGTGATGCCCCGGGCGAGCGCTGCACCTTCGGCGGCGCACCGCCTGACCTGAGCGGCGTCCTCACCAGCGCCGGATACGAGCTGAACCGCGGCTCATCGCTGCGGTTCGGGCACATCGCTAGTTTTCTCGCGGCGCTCGTCTGGACACGGCGTGCACTGCGCTCGCGGTCGCTGTACTCGATCGCGTGCGAAGTCCGCGACCGGAAGGCCGCTGCTAGCGATGCCTTCGACGCCGACCGCGCCGTCGAGTTAGTCGGCATCTTCCGCCGACTGCGGCCGCACACATTCGCGGCGCGGGACCGTTGCCTGTTTCATTCGCTGGCGCTCGTGCGATTCATGGCGCGCCACGATGTATTTCCAACATGGGTCATCGGTGTGCGCGCGAAGCCTTGGGGAGCGCACGCCTGGGTGCAGCAGGGCAAGCTGCTGCTCGATGCGAGCCCGGAGCACGTCTGCGAGTTCACACCGATCCTGACAGTCTGACGACAACAAGATAGCGGCGGGAAACCGCGCGCACGCCATAGCGCCTGACAGGCAAGGCGCAACAACAAGCGGGTGCGCACGGGTAACAAGAAGAATGGCCTGCGCAAGGGGCAGCGATGTTTCGCTACTTTGCGCTCGTCTGGAACGTCACCGACGAGCAGCAATCGCGCACAGCGGAGTCGCTGGACGGGCGGCTGCGCGCGTTGCGCTGGACGCAGGCGTTCGCCGCCCGAGGATTGCGGGTTTTCTGCGCGGACGCAGGCTCCGGCACGCTCCGGGCCTTGTCGCTCGCGAAGGATTCCGGCGTCGTCCTCGGAATTGCGTTCGAACGCAATCGCGACATCGATGACGACTCCCCGGCGCGACGCGCAAGCTTCAGCGCACGCAGTGCCGAGGCGATTCTCGCCAGTCGTGGGCGTTGGCTGATCGAGAACTGCTGGGGCAACTATGTCGCGCTGTTGCACGACGCATCGGCCGGCGTCGTGCGCGTATTGAAGGATCCCACCGGCACACTGCCCTGCTTCATGACTCGATTCGAGGGCGTGACGGTCCTCTTTTCGCACATCGGCACTTGCCTCGACCTGGGGCTCCGCAAGTTCACCGTCGATCGCGCGTACTTGCGCTCGCGAGTCCTCGGCTTCAGCGGTCTCGAGCATGAAGCGTTGGAGGAAGTCGAACAAATTCGTCGCGGCGAGTGCATCGAG
>CADEEJ010000093.1:14422-17309 GCA_902826315.1 uncultured Steroidobacter sp.
CCGCAGGGGCGTTCGGACGAGCGCCCGTGGGCACGCCTCGCCGCAGAGCATGCAGGCTTCGCGCATCTCGAGTGTCCGATTTCGTCCGCCGAGGTAGGTTTCGCCGAGCTCGTGCGCACACGTCCGGCAACGGAGCCTCTGTCGTTGGTGGGATACCTACTGCGAAGCACTGTTGAGCATCGACTCGCGGCGGACCGGAACGTCACGGCCGTGTTCACCGGTGATGGCGGCGACTCGGGCTTCTGCAGCGACTCCTTTGCTTATGCAGTGACGGACTACTTGCGGCGTCACGGTCCGCGGCTGGCAGCGCTGCGACTTGCATCCGAAGTCGCGCTGCTCACCCAGCGATCGACTGGCGCAGTGCTGTTCAGCTCGACGCAACGCTGGCTCTTCGGCGCGAAGATGAGCGATCAGCTCCCTGCCCTGCTGATGGGCTCGCAACTCGTGAGCGCGCAACTGCGCGACGGCTTCGCGATGCCGAAGAGCTACCCACATCCCTGGTTCAATCACCTCGGGCATGCGCCCTGGGATGTGATCCGTCGCCTCGGTGTGCTCGTGAGCACGCCGGAGTTCTACAACGTCATCGACGCAACTCGGCCCGAGCCCGAGATCGTGTCGCCGCTGTACGCTCAGCCGGCCGTCGAGCTGTTTCTACGCATTCCGATCCATGTCCACGCGGAAGGCGGCCGCGATCGGGGACTGGCGCGGCGCGCCTTCGCTCGCGAAGTGCCGGAGGCGATCCTGCAACGGCTTTGGAAGGATCGCGCTCCCGGCTTTCACAGCGAGCTCCTGCAACGCAATCTCGACCTGGTGCGCGAGCTGTTCCTCGACGGCGTGCTGGTCAGGGAGGGATTGCTCGATCGCGCGGCCGTCGAGGCAGCGCTCGCTCCTGGGCCTTCCAAGACCGAAGTGCTGCCGGTCGAGATCTATCGACATCTCGATGTGGAGATCTGGGCGCGCTCCTGGATGCGCTAGGGCTCAGGCAGCCTGGAGCACGCCACTGCGGTGTTGGGCCCACCGGCGAGCCCAGATCTCGGTATCCAGGTGGCGCAGCAGCTCGCCTGGAAACACCTCGGTCTTCGCAACCCCCGGCGCGAGCGCGCGCTCGACCGCAGCCCGATCCAACAACCCGTCGCTCACGAGCACGCCGTCGAGGAAGATCTCGCGCAGCCAGTCGAGGTTGCGCCGAATGATCTGCTCGTGGAAATCGCCCGCGCGATCCTTCCACAGGCGATTGAGGATCGGCGCTGCAACGTCCCCGCGGAATGCCCGTCGCGCGAGCCCGCGGTCGTGCCCGCCCGCAAAGAGCACGTCGGCTGGAATTCGCAGCGCCAGCTCGATCAGCGGCTGCGAATAGATCGGAGCGACGATCTCCGGCCCAGCGGCACCAGGATGCGCCTGGCCGCAATACAGATCGGGTGTACCGAGCAGCACTCCAAGCTTGCTGATCGGCTCCCAGGGCACGTGCTGCACGCCAAGCAGCCACGGATGAACCCCGGGCGTCGCCTCGCACTCGCGCACGACGTCTGCAGCGACGAGCTTGCGTGCCTCATGATTCAAGCCTGCGAGACTCGTCAGTGACCGGCCGGTCAGCCACATCTGCAGCGCGCGTTTGAGCGCATGCCAAGTGGTCTGGCGCAACAACGACGCGGACTCCGCTGCCAGGCGCACGACTGCGGGCCTCGGCCCTCGTCTGCGCAAGTACGCTGTGGCGGCCTCACCGATGCAGAAGCTGCCAAATGCGCAATCGCCGCCGTCGCCAGTAAATGTGGCACTCGCGCCCTGGCGCTCTACCAAGCCCTGCTCATGAGAAGCCGTAACGAGGCACATCAGCGTGCTGAAAGGCTCGGCTGTCGGCGCCATGTCGAGAATCGCGCCGAGATGAATGCCAGCAGCCGTCGATTCCAGCTCGACGTGCTCGCAGCAAGCATGCTCAGCCGCCATGCGTGCCCAACGTCGCGGATCCATGGGAGTGTTGGAAGTGTAGTGCGTGTATGCCAACACGCGCGGACGACGCGGCGCGCTTTGCAGGCATGCAAGGACGATCGACGAGTCGAGGCCTCCGGAGAGACGCAGCAAGGCGCTTTCATGACACGAAGCGAGAGTCGACGTGCACGAGAGCAAAGTGCTACGCAGGGCTGTGGCCGCAGCTGATGGATCGTCCAGCGGCTGTTGCGTTCGAGCGAAGTCGATGGGATTCCAGAGAAAGCGCCGGCTGACCATTGCGGGCTGCTGGCTCGGCGAGAATTCGACGCACTCGCCGCGGCGGATCTGCGTGACCTCGTTGAGCGCGTCCCACTGCTGCGTCATCTCGCCACCATACGACCTGCGCTCGACATACCGCCGATTCACCGTGAAACGCAGCGAGCCGAGCTCCATGCAATCCGCGATCGCGGCGAAGACGACTGTGATGCCGCGGAACGTCGTGCTGAAACACGGCAAGCTGCCGCATGGATCGTTCAGTACGCTGACGTGACCCGTCAGCGGATCCGCGATGAACGCGACGTAATTGCCCCAACCGTTCCGTACCAGCCAATCGCCCCGGCTGTCCACGATCGCGGCGGATCGCGCCTCATCCAGCGGGCATGCCGCTACCTGCGTCTCGTCTTCGAGATCGGACCTGCGGGCGAACAGCGAGCCGAGGACGACACCAGCCCTTCCCGCGAGCACGCGCGGCTCGAGCGAGCCTGGACGGACGTCCGTGCAGAACACGCGCAATCTCGGCCGATCGAGCGCTTCCTGCCATTGCGAGGCTGCCTTCAGGCGACGCGTTGCCGCCTGAGCAGCCTCCGCCTGCTGGGAATCCTGCGGATCCCAGATGAGCGCGACGTAGCGAAACATGACCGACTCCCCAGCGGGTCACAGGGCCAGTATGGGCGTGTATCCA
>CADEEJ010000094.1 GCA_902826315.1 uncultured Steroidobacter sp.
TCCGAGCTCGACACGGCACCCTTGATCGGCACTTTGCGCGCAGCCAGCGCATCGATGAAGAAGTTCACGGTGGAGCCGGTTCCGACGCCGAGGACTTCGTTGTCGGGCACGTAGGCGAGTGCCGCCGCGGCTGCCGCTCGCTTCTTCGTGTCAGCGCTCATCGCATTCCCCTCCATTCGACGTGTGCACGAACTGCCTTGTTTTCCAGGCTCCGGAAACGACTGTGCCCGCTTTCGCGGGCACAGTCTTCATCACAATCGTCCAGAAGAAGTTCTACTTCTTCTTAGAGGCCTTTTTCTTGCTGCCTTTCTTCTTGGACGATTTCTTCTTGGTTGCCATAGTCGTAGATCTCCATGTCGAGTTAGTCCGCGCGCAGTATATACATAAATTAAAAATAGCAAGCAAGGGGTGCATGCAATTTAGTGGTGCGCATCACGCAGCGCTCGCGACGAAAACGCGCGCTCATTTGTCCGCCAGCGACTCGATGAACTGCCATTCCGACTTCGTCACCGGCGTGATCGACAGTCGGTTGCCGCGCTTCAGGACGACCATCTCCTTGAGCTTGCCGCTCGCGTGCGTGCGCAGCTCTTCCAGCGAGATCACCCGGTCGAACTTGCGCAGCAGCTGCACGTCGACCATGTACCAGCGCGGCTTGTCCGGATCGCTGTCCGCATCGTAGTGATCGTTCTTCGGATCGAACGCCGTGCGGTCCGGATACGCCTCGCGCACCACCTTCGCGACGCCGGCGATCCCCGGCACCTGCGTGCTCGAGTGATAGAAGAAGGCGAGGTCGCCGACGCGCATCTCGCGCATGTAGTTGCGCGCCTGGAAGTTGCGCACGCCGTCCCAGCCGCTGGTGCGCTTGGGGGCCTTGGCGAGGTGGTCGATGCCGAACGTGTCGGGTTCCGATTTCATCAGCCAGTAGTTCATGGCGAGCCCTTCAGTGCGTAGAGATCTTTCTCGGTGAGCAGCGCGTCCAGCGGCACGTCCCAGGCGCGCGCCGCGAGGTGGTCGATGCGCTGGAACTCGTAGGCCAGGCCGATCAGCTTCGGCCGGCGCCAGCGGCGGCCGGCGCGCAGATGCTGCAGGCAGCGATCGTAGAAACCCGCTCCGGTTCCCATGCGCGTGCCCTGTGCGTCGACGGCGACCAACGGTAGCAGCACGAGGTCGAGGTTCAGGGCAGCGATGCGCGAGGAGGGGGTGCGCCGCGGTTCGGCGATGCCGTAACGATTCGGTCGCAGCGGCGTGTTGCTAGCGTAGCGATGGAACGCCATGCGGCGGCGGCGATAGTCGGCGATCGCGGGTAGGTACAGGGCGCAGCGGTTGCGGCGCGCCAGTCGCACGATGGCGGAGGGATCTGCTTCGCTGTCGTGCGCTACGTAGACGGCAATGCGCCGGCCGGGGCGCAACAGGTTCGAGCGTCGCAGGATGTGTGCGAATTGTCGCGACGCACTCGCACGCTCGTGCGGCGTCAACGCACGACGCCTGGCGCGCATCTCGCCGCGCAGGCGTGCTCGATCGGAAGAAGGGGCGGCGCCACCCGCATGTGCCGTCATGAGCCATTGCTCTCGACACGGAGCAATAGGTGGGACGCAGCCGCTGCAGCTAAGGCTTTCCGTTCGAGACGGACTTGCACACCGCTGCAACGAGACCGAATCCCTGGGGTGTTTACGTTAGGGTCGAGAGGTAACCCGACACATGTCGAACACCGCAGGCGGCGCCATATCGCAATCTGTCTTCGCCGGTCGCTCGTTCTTGCAACGAACGGCGGCGAGAAAAAGTTCGTTCCGCAGTTTCCCGCGTGCGAGGTCACAGGTCGAGCTGCTGCCCTCGGGTCAGCGCGCTCTCGACGCGCTCGCGCAACTGGCGGATCTTCTGGCTGACGTCGCTGTCCGCGGCATCGCCGCGACCGCGCATCTTCAATAGCTCGTGCGCGAGGTTCAGCGCGGCCATCACCGCGATGCGATCCAGGCCGACGATGTTGCCGCCGTCGCGGATCTCGCGCATCTTCACGTTCAGGTACTCGGCGGAATCGAGCAGCTCGGAGCGCTCTTCGGGCAAACAGGCGACCTGGTACTCCTTCTCGAGAATCCGCACGCTGACCCGCGACGTGCGATCCGTCATGCGCTGTGCTCCATCGCCTTCAGCCGGCCGATCATCGCTTCGACGCGTGCGCGCACCTGCTCGTTCTTCTGCAGCAGCGTGGCGCGCTCCGCCATCATCGAATCCTGGCGCTGGCGCAGGGCACGATTCTCTTCGTGCAGCTGCGCGATCGTGCCGAGCAGCTCATCGAGCCGGCGCTCGAGCTGCTTCAGCTCCTGCTCGACGCTGATCTTGGCTTTGGCTTCGCTCATGGCGGTGAGGATTATGCGGCGGTACCCCCATGCGGTCAAACAAACGCGCGGCGCCCGGTGCTAACATAACGGCGCATGTTTCAGGTCACTTTTCCGGAAGTTGCGCACGTTCTGCAGTCGCTGCAGTCGTCGGTGGCCGCGGCGGAAAGTCACGGTTGTCTGTGCGGCGCTCTGTGCACCACCCAGCAGTATTCGGTCGAGAGCTGGCTCGACGAGCTCGTCCCGGACGCAGGCGAAGACCCGGACGATGCGCGCGCACCGCTGCGTCTGTTGTTCGCCGACACCATGCGCGCCCTGCGCGGCGACGAGATGGAGTTTCAGCTGCTGTTGCCCGACGACGACGCCCCGCTCGTGGAACGTGCAACGGGGCTGTCGCAGTGGTGCCAGGGATTCCTGTACGGCTTCGGCACCGGGGGTGCCGTGCCCCGCGACCAGCTCAGCGGCGAGGTCGAAGAAGTGCTGCGCGATCTCACGCACATCAGCCAGGCATCGGTCGAAACCGGCGCCGAGGCCGAGGAAGAGGAGCAGGCGTACGCCGAGATCGTCGAGTACGTGCGCGCTGGCGTGCAGCTGATTCACGACGAACTGGTCGAGCTGCGCATGGCCGGCGACGCAAGCCGGCCCGATCCTTCCCGTCTCAACTGAAACAACGCATGCGCAAAGACGAGTTCCGTCGCCGCCGCCGCCAGCTGATGAAAATGATGGGCAAGGGCGGCATCGCGATCTTGCCGGCAGTGCCCGAGAAGGCGCGCAACGGCGACGTCCACTATCACTATCGCCCCGACAGCGATTTCTACTATCTGACGGGCTTCGCCGAGCCGGAAGCGGTCGCGGTGCTGATCCCCGGCCGTTCCCAGGCGGAGTACGTGCTCTTCGTGCGCGAGCGCGATCCGACGCGCGAGACCTGGGATGGACGGCGCGCCGGCCCTGAGGGGGCGACGCGCGACTACGGCGCCGACGACGCGTTCCCGGTCGCCGACATCGACGACATCCTGCCCGGCCTGATGGAGAACTGCTCGCGCGTCTACTACACGATGGGCGCGCACCAGGAGTTCGACCAGCGCGTGATCGGCTGGGTCAACGGGCTCAAGGCGCAGGGGCAGTCGCGCAGCGGCGTGCAGCCGCCGCAGGAGTTCGTTGCTCTCGATCACTTGCTGCACGACATGCGGCTGTTCAAGTCGCGACCGGAAGTCGACACGCTGCGCCAGTCGGCCCGCATCGCCGTGAGTGCGCACAAGCGGGCGATGCGCTTCGCGCGCCCCGGCCGCACCGAATACGAGGTCATGGCGGAACTGCTGCACGAGTTCCGTCGCAACAACGCCGACATCTCGTATCACCCGATCGTCGGCGGCGGGGCGAACGCCTGCATCCTCCACTACCACGAGAACTCGGAGACGCTGCAGGACGGCGACCTGCTGCTGATCGACGCCGGCTGCGAATACGAGCTGTACGCCTCCGACATCACGCGCACGTTTCCGGTCAACGGCCGGTTCACGCCGGAGCAGCGTGCAATCTACGAAGTGGTGTTGGACGCGCAGTACGCCGCGATCGCGAAGACGCAGCCGGGCAATCACTGGAACGACCCGCACGACGCCGCGGTCCGCGCGATCACGCACGGCCTGGTGAAGCTCGGCATCCTCAAGGGCAAAGTGCCGGCGCTGATCAAGGAGGGCGCCTATCGCCGCTTCTTCATGCATCGGACCGGCCACTGGCTCGGCATGGACGTGCACGACGTCGGCGACTACAAGATCGGCGAAGAGTGGCGCGTGCTGGAGCCGGGCATGGCGTTGACCGTGGAGCCCGGTATCTACATTCCCAACGGCTCGAAGGGCGTCGCGAAGCGCTGGTGGAACATCGGCGTGCGCATCGAAGACGACGTTGCGGTCACGGGTACCGGCAACGAAGTGCTCACGGCCGGCTTGCCCAAGGAGCCGGATGCTGTCGAGAAGTGGATGAATGGAACCGGCCGCTAACTCTAACGCCATGGCTGACGTCATACGGTGTGACGTCGCCGTCTGCGGCGGCGGGCTTGTCGGCGCGACGCTGGCGCTGGCGCTGGCCGATCTCGCCCTCGACGTCGTCCTGATCGAAGCGCATCCGTTCGGCACGTTCGGACAGCCGAGCTTCGACGATCGGACCACTGCGCTGTCGAATGGCAGCCGGCGCATCTTCGAAGCGCTGCGTGTGTGGCCGCTGCTGGAGCGTGAGGCGACTGCCATCCGTCGCATCCACATTTCCGATCGTGGACGCTTCGGCTTCGCGCGGCTCGACGCGGCGGAGCAGGGCCTGAGCGCGCTCGGGTTTGTCGTCGTCAATCGCGCGATGGGTGCAGCGCTGTGGCACCGCCTGGAAGCAAGCCCGGTGCGAATCCTGGCGCCGGCTAAGGTACGCGGCATGCGTTCGATCGACGGCCGCCAGAGTATCGACTGCGACCTCGGCCCGAAGGGCAGCGTCGCCGTCGAAGCGCGGCTCGCGATTGCCGCGGATGGTGCCCAGTCCGTGCTGCGCGAAGCCGCCGGCATCGGTGCGCAAACCTGGAACTACGAACAAACGGCGCTCGTGACGAATGTGCTCACGCAACGCTTTCACGACCACGTCGCGTACGAGCGATTCACGCCGACGGGCCCGCTGGCGCTGCTGCCGATGTCGGAAGGGCGGTTGGGCCTCATCTGGACGTTCACTGCCGACGTCGCGCAGTCGGTTGCACAGGCAAGCGACGCGGAGTTCCTGGCACGCCTGCAGGACGCGTTCGGGTTCCGGCTCGGACGCTTCATGCGAGTCGGAGCCCGGCAGCTCTATCCGCTCGCGTTGACGCGTGCAGACGAGCACATCGCCGAGCGCCTGGCGATTGTCGGCAACGCCGCGCAGACGCTGCATCCGATCGCCGGTCAGGGCTTCAATCTCGGCCTGCGCGACGCGGCCAGCCTTGCGGAAGTGCTCGCGGACGGACGTGCTCAGCAGGGCGCTGCTTTCGATCCAGGCGACGGCCTGTGGCTCGAACGGTATCGCGAGTGGCGCGGCGCCGACCGCAGCAACATAGTGCGTTTCACCGACGGCTTGGTGCGCTTGTTCGCGCAGCCGTTCGGCCCGATCAAGGCACTGCGCGACGTCGGCATGCTCGCGTTCGACCTGATGCCCGCCGCGAAGGGCGCGCTGTCGCAGCTCTCGCTGGGCGCGGCCGGACGGATTCCGAAACTGGCGCGCGGCGCGAGCTTGCAGTGATGCGTCCGGATTTCCACATCGTCATCGTCGGCGGCGGCATGGTCGGTGCGTGTGCAGCGGCGCTCGCTGCAGCCGATCCCCGCCTCAGCGAGCTGCGGATTGCCGTGCTGGAAGCGAATCCGCCGACGTCACCGCCACAGGGCGACGCCGACCTGCGCGTCTCAGCTGTGTCGCGCGCCTCGCAACGGATTCTGACGGCCGTCGGCGCGTGGCCGCTCGTTCCGTCGCAGTTCCTATCGCCCTACGAGGACATGGTCGTATGGGACGCGGCCGGCAAGCCGGGCAGTGCCGGCGCAATTCACTTCAGTGCGAGTGCGACCAGCGAGCCGAACCTCGGCCACATCGTCGAGAACCGCCGGTTGCTGTGGGCGTTGTACGACTGCCCGCCGTTCCGCCAACGGATCACGTTGCTGCGGGCAGAGCTGGCAGGCATGACGCTCGAACGCGATCGAGCTGTCGTGTCGCTTGGCGACGGTCGCGTGCTGAGTGCGGCTCTGGTCGTCGGATCGGACGGCGCCGCTTCGCTCAGCCGGAAGCTCGCGGGCATCGAAACGGCTGGATGGGACTACGACCAGCGTGCGTTCGTCACGCATGTGCGCACCGAGCATTCACACGCGCGCACCGCGTGGCAGAGATTCCTCGCTGACGGCCCGATCGCTTTCCTGCCGCTCGCGGACGGGCGTAGCTCCATCGTCTGGACGACGCGTCCCGAGCATGCGGAACACCTCGCGAAGTGCCCGCCCGAAGAGGCGTCGCGGGAGATCGAACAGGCGCTCGATGGCGTACTGGGCAAGGTTGAAGTCGCGGCGCCGCGCGGGCACTTTCCATTGCGGCTCACGCATGCGCGCCAGTATTGCAAGGACCGCTTCGCACTCGTCGGCGACGCTGCTCATTCCATCCACCCGCTTGCCGGGCAAGGCGTCAATCTGGGATTTCTCGACTGTGCCGCGCTGGTGCAAGTGCTCGCGCAGGAGCTGGAGAGCGGCGGCAACGTCGAGGCGCTCGCCGAGTTGCGGGTGCTGCGACGTTACGAGCGCTGGCGCAAGAGCGAGAACCTGATCGCGCTCGGTCTCGTCGACGCACTGAATCGCCTCTTCAGCACGCCGAATGGAACGCTGAGCTGGATCCGCCGCAACGGATTGGGTGCAGTGGACGGCAGCGCGCTGGCCAAGCGGTTCTTCATGGGTCGTGCCATGGGCACCGCGGGCGAGTTACCCAGGGTCGCAACGCCAGACTCGCGGCCGCTGGTGTAGGCTTGGCGCCCTTTGTCGAACGCGGCGTGCGCGCTTGAATAACCGCCACATCTACGTGCTGTCGGCAGTGTTGACCCTGCTCGGCCTGGGACTGTTCATCTACAAGGTGCACGTCCTGGGCTTCCCGCTCCGCGCGCAGGAACAGACGCAGATCTGGAACATCGAGGCGGCCGTGCGCTTCGAGCCCGGTCCGGCGGCAGTGAAAGCGACGCTGCGTATTCCAAGCCTGACGCCCGGCTTCGCGCTGCTCGACGAGAACTTCGTCTCGCGCGGTTTCGGCCTGGCGACGCGCAACGCACCGGCGGGTCGCGAAGCGCAGTGGACGCTGCGCCAGGCGAGTGGACCGCAGACGCTCTATTACCGTGCGCTGGTCTATCGGGATCCGTCCCGCATCGCCGAGGACACGACGCCGCCGTTCCCGGCGCCGCCGCAGCTCGACGAGCCGTCACGCATCGCGATGGAAGGGCTGATCGCGGAAGTGCGCCGGCAGTCTGCCGACGTCGCCAGCTTCACGAGCGAGCTGCTGCGGCATCTCAGCCTTGCGCAGAACGATCCCTACGTGAGTGTCTTTCTCAAGCGCGGCAGCACCGCCTCGGATCGCGCTCGTCTCGCGACCGTGCTGCTGGCGGGCGCCCAGATCCCCGCCCGTCTCGCGCACGGCATCCTGTTGCGCAGCGAGCCGGGCCCGGTGCAGGCGGAGCAGCTGCTGGAAGTGCACGACGGCGTGCAGTGGCTCTACTTCAATCCGCGGACCCTGGAGCAGGGGCTGCCGTACGATTTCTTCATCTGGTGGCGCGGCGACGAACGCATCGCCGACATCGAGGGCGGCTCGCCGGCGGACGTGACGCTGGCCGTGCAGCAGAACCTGCTCGACTCGATGCTGGTCGCGGAGCGGCGCGCCGAGAAGCTCGGTTCGCGCTCGATGGATTTCTCGCTGTTCTCGCTGCCGATCGCGACGCAAGCGGTCTACAGCGTGCTGCTGATGATCCCGATCGGCGCGCTGGTCATCCTGTTCCTGCGCAACTTCGTCGGCGTGAAGACATTCGGCACGTTCATGCCGGTGCTGGTCGCACTCGCGTTTCGCGAGACGCTGCTGGTGTGGGGCATCGTGCTGTTCGTCGTCATCGTCTCGCTCGGCCTGCTGATCCGCTTCTACCTGGAAAGGCTGCGCTTGCTGCTCGTGCCGCGACTGACCGTCGTTCTCACCATCGTCGTGCTGCTGATGGCCGGCATCAGCGTGCTCAGCCACAGGCTCGGCATCCAGCCCGGCCTGTCGATCGCGCTGTTCCCGATGGTCATCATCTCGATGACGATCGAGCGCATGTCGATCGTCTGGGAAGAGCGTGGCGCGTCGGAGGCCATCCAGGAGGGCGTGGGCAGTCTCGTAGTTGCAGCGGCGGCCTACGTCGTGATGGGCATCGGGGCGCTGTCGCATCTGATTTTCGTGTTTCCGGAATTGCTGCTGCTGGTGATCGCTGCAGCGCTGCTGGCGGGCCGTTACACCGGCTACCGCCTGCTCGAATTGCGGCGCTTCAAGGCGTTGCGGCCTTCCGGGAAAACATCGGGCACGCCTTCCGGGAGTGCCACCTGATGTTCGGCACCTACGGCGGCCTGGTCGGCGAAGGTGTGCTCGGCCTCAACAAGCGCAACGGCGACTACATCTCGCGCTTCAATCCGCGCCGGCTCTACCCGCTGGTCGACGACAAGCTCAAGACCAAGCGGCTGGCGTTGCAAGCGGGTATCGCGGTGCCGGCGCTGTACGGAGTCATCGGAACGCAGCACGACATCCGCACGCTGCCCGACATCGTGCGCAGCCACAACGAGTTCGCGCTCAAGCCGGCGCATGGCAGTGCCGGCGACGGCATCGTCGTCATCGCCGGACGCAGCGGCAACCGCTACCGGACGATCGGCGGCGACATCCTGGACGAGGATTTCCTCTCGCATCACCTGTCGAACGCGATCAACGGCCAGTTCAGCCTCGGCGGCGTGCAGGACGTGGTGATCGTCGAATACATGGTGCGCTTCTCGCCGCTGTTCGAACGCATCAGCTACCAGGGTGTGCCCGATATCCGCGTGATCGTGTTCCGCGGCGTGCCGGTCATGGCGATGGTGCGCCTGCCGACGCGTGCCTCGCGCGGCAAAGCGAATCTGCATCAAGGTGCCGTCGGCGCGGGCATCGACCTAGCTTCCGGCATCACTCTCGACGGCGTGATCGGCACCGAAGTGGTTACCCATCATCCGGATACGACCTATGCGATCGCCGGCCTGCACGTGCCCGACTGGGACACGATCCTCGGCATCGCCGCGCGCTGCTACGAGCTGACCGGGCTCGGTTATATCGGTGTCGACGTCGTGCTCGATCGCGATCTCGGTCCGCTGGTGCTGGAGCTGAACGCGCGGCCCGGATTGGCCATTCAGATCGCAAATCGACAGGGTCTGCTGCGCCGTCTCAAGATTTGCGAAGAGCGCGCCGATTTCGGTGCGCCCGCCACGCAACGGATAGAATTCGCCAAACAGGAATTCAAGCATCCGGTCGGGGCCAGCATCTGAACCACGGCCGGTTCGTTGCAGGGGAGGAGACGATGCGTGCAGGAAAGCAAGTCAGCGCGTGCGCGCTGCTGATGGTAGCGGCGAGCGCGGCACAGGCTGCCGATCCAGGGTTCTATTTCGGTGCGTCGGGCGGCCAGTCGCAGTACGACTTCGATCTGCCCGCGCAGCTTGCGTTTATCGGGTTCCTGCCACCCGTCACAGGCTTTCTGCCACCCGCCACAGGCGTGATTACAGATCCGCCCCCGTTCATCACGCCAGTCGTTGGCGGGCCTGCCGCCTTCGTGGCGGCGCGGCCCGTGCTGTGGTTGCCCGGCGACGACGACGAGGGTACGGCTTGGAGCATGACTGCCGGCTATCGCGTCAACCGCTACCTCGCCATCGAGGCGAGCTACGTGAACCTCGGCACGCTCGAAGCCACTCACAGCATTTTCGTGTCGCCGTTCCTGGGCGGAGGCTCGCTCGCATTTCACCGCGAGTTGGAGACCACCGGTCCCGCGCTCACCGCATTCGGCATCCTGCCGGTGTCCGACAGCTGGGAACTGTACGTGCGAGCGGGGATGTTCTTTGCCGACAGCGAGCTGACGACCCGGTTCAACGGCAGCTCGAATTCGGTCACCTTCGATTCGGATGCGACCACGCTGGGCGCCGGCGCGCAGTTCGACTGGCAGGATCACTGGTCGGCGCGGCTGGAGTTTCAGCGGACGTTCGACCTCGGCGGCGACGACGTCGCGAGCGAGGCGGATGTGGACGCAGTGTCGCTCGCCGTCTTCTATCGGCTCTAGGAGCTCAGGTCCGCGGCAGCGCGTCGATCTTCGCCGCGCAGATGAAATCGTTCTCGGACAACCCGCCGATCGCGTGCGTGTTGTAGCGGATGCGGCAGTAGCCGTAGCCGAGCTCGATGTCCGGGTGATGGTCCTCCGCGTTCGCGATGTGCGCGACCGCGTTGACGAAGCTCATCGTGTGCAGGAAGTTGCGGAACTTCCATTCGCTCGCGATGCTCTTGCCGTCGGCCGCCAGCTGCCATTCCGGCTGCAACTGTGGCATCAGCGCCTGCGCTTGCGCGAGCGACAACGCCGGCACGCCGCCTTCGCACGGCACGCATTTCCTGCTGCTGAGCTCGCTCACGCCGACTCCCGTGTTTTCTGGTCGAAAGCGGTCAAGACCCTTTCGACGAAACGCCGTCAAAAGGCGTGACTTTTTCCGGCTTCCGTGCGTAGGTCTTCGCGACATAATCCTCGACCATCGACTGGAACTCTTCGGCGATGCGCTCGCCCTTGAGCGTCGGTCCTTTCTCGCCGTCGATGTAGACCGGCGCGACCGGCCGCTCGCCGGTGCCCGGCAGGCTGATGCCGATGTTCGCGTGCTTGCTCTCGCCGGGGCCGTTCACGACGCAGCCCATCACCGCGACCGTCATGTCTTCGACGCCGACGTACTGCTTGCGCCATTCCGGCATCTGGTGGCGGATGTGCGTCTGGATCTTCTGCGCCAGCTCCTGGAAGTACGTCGAGGTCGTGCGCCCGCAGCCGGGGCACGCGATCACCATCGGCACGAAGGAGCGCAGCCCGATCGTCTGCAGGATCTCCTGCGCGACGATCACTTCCTGCGTGCGGTCGCCGTTCGGCTCCGGCGTCAGCGAGACGCGGATGGTGTCGCCGATGCCTTCCTGCAGCAGCACCGCCATGCCCGCGGTCGAAGCGACGATGCCTTTCGAGCCCATGCCGGCCTCGGTCAAGCCGAGATGCAGCGCGTATTCGCAGCGGCCGGCGAGGTTGCGGTAGACAGCGATCAGATCCTGCACGCCGCTGACCTTGCACGAGATGACGATGCGGTCGCGGCCAAGCCCCAACTCCACTGCACGCTCCGCGGAATCGAGCGCGGAGACGACCAGCGCCTCGCGCATGACTTCGTTCGCATCGAGCGGCTGCTCGCGTTGCGAATTCTCGTCCATCATGCGCGTCAGCAGATCCTGATCGAGGCTGCCCCAGTTCACGCCGATGCGCACCGGCTTGGCGTTGCGACAGGCGACTTCGATCATCTCGGCGAACTGCGGATCGCGCTTGCTGCCGCGGCCGACGTTGCCGGGATTGATGCGATATTTCGCCAGCGCCTGCGCGCACGCCGGATGCGCCTTCAGCAGGCGATGGCCGTTGAAATGGAAGTCGCCGACCAGCGGCACGAACACGCCGGCGCGCGCGAGCCGCTCGGCGATGTGCGGCACTGCAGCCGCGGCTTCGTCGGTGTTGACGGTGACGCGCACCAGCTCGGAGCCGGCACGCGCCAGATCCTGAACCTGGCGGACGGTCGACTCGACGTCGGCCGTGTCGGTATTCGTCATCGACTGCACGGCAACGGGTGCGCCACCGCCGACGACGACGGTGCCGATGTGGACGGGAATGGAGCGGCGGCGGGGCAGGGTGGACATGGGACAAATTCTATAGCGCTTCTCTGCTACCATACCGCACCCATCGCAAGGCATGGCCGGAGAGAGTCGCAGGTTTCTCGCGACCGCCGAAGGCGCAACCGCCCGGAAACGCTCAGGCAAAAGAACGGCATGTCGACGGTGCGCCCCGTGCGCATCTCGAGGGGCTCTGGAGAGTAGTCTGCCCCTTTCGATGAATGTGGCCGACTCACCGAAGGGGAGAGGAGCCGGCCACCTTCATCGGAAGGGGCCGCGCACCGGATCTCTCAGGTAGCAGGACAGAGGGGGCAGCCCGCGCGATGCGGACCCGCTGCCGTCATTTGTTTTGCTGGAGCAACCGATGGGCTTCAAGACGCCTTTGTACGAAACGCACGTCGCGGCGGGTGCCCGCATGGTGGATTTCGGCGGCTGGGACATGCCGGTCCACTACGGCTCGCAGATCGAAGAGCACCACGCGGTGCGGCGCGACGCCGGAATGTTCGACGTCTCGCACATGCTCATCGCCGATGTCAGCGGCGCGCGCGCGCGCGACTATCTGCGATACCTGCTCGCGAACGATGTCGCGAAGCTGAAGGACCCCGGCAAGGCGCTCTACAGCTGCATGCTCAACGAGCGCGGCGGCGTCGTCGACGACCTGATCACCTACTTCGGCGATGCCGAGCATTTCCGCGTCGTCGTGAACGCCGGCACGCGCGACAAGGACACGGCCTGGCTGAAGCGCTGGGCAGAGTCGTTCAAGGTCGACATCCAGCCGCGCACCGACCTCGCGATGGTCGCCGTGCAGGGACCGAACGCGCGCGCGAAGGCGGCGAAGGTCATCGGCACGAGCGCCGCAGCCGTGCTCGGCATGAAGCCTTTCTTTTCGAAGCAGCTCGACCGCCATTTCGTCGCGACGACCGGTTACACCGGCGAGGACGGTTGGGAAATCATCCTGCCGGCAACCGAGATCGCTGCCTTCTGGGCGGCGCTGCGCGACGCGGGCGTCCAGCAATGCGGGCTCGGCGCGCGTGACACGCTGCGTCTCGAAGCGGGCATGAATCTCTACGGCAACGACATGGACGAAAACCTGACGCCGCTCGAATCGGGCATTACGTGGACCGTCGCATTCGATCCGCCCGAGCGCGATTTCATCGGCCGCGCCGCGCTCGAAGCGCAGCGCAAAGCCGGCGTGCCGCGCAAGCTGGTCGGCCTCGTGCTCGAAGATCGCGGCGTGCTGCGCAGCCATCAGAAAGTCGTCGTGCCCGGCGTCGGCGAAGGTGAGATGACCAGCGGCACGTTCTCGCCCACGCTCGAGCGCTCTATTGGATTCGCGCGCGTTCCGGCGGCGACCGGCGAGCAGGTGCAGGTCGACATCCGCGGCAAGCTCCTGGCCGCGCGCGTAGTGAAGTATCCGTTCGTGCGCAATGGCAAAGCATTGATTTAAGAAAGCACAAGGTGACAGCCATGTCCTCTATCCCAAGCAATCTCAAGTACCTCGACTCTCATGAATGGGCCCGCGTCGAGAGCGACGGCACCGTGACCATCGGCATCTCCGATCACGCGCAGGGCGCGCTCGGCGACCTGGTGTTCGTCGAAGTGCCGGAAGTCGGCCGGGCGCTGACCAAGGGCGGCGCCGCGGCGGTCGTCGAGTCCGTGAAGGCGGCTTCCGACGTGTACAGCCCGCTGTCCGGCGAGGTCATCGCCAACAACAGCAATGCACTCAGCGCGACGCCCGAGCTCGTCAACAGCGATCCGTACGGGCAGGGCTGGCTGTTCAAGGTGAAGCCGAGCAACAGCAGCGAGCTGGGAAGCCTGCTCGATGCGAAGGCCTACGAGAAGGTCGTCGAGGAGGCGGGGCACTGACATGCCGTTCATTCCGCACACCGATAATGACGTTCGCGAGATGCTGGCCGCCATCGGCGCACCGAGCATCGATGCGTTGTTCGAAGAGATCCCGGCCGCGCTGCGCATCAAATCGCTCGCCGGCATTCCCGAAGCACTTACCGAGATGGAGGTCGGCCGGCTGATGCAGCAGCGCGCGTCGCGCGACGGCCGTCCACTCAACTTCCTCGGCGCTGGCGCGTACGAGCATCACATCCCGGCCGCAGTCTGGGCGATCGTGACCCGTGGCGAGTTCTACAGCGCGTACACGCCGTATCAGGCGGAAGCGAGCCAGGGCACGCTGCAGCTGCTGTACGAATACCAGACGATGATGGCGAGCCTCACCGGCATGCAGGTCTCGAATGCATCGCTGTACGACGGCGCATCGGCATTGGCTGAGGCGTGCCTGATGGCGGTGCGGGCGCATCGCAAGTCGAAGTCGGCGCGCATCCTGGTACCGGCGGCGCTCAATCCGACCTACGTCGACGTGGCGCGCGCGATCACTGAGGGACAGAACCTCAAGTTCGACGTGCTGCCGTACGACACCAAGAGCGGTACGCAACAAGCGGCCGCGCTCGACGCTTATCGTGGCCAGGACATCACTGCAGTCGTCGTGCAGCAGCCGAACTTCTTCGGCTTGCTCGAAGACGTCGATGCGATTGCCGATTGGGCAGCAGCGAACAACGCGTTGCTGATCGCTGTCGTGAATCCGCTCTCGCTCGCGCTGCTGAAACCACCGGGCGAGTGGGGTACGAAAGGCGCGGACATCGTCGTCGGCGACGGCCAACCGTTCGGCGTGCCGCTGTCCTCGGGTGGTCCGTACTTCGGCTTCATGACGACGCGCATGGAGCACGTGCGCCAGATGCCGGGCCGGATCATCGGCCGCACGGTCGACCTCGACGGCAAGCCAGGCTTCACGCTGACGCTGCAAGCCCGCGAGCAGCACATCCGGCGCAGCAAGGCGACTTCGAACATCTGCACGAACCAGGGTCTGCTGGTCACGGCCGCGACTATTCACATGTCGCTGCTGGGCTCCGCCGGCCTGGAAAAGGTGGCCGCCGCGTCGCAGACGCAGACGAGTGCGCTGGTCGCAGCACTGACTCGCATCAAGGGCGTGAAGCTCGCGTTCAGCGGGCCGCGCTTCCATGAAGCGGTGCTGCAGCTGGATCGCAAAGTGAGCGACGTGCTCGAAGCGCTCGCCAAGCGCGGGATCGTCGGCGGCTACGACCTGTCGCGACAATATCCCGACCTGGGCAATGCGCTGCTGGTGTGCGCGACCGAAACGCGCACCGACGATGACATCGCAGCCTACACGGCGGCGATGAGCGAAGTGATGAAGTGAGTCAGGCCATGCAAGAACCGTTGATCTTCACGCATTCACGCACCGGCCGCAGCGCCGCCGGACAGTACCCGCAGGCCGCTGCCGCGGAAGTGCCGGAGAAATTCCGCCGCAAGCGCCGCGCGGAGTTGCCGGAAGTGTCGGAGCTGCAGGCGGTGCGCCATTTCACGCGCCTGTCGCAGCTCAATTTCTCGATCGACACGCACTTCTATCCGCTCGGCTCGTGCACGATGAAATACAACCCGCGCGCGTGCAATCAGTTCGCGATGCTGCCCGAGTTCCTCGGCCGGCATCCGCTGGCGCCAGACTCGGTCAGCCAGGGCTTCCTCGGCTGTATGTTCGAGTTGCAGGAGATGCTGAAGGAAGTGACCGGCATGAAGGGCGTTTCGCTGACCCCGATGGCGGGCGCGCAGGGCGAGTTCGCGGGCGTGGCGATGATCCGCGCCTATCACCGCGCGCGTGGCGACATGGAGCGGACGGAGATCATCGTGCCGGATGCCGCGCACGGCACGAATCCGGCGACGGCGACGATGTGCGGCTGCACCGTAGTCGAAATTCCATCGCTGCCGAACGGCGACACGGACGTGGAGGCGCTGAAACAGGCGCTCGGTCCGCGCACCGCCGGCATCATGCTCACCAATCCTTCGACGCTCGGCGTGTTCGAGCGTCGCATCCAGGAGATTGCCAAGCTGGTCCACGAGGCCGGCGGCCTGCTGTATTACGACGGCGCGAACCTCAACGCGATTCTCGGCAAGGTGCGTCCGGGCACCATGGGATTCGACGTCATTCACATGAATCTGCACAAGACGTTCTCGACGCCGCACGGCGGCGGCGGGCCGGGCTCCGGTGCGGTCGGTGTCGGTGAGCGGTTGCTGCCGTTCCTGCCGATTCCGATCGTCGGCAAGGACGGCGATCGCTATCGCTGGCTCGACGCAACCGACGTGCCGCAGACGATCGGTCGCCTGTCGGCATTCATGGGTAACGCCGGCGTGTTGCTGCGCGCCTACGTCTATATGCGCATGCTCGGTCGCGCCGGAATGCAGCGCGTCGCCGAATATGCTGCGCTGAACGCGAACTACATGCTGGCACGCCTGAAGCAGGCGGGCTTCGACGCCGCGTATCCTGATCGGCGCGCGAGCCACGAGTTCATCATCACGCTGAAGCGGCAGGCGAAGCAGCTCGGCGTCAACGCGATGGACTTCGCCAAGCGGCTGCTCGATCACGGCTTCCACGCGCCGACGACGTACTTCCCGCTGCTCGTGCCGGAGTGCCTGCTGATCGAGCCGACCGAGACCGAGGCGAAGGAAGAGCTCGATGCGTTCATCGAGGCGATGGTTGCCATTCAGCGGGAAGCTGAACAGGACCCCGCGAAGGTCAAGGGCGCCCCGTATACTCTGCCGGTCCGCCGGCTGGACGACGTCCGTGCCGCCAAACAGCTCGATCTGACCTATCAACGTGGCTAGCCGGCAAAAGTCGCGCCTTTTGACGGCGTCGTCGAAAGGGCCTTGGCCGCTTTCGACCAGACAACAAGGCGTCCCCTCAGTCATGCAAGATCGTCCCAAGCTCGCCGGCATGCGCCGGTTGCTGCTCGCGTTCGTCAACTCGTGGCAGGGGTTCAAGGGGGCTTTTCGCGCGGAGGCCGCGTTCCGCCAGGAGGTTGCCCTGGCGGTCGTGCTGATTCCGCTCGGTGCGTGGCTCGGCAAGACCCCGGTAGAGAAGGCGCTGCTGGTCGCTTCCGTGCTGCTGGTGCTGATCGTCGAGCTGCTGAACACGGGAATTGAAACTGTTGTCGACCGCATCGGTCTGGAACGTCATGAGCT
>CADEEJ010000095.1:0-2924 GCA_902826315.1 uncultured Steroidobacter sp.
GTTTTTGCGATCTGCGGCACGAATATGACGAACATCGCGTCGTACTCGTCGTCGCGCAGCGTCACCTTTTCGCCGCTGAGCGCCTCGACCAGCTCGGGCACTGTGCTGGTACTTCCGACCACGACCACGTACTCGCCGCGATGCTCGCGCGTGATCCGGCGCGGCAACTCGGGCCAGGAAGCCGAGGCCACGACATTGACTGGCAGCGCTGCAGTCTCCGACAACGGCGTTGCAGTTTGCTGAGTGCGTTTGTATTCGGACGCGAAGATCGCGTCCACACCGCGCACGGGCCGGGCCTGCGAGAGCATCTTCGCCAGACGCGCTGCCCGCTCGCGTCCTTCCACGCTCAGGTCCGGATCGGCGTCGGATTGCACCTCGACCTCTGCGTGGCGAATCACGAACACGACTGTCGTGGCGCGTGCGTCGAACAGCCAGGCGGCTGCGGCCACGACGGCAATGAACAACAGGACGGGCAGCACCAATGGAAAGAAGAACGGCCGCCGCCGCATTTTGTCGAGGTCGCGCTGCATGATCGCGCGGAGTGTACCACGGGCCTACTCGCGGCCCGGCCAGCGGCTACAATCGCGCCATGACTCAGCACATCGGTATCGTCGCCTGCTCCGCCGAAGGTGCGGCGCTGTGTTATCGCACCATTTGCGTCGAAGGCGAGCAGCTGATGGGCCGGCATGCTCATCCGGAAGTTTCGCTGCACACGTTCTCGCTCGACGACTACATGCAGCCGATTTATCGCAACGATTGGCAGGCTGTCGGCGAGCTCATGCTCGCATCCGCACACAAGCTGGCGAAGAGCGGCGCGGATTTTCTGATCTGCCCCGACAACACGATTCACCAGGCGCTGCATTACGTAATGCCGAGCTCGCCTCTGCCGTGGCTGCACATTGCCGAGGTCGTCGCCGCGCAGGCAGTCGAACGCGGCTACAAACGTCTCGCGCTGACAGGCACGCGATGGCTCGTCGACAGCAACGTCTATCCAGAGAAGCTCGATGCGCGCGGGGTCAGCTATCTGCGTCCGACCGTTGCCGAGCGAGACGGGATCAATCGCATCATCATGGACGAGCTCGTCTGCAGCGTGTTCAAGCCGGAGGCCGTCGCCTATTTTCAGCGCGTGATTGCGCGCCTCAAGGACGAGGGGTGCGATGCCGTGGTGCTCGGATGCACCGAGATCCCGCTCATCATGAACGATGGGAACTCACCGCTCCCAACGCTCGACTCGACGCGCCTGCTGGCGCGAGCTGCCCTACAGCGCGCCGTGCGCGGGTAGTTCCTCAGCGATAGCCAGTCGTGTCGGCCGGCTTGCCCCGGTCCTGCACTTCGACGAGATAGCGCCAGGCATCGGGCCGGCTGCCATCGAGATCCGTGAAGCCGTAGAACGTTGCGAGCTGGCCGCTCGACAGGGACTGGCCGTTCCAAAGCGACAGCTGCGGATCCTGTGCAAGCGCCGCGACTGCACGGCCGACGAAGGACGGCGACTCGGAGATGGCGAAGTGCGGCTGGAATTTCAGCGCATCGCGCCAGTTCGCTTCGGTGACGCCGAATGCGTCGAGCATCGCTTCGGAGCGCAGCCAGCCGGGCGTGAGCGTGACAGCGGTCGCACCGCGGGTTCCCAACTCGTGTGCGAGCGCGAAACCCATGCGCTGCACGCCCGCCTTCGCGAGGTCGTAAAAGAAGGAATTGCGGTACGTCGTGGCGTTGTACTCGGTGGTCCCGTCGTTCACCTCGACGACCAACCCGCCGGGAGCCTCGAGCAGCAACGGAATCGCGAAGTGACTCGTGATTGCATGCGTGTCGATGGCCAGGCGCAGCTGGTGCAGCCCGTACTCGAGGTCCGATTCCCACACTGTCTTGTTCCACTCGATCTTCGTCGCGCCGAAGATGTCGTTCACGAGGATGTTCAGGCGGCCCTGCTCACGCTCGATGCGCTCGACGAGCGCACGCACTTGCTGCGGGTCCAAGTGGTCGACCTGTACCGCGATGCCGCGGCCGCCGGCCGCATCGACGAGCGCGGCGGTCTCCTCGATCGTTTCCGGCCGGTTCATCTCCGACTTATGGCTGCGCGTCGAGCGTCCGGTGCAATAGACAGTCGCGCCGCTGGCTCCGAGCTGGACTGCAATGCCGCGCCCGGCGCCGCGGGTCGCTCCGGCCACCAATGCAACTCTGCCCGACAACGCTCCAGTCATGGCCGGCCTCCTGTAACTGGTGTAGTCTACTTAGACAGTAACAGACGCTACGCGCCCCGGAGTGACTGGTCAAGTGAAGTTAGATAGTTACAAGGACGCCGGCCTGCTCGTGTCGGCCGATCTCGCGAACGAATTGGCCCCGCTTGAGCGCAACGCGCCGCTGCCGGCGCGCGAAGTCGTGGCCGCCCTCTCCCGCATCCTGGCCATCGATCCACCCTCGGTCGCACAGCTGACGCAAGCGCACGTGCCCGCCTTCGCCGCACTCGCTCGTCGAATCCGAGCCGTGTTCGTTGAGCTGCAACGACGTGAGGTCGATGCAGCTGCGACGGCGCTGAATGCGCTGCTTGCCGCTCATCCAGCGCATCCGCATCTCGCGAAGGAGCGTGGCGTCTGGCGCTTGCACCATCATCCGCATGACGCACCGCTCGTCCCGATGTGGACAGCGATCTGCGCCGCGGCGCTGGCGGAGATGATCGGCGACGGCGAAGCACAGCGCCTGGGCACGTGCCAGCGTCCGGATTGCGGGCGTGTGTATGTCGATGTCTCGAAGAACGCGAGCCGCCGGTTCTGTTCGCTGACCTGCCAGAACCGCGTCAAGGTTGCGACGTTCCGCGAGCGTGCCGGGAAACGGCGCACTGCTCGCAAGAATCGCTGAGAGCGGCATGGGCCGCGTCAATACGACTGCTTCGCTTCGCGACGACTTGGTCGCGCTCGGCCTGCGGCCGG
>CADEEJ010000095.1:3024-16801 GCA_902826315.1 uncultured Steroidobacter sp.
TACGAGCTCGATGCCTGGACGCTGCTGCTCGGCGTCGGCTTCGATCGCTGCACGTCCCTGCACTACGCGGAGTCTCTCGTACCGGCCCGTCGCACTAGGATCAATCGTTTTCCGCTGATCGAGAACGGCGTGCGTGTGTGGGCAGAGAAGCGCGACATGGCGAGCGACAACGGCACGCACTTTCCGATCGTCGGGCGGCGCTTCGCCGATCGCGGCGGGGTTCGAACCGGCAAAGTCGGTGACGCCGACGCCTTGTTCTTCTCGACGCGCACGCTGGTCGACTTCGCGGCGGGCTATTTCCGCGAAGTGCTCACATGCCCCTGAAGCGGTGCTGGAAGGTACTGCTCACCGGCAGCACGTCCGGCCGGCCGCGGACCGTCAGCTGCAATTTCCCGTCGTCGCCCTTCTCGACCCCATGTATGGCGCCGACCCGCACGATCACACTGCGATGCACCTGCCAGAACGTTTCCGAATCGAGCGCGCCCGCCAGCTCTTTCAGCGGCGTGCGGATGTGACCTTCGCTCGCTGCGGTCACTACGCGCGTGTACTTGTCCTGCGCCTGGAAGAACAGCACTTCGTCGATCGAGTACATCTTCACCGAGTTGCCGACGCTCACCGTGATCCACTTGATGCCGGCCTTGCCGCTTGGTGCCAGGCGGGCCTGCACCATGTCGATCAGCGCTGTCATATCGACGTGCGCCCCGCCGTCCAGCCGGGACCGGGCACGCTGGATCGCGAGACCCAATCGTTCGCGGGCAACAGGCTTGAGCAGATAGTCCACTGCGCCCTCGTCGAAGGCGCGCAACGCATATTCCTCGTAGGCGGTGAGGAAGATCACGTGACACTGCGATCCTGCAGCGCGCGCCACCTCCAGCCCGCTTACTCCGGGCATGCGGATGTCGAGGAAGGCGACTTGAGGTCGATGGCTCTCCAGAGCTTCGAGTGCCGTCAGCCCGTCCTCACACTCAGCCACGATATTCAGCTCCGGCCACAGCTCCACCAGCAGCGTGCGCAGCTCTTGCCGCTGCGGCGTCTCGTCTTCGGCGATGATCGCGGTCGGGCGCGTCATGCGCGGGCCAGTTCCAGTGGCAGGACCAGGCGTGCGAGCACACCTCCGGCTCCACGCTCCTCGAGCTCCAGCGAAGCGGCCGACGCAAACCGCGTCAGCAATTGCGCGCGAATGTTCGCGAGCCCGGTGCCTTCGCCCATGCCGAGCTTCAGCCCCGCTCCATCGTCCTCGACCTGCACTTCGAGTTGTTTGCCGGCTGCATCTTCGACGACGCGCGCGGTCAGCACGACGTGCGTCACGCCAGGCTTCGGCTCGACTCCGTGCTTGATGGCGTTCTCGACCAGCGAGATCAGCAGAAACGGCGGGAACGGCAGGTCGCGCAGCTCTGGCGGCAGACGAATGTCCACTCGCAGTCTTTCACCGAGCCGCACCTGCATCAGTTCGAGATAGCTTGCACAGATCGCAAACTGCTCGCCAAGCGTCGACTGTGCAGCACCGGTTGCCGCACGCAGCTTTGGCAGCGTAGCGCGCAGGTGCTGCGCGAGCGCGTCGATCGTCTGCGAGGCGCGCTGCGGATCCGTCGTCACGAGCGATCGAACGGAAGCCAGCGTGTTGAACAGGAAATGCGGCTCGACCTGCGCCTGCAGCACCGTCAGCCGCAGATCGGCCTCGGCCTTCTGCTGGCTCATTTTCTCGATCTCGACGCGCCGCCAGTGCTCCGCCCAGCGCTTCGACTCCGAAAAATACGCAGGCAACGCCAGCCCGCCGCTGGCGATGAACAGGATGAGCAGAATGCGGCTCACTTCCAGGCCGCGCCGCACGACTGCCGGAGCGTCTTCCAGTGCATAGCCCGGCGATGGCCCGTCGTAGCCGTGCGCGACCATCGCGCGATCGTGGAACTGTGTCGCGTAGTCGTCGGCGAGCGCACCGAGGATCATGCCGCAGATCACCGAGGCAACGATCAACACGCTCTGCACGCGTCGCGGCCAGTCGGCGTGCCGGAATAGCGCGGCGAGCATCGGACCCGCGCCGACGAGAACGAGATTGGCGAGGCCCGCCACCGTTCCGACCGTGACCGCTTCCCACGTATCCTTGACCATGAGGCCGTGCGAAACGCCGAAGGACAGTCCGGCGAGCGCGCCGATCCCGCCGAAGATCAACGTCCGGCGCAACGCCCAAGGCAGGCTGAAGACGGTGTACTTCTGATAGAACTGGATGAACGCCGACTCGCCCGCGGCCACGTCGGGCGGCAGCGGGCGATCCAGCGGGTGCGAGGTGTCTCTCATGCGCGGGGCGAATCGTACCCCTCAGCGGATGTCGTGGTCCCGTGCCGCCCGCTCCAGCGCCTCTTTGGGAACGAACGGACGCAACGTCGGATAGAACTGCGCGAACGTTCCTTCGAACGCGCCGTGATCGACATGGCAACGCACGCAGCCGTTGCCCGCCGGCACCGGACTGCCTTCCGTGTCTTTCGCATCGAATGTATAGAAGGTACGACCGTCCTTGCCCTGCGCCGGGTCGATCACGTGGATCTCGTAGTTGGTGAGGTCGGCCTGCGTGAAGCCGTTCTGGTTGATCGAGCGCTGCTGCTTGTCGCTGTCGTAGAACGACAGCAGCAGCATCGAGCCCGGAGCGTAGGTGCGGTGCTCGGCGAAATAGCGATAGGCGTTCGGCTCCATCAGCACGATCTGGAATTGGCCTGGATGCGCCGCGTTGAACGAGCCGGGGTTGTAGCCCATGCCGAGCGACGCGCCGAGAAAGATCCAGGACTCCAGGTCCGCCGGCTTCTGCAACTTACCCTTCGCGGTGATTTGCGCGATCTGCATCGGCTTCGCGGCCGGGGTCGTTTGCGCGAACGCCGCGACCGTGAGACCGAGGATGCCGCTCGCTGCGGTGGCGAGAGCAGCTATACGAATCGCCGTCTTCATTCGGGTGCCTCCCCCATGCATGGATGTGCGTGGATGGGGGAGCACGTTAAGGAACTTCGCCGCCGCCTGCCGGGCTGTGCGACGAGCACCGCGCGCGGCGGGATGAAGGGCCGGGTTTGGCGGAAGGGGTGGGATTCGAACCCACGAGAGGCTTGCGCCCCTGCCGGTTTTCAAGACCGGTCCATTCAACCGCTCTGGCACCCTTCCGCGCGGGCCGCATTGTCACAGCTCCTTGAAACTGCGGCAAATACACCCATGTGGTCGGAAGTACGCCGGTACCCGATCTTGTGCGTAGAATAGGCGCCTCACACCGCCGGGAGATGAAGCGAATGGACCGTTATCCGAGCACTGCCGCCAGCACCAGCCAAGCGTCGGCGCTGACGACCAACAAGGTTCTGCGGAATACGTACCTGCTGTTGGGCGCGACGCTCGCGTTCAGCGCGGCGATGGCCGGCGTCGCGATGGCGATCGACCTGCCCTACTTCGGCCTGTTCACTCTGATCGGCTACTTCGGCCTGCTGTTCGCAGTCCACAAGACCCGCAACAGCAGCTGGGGCATCGTCTGGACGTTCGCGCTCACCGGCTTCATGGGCCTGACGCTCGGTCCGATCCTCGACTTCTACATCAAGGCGCTGCCGAACGGCGCACAGCTCGTCATGACATCGCTCGGTGTCACGGGCGCTGCGTTCCTCGGATTGTCCGCGTACGCGGTGAAGAGCGAGAAGGACTTCAGCTTCCTCGGCGGCTTCCTGGCCGTCGGCGCGATCGGCGCGTTCGTGCTCGGCCTGGTGGCCTACTTCTTCCACCTGCCGACGCTGTCGCTGGCGGTCTCGGGCATGTTCCTGCTGGTTTCCGGCGGCTACATCCTGTGGCAGACCAGTGAAATCATCCGCGGCGGCGAGACCAACTACATTCTTGCGACCGTGACGCTGTACGTTGCGATCTACAACATGTTCCTCAGCCTGCTCCACCTGCTGGGCGTGGCATCGGACGACTGACCCGGAACCTACAGGCCGGGCTTGATGACTTCGAGCCCGGCCATGTAGCTGCGCAGAACCGGCGGCACGACGATGCTGCCATCCGCCTGCTGATTGTTTTCCATCACTGCCACCAACGCGCGACCTGCCGCTACGCCTGAGCCGTTCAGCGTGTGCAAGGGCTCCGGCTTGCCGGTCTCGGGGTTACGCCAGCGTGCCTGCATGCGACGGGCCTGGAACGCCTCGAAGTTCGAGCACGAAGAAATCTCGCGATAGGCGCTCTGCCCCGGCAGCCAGACTTCCAGGTCGTACGTCTTGGCGGAGCCGAAGCCGATATCGCCCGCGCACAGTGCGACGACGCGATACGGCAGCTGCAACCGCTTCAGAACTTCCTCGGCGTTACGCACGAGCAGCTCGTGCTCGGCGTATGAGTCCTGCGGCCGTGCGATATGCACCAGCTCGACCTTCTCGAACTGATGCTGGCGGATCATTCCACGCGTGTCCTTGCCGTACGAGCCGGCCTCCGAGCGGAAGCATGGCGTGTGAGCGGCGAAGCGCAGCGGCAATGCGTCCGCCTCGACGATCGAGTCGCGCACCAGGTTCGTGACCGGGACTTCCGCGGTCGGAATCAGGTACAGGCCCGACTCGCCGCGAATCGCGAACAGATCGGCCTCGAACTTCGGCAGGTTGCCCGTGCCCAGCAACGATTGCGCGTTGACGAGATAAGGAACGTACGTCTCACGGTAGCCGTGCTCGCCCGTGTGCAGGTCGAGCATGAATTGAATGATGGCGCGTTGCAGGCGAGCGATCGGCCCGGTCAGCACGGTGAAGCGCGCGCCGGAGATCTTGCCGGCGGCCGCGAAGTCCACCATCTTCAGCTTCTCGCCCAGCTCGACGTGATCGCGCGGCTTGAATTCGAAGCGCCGCGGCTCGCCCCAGCGCCGCAGCTCCACGTTCGCGCTCTCGTCGCGACCCTCGGGCACGCTCGAATGCAGCGTGTTCGGTATGCCGAGCACCAGGTCGTCGAATTCCTTCTGTGCCTTGGCGAGCTCTGCTTCTGCCTCGGTGAGCTGTGCGCCCAATTGCTCGGTCTGCTTCAGCAGCGGAGCGATGTCCTGCCCTTGCGCCTTCGCCTTGCCGACGCTCTTGGCGTGCACATTGCGCTCGTTGCGCAGCTCGTCCGCGCGGATCTGCCATTTCTTGCGCGACTCTTCGAGCGCGCCGAGATGTGCGACGTCGAGCGTGAAGCCGCGACGCGCGAGATTGGCTGCGATGCCGGCGGGATCGGAACGGAGCAACTTGGGATCGAGCATTGCAGAATTCTACTTCTTTTTTATTTTCTCTCTTCTCTTTTCCATGGCTTCCGCGATCTTGATTTCGAGGCCGCGGGGCACGGGCCGGTAGTACTCTCGCGGCGGCATGCCTGCGGGGAAATAGGTTTCGCCCGCGGCAAAGGCATCCGGCTCGCTGTGCGCATAGCGATAGTTCTTGCCGTAGCCGAGCTCCTTCATCAGGCGCGTCGGCGCATTGCGCAGATGCAAGGGCACCTCGAGCGAGCCAAGTTTCTTCGCATCCTCCATCGCCTCGCCGAACGCGACGTACACAGCGTTGCTCTTGGCGGTGCACGCGAGGAACACGACCGCTTGCGCGAGCGCCAGCTCGCCTTCAGGCGTGCCCAGCCGCTCGTACACCTCGCAAGCTTCGAGTGCCATGGTCAGTCCGCGAGGATCGGCGTTGCCGATGTCCTCCGACGCCATGCGCAGCACCCGTCGCGCGAGGTAACGCGGATCGCAGCCGCCGTCGAGCATTCGACAGAACCAGTACAACGCAGCGTCGGGATCGCTGCCACGCACCGATTTGTGAAGCGCGGAAATCTGGTCGTAGAACGCTTCGCCCTGCTTGTCGAAACGCCGCAGTCCGCCGGTCGCGACTTCCGCCGCGAGCGCCTCGGTGATCCGCGGGGGTGCGGTGGCGCCGGCCAGGTCGAACGACAGCTCGATCATGTTCAGTGCACGTCGTGCGTCACCATCCGCCGCTCGGGCGATCAGCGTCAGCGCCTGATCCTCCGCTTCGATCGGCGTACCGCTGCGCACCTGCTGATCGAGCGCACGATCCAGCACCACGCGCAGATCCTGCTCAGTGAGCGCACGCAGGACGTAGACGCGTGCACGAGACAGCAACGCGTTGTTCAGTTCGAACGACGGGTTTTCGGTGGTCGCCCCGATGAACACGAGCGTGCCGTCCTCGACCCACGGCAGGAAAGCATCCTGCTGCGCTTTATTGAAGCGGTGGACTTCGTCGAGGAACAGCACCGTGCGCCGCCCCGACTCCTTGCGCACTTCTGCGGCACGTTCCGCAGCGGCACGAATGTCCTTTACACCTGCCATGACAGCGGAGAACGCCAGGAACTCGGCATCGCATGTCTGCGCGACGAGTCTCGCCAGCGTCGTCTTACCGGTGCCCGGCGGCCCCCACAGGATCATCGAGTGCAGATGCCCGCCTTCGAGCATCCGGCGCAACGGCTTGCCGTCGCCCAGGAGGTGCGCTTGCCCCACGTACTCAGCTAGCGACGCCGGCCGCATACGAGCCGCGAGCGGGCGCGTATCCGGCGTCGCTGCGGTTCGCGTGCTCACGATCTCTTCGTCCAGGTCTCGACGCGCTGCGCCCAGCCGCCGAGCCACGCGAGAGCAAGCGTCAATCCGCCAACGATGCCCACGCAGTTGGCATACACGTCGCGCAAGTCCGCCTCGCGACCCACGTGCATCGCTCCCTGCAGGCCCTCGATGACGATGCCCATGACGAGCAGCGCGATAGCGATCATGGGATATCGCGATTTCGGATAGATGCCGGCGAACCACAACGCCAGCACCGAGTAGCCGACCACGTGCTCGAATTTGTCGCTGACGCCGCCCATCTTCGGCAGGTCGTGCGACGGCACGATGCTCGCGATGACTGCGAGCACGACGAGTACCCAGCCGGAAATGAGCCACAGGCGTGGATGACGCAGAGCGAGCAGCATGCGATTACTGCTTACGAGCAGGTGCTGCGGAGGACGACGACGCGTCGCCGATCACATCGGCGCCCGGCGGCACGGTGAAGGTGAAGCGCGACGGGTCGAGCGGCGGATTGCGTTCGAGCTTGCTGAACTCGAGGCTCGTGGTCTGTCCGAGCTTGTCGGCGAGCTGCATGTATTTCAGGAGAGCGCCCTCGAAGCCGAGCCGGACCCACTTGAAATCGGTGTCGTCGCGCTTCGGTTCCAGCCGCACCCAATCGACCGCTCCTTCCTGCTGGACCTGCGTGACGTTGAAGTTGTCGGCGAGGCTGCTACGGCCGCTCAACAGCATCGCCGGCGTCGCCGACAACGTTTCGTCGAGCTTGCGCACGGTCACCTGCTCCAGGTCGCTGTCGTAGATCCAGATGCGCGTGCCGTCGGCGACGATCACCTGGCTGTACGGCTCGCGATAATCCCAGCGAAAGCGATCCGGGCGCGAAATCGCCAGCGTGCCGCTGGCCTCCTCGACGGACCGGCCGGTGCGGTCCGTGAGGATCTGCTTGAACTGCGCCTGCATGCCGTCGAGCCCTTGCAGGAACGATTCGACTCGCTGCCGACCTGCTTGCGGAGTCTGCGCAGCAGCGCCGGCCGCAATACTGGTGGTAGCGGCGAGAAAGATCAGCGCGCCCGCGAGGCGCGCGCATTGCAGAAGCTTCATTGCGATTACTCTTCGGGAGGCGCCGGCGACAGGACTTCGCGCATGCCGTTGGACTGCAGCGGCCCGACGATGCCCGCCGACTCCATCGTCTCGATCATGCGAGCGGCGCGGTTGTAGCCGATCTTCAAGCGCCGCTGCACACCGGAGATCGAAGCCTTGCGGCTCTCGACCACGATGCGCACGGCCTGGTCGTACAGCGGATCCTGCTCGCCATCGAGGCTGCCGCCCTCGACCTCCACGCCAGGATCGCCCGGCTCGCCGGGCATGCCCGGAATCGGCATGCTCGGCCCTTCCAGGATCTCGCGCATGTAGTTCGGCTCGGCGCCGCGCAGGCCACCGACGACGCGATGCACTTCCTGGTCGGACACGAACGCGCCGTGCACGCGGATCGGCATCGACGTGCCGGGCTGCAGGAACAGCATGTCGCCGTGACCGAGCAGCTGCTCCGCGCCCATCTGGTCGAGAATCGTGCGCGAGTCGACCTTCGCGGACACCTGGAACGCGATGCGCGTCGGAATGTTCGCCTTGATCAACCCGGTGATGACGTCGACGGATGGACGCTGCGTGGCGAGGATCAGGTGAATGCCCGAAGCGCGCGCCTTCTGTGCGAGTCGTGCGATCAGCTCTTCGACCTTCTTGCCGACGATCATCATCATGTCGGCGAGCTCGTCGACGATCACGACGATGAACGGCAGCGGCTCGAGCATCGGCACTTCGTTCGGATTGCCGTCCGGGCCGAGCTGCTTCATCAGCAACGGATCGCGGATCGGCTGACCGGCTTCCTGCATTTCCTTCAGCTTGCGGTTGAACCCGGCGAGATTGCGCACGCCGAGCGCGGCCATGAGCTGATAGCGGCGCTCCATCTCCGCCACGCACCAGCGCAGCGCGTTAGCGGCCTCCTTCATGTCGGTGACGACGGGCGCCAGCAGATGCGGAATGCCCTCGTACACCGAGAGCTCCAGCATCTTCGGATCGATCATGATCAGACGAACGTGTTCCGCAGTTGCCTTGTAGAGCAAGGACAGCACCATCGCATTGACGGCGGTGGACTTGCCCGAGCCCGTCGTGCCGCCGACCAGCAGGTGCGGCATGCGCGCGAGATCGGCTACGACCGGCGCGCCACTGATGTCTTTGCCGAGCACGAGCGCTAACGGCGACGTCATCTCGTCGTAGGTCTTCGACTTGATGATCTCGCCGAGCGTCACCAGCTCGCGCTTCTCGTTCGGAATTTCCAGGCCGACGGTCGACTTGCCGGGAATCACTTCGACGACGCGCACGCTGACTGCGGACAAGGCGCGCGCCAGGTCCTTGGCGAGATTGGTGATCTGGTTGACCTTGACGCCTGGCGCGAGTCGCAGCTCGAAGCGCGTGATCACCGGGCCGGGATGTACCTCGACGACTTCGGCTTCGACGTCGAAATCGCGCAGTTTCAGCTCGACCAGGCGCGACATCGCTTCGAGCGCTTCGGCCGAATAGCTCGCCTGCCGCGCCGGAGCATCGTCGAGCAGCGAGAGCGCGGGTAGCTCCTTGGCCGTCGGGCGGTCGAACATCGCGACCTGCCGTTCCTTCTCGTGGCGCTCGCTCTTCTCGACCTTCTGCACGACCGGCTCGATCTTCGGCGGCGGCCGACTGGCGACGCGCTTCTGCTCCTCGCGGATCACTTCGCTGCGCGCCTCCTTCACATCGCGGCCTGCCTTGATCTGGCGCCTGCTCGTGATGCGTCCGGAGAGCCAGCCGAGCGCATTCAGCGTCAGGCGGCCGGTGCGATCCATGATCTCGATCCACGACACGCCGGCGAACAACGACACACCTGCGAGCCACAACGCCAGCATCAGCAGCGTCGCACCGAGGAAGCTGAGTCCCGATTCGAGTCCCTGTCCGACGAACGAGCCCAGCACGCCGCCAGCGGAGCTGGGATAGCGCGCAACTGTGAAATGCAGACTCGCCAGGCCGCAGCTGGTGATGAGCGTCAGCACGAACCCAACGGCGCGGAACGCAACGGTCGCGCGCGAAGGCGCATCGGCCTTGCTGCGATCCTGGTAGAGAAGCCAGCCCGTCACGCCGATCATGATCGGAAACAGGAACGCGGGCGCGCCGAACAACATGATCAGCAGGCCCGACAGGTGTGCGCCGAGCGGGCCGATCACGTTGGAGATCGGGCCGGGCTCGCCGGTGGTCGCAAACGACGGATCGTTGCGGTCGTAAGTAATGAGCGCGGCGAGCACGATCAGCGCCAGTGCGCCGAACACCCACAACGCGCCTTCGCGCAACGAGCGCACGACTGTCGCTCCCAGTCGCACTCCGCCTCGCGCCTCAGCAGTGGTCGCCAAAGTCAATTAACCTCAAATAAACGTACTAACGTTTTGATATTCAAACGAGATCGGTCATGCATTGCAAGGAAAATCGCCGTCTTGTTTATCGCGCGCATCGACGCGATCTATTTGGCGGCGCTCCTCTCATTTACATACCATGCCTGTCCTAACCGTTTCCCGACTCTCGCGAGGAAGTATCCATACATGAGCGCCCCCCGTCACTGCCGGCTCCTGATCCTGGGCTCCGGCCCCGCCGGTTACGCGGCCGCTGTCTACGCGGCGCGCGCCAATCGCAAGCCGGTGCTGCTCACGGGAATCGAAGAAGGCGGTCAGCTCATGACCACCGTCGAAGTCGACAACTGGCCGGGCGACCCGCACGGTCTCACCGGTCCCGGCCTCATGGAGCGAATGCGCAAGCACGCCGAACGGTTCAATACCGAGGTCGTGAACGATCACATCAACAAGGTCGACCTGTCGCAGCGGCCGTTCCGCCTCGAAGGCGACAGCCGCAACTACACCTGCGACGCGCTGATCATCGCAACGGGCGCGACTGCGAAGTACCTCGGGCTGCCGTCCGAGCAGCACTATCGCGGCCGCGGCGTTTCCGCGTGCGCCACGTGCGACGGCTTCTTCTTCAAGAATCAGAAGGTGGCCGTAGTCGGCGGCGGCAACACGGCCGTCGAAGAAGCGCTGTACCTGTCGAACATCGCCTCGCACGTCACGCTCGTGCATCGGCGCGACACGCTGCGAGCGGAAAAGATCCTGCAGGATCACTTGTTCGAGAAGGCGCACGCCGGCAAGCTCACCCTGACGTGGAACCACAACGTCGCGGAAGTGTTGGGTGACGAGAACGGCGTGACCGGCCTGGCGATCACTCCCATCGCCGGCGGCCCGGCGCGCAACCTCGACCTCACCGGTGTCTTCATCGCGGTCGGTCACGCGCCGAACACGCAACTTTTCGAAGGGCAGCTGGAAATGAAAGGCGGCTATCTGATCGTCAAGACCGGCCTCGGCGGCAACGCGACGCAGACGAGCGTGCCGGGCGTGTTCGCGGCGGGTGACGTCGCCGATCACGTCTATCGTCAGGCGATCACCTCCGCCGGCACCGGCTGCATGGCAGCGCTCGATGCGGACAAGTATCTGGACCAGCTCGACGCCGCGAACAAGCGCTGAAGTGACGCTGCGCGTCGTCGACTCGATCGCAAGCGTCCCGGCGCAGGAGTGGAATGCGCTGGAGACCGGCGGCAATCCGTTCGTGCGTCACGAGTTCCTGTCGGCGCTCGAACGCGCCGGCTGCGTCGGCGCCGGCACCAGTTGGGCTCCTCGTCATCTCCTGCTGCAAAGCTCGGCTGGCGAAATCGAAGCGGCGCTGCCGCTGTACAGCAAGAGCGACTCGTGGGGTGAGTTCGTCTTCGACTGGAGCTGGGCGCGCGCGTACTCGCAGGCCGGACTGCGCTACTACCCGAAGCTCGTCAGCATGCCGCCCTTCACGCCGGCGACCGGCCCTCGCCTCTTGGCAAAAACGCAAGGCGCGCGTGAACGCATGGCGGCGGCGTTGCTCGAATACGCGCGTGCGCAACACGTGTCTTCCGCCCACATCCTGTTCGTCACAGATGCAGATCGCGCGGCGCTCAGCTCGGGCGACTACCTCTGGCGCAAGGATTGTCAGTTCCACTGGCACAACCGCGACTACGCGAGCTTCGACGCGTTCCTCGCGACGTTTCGCTCCGAGAAGCGCAAGAAAGCGCTACGCGAACGGCGGCGCGTGCAGGAGAACGGCATCCGCTTCCGCACGCTGGCAGGCGAGGAAATGGACGAGCAGCTGTGGGAGGTCGTGTTCGGATTTTCGGCGAGCACCTTCGCAGTGCGCGGCCACGAGCACTATCTCAACGTAGAGTTCTTCCGCTCGCTGTCGGCGGCGCTGCCAGGCGCAGTGGTCGTGAAGCTGGCTGAATTCGAGGGCACGCCGATCGCGACGGCGATCTTCTTCCGCGGCGGCGACACGCTCTACGGTCGCTACTGGGGCGCGGCGGCGGAGTTCCACAGCCTGCATTTCGAGACGTGCTATTACCAGGGAATCGAGTACTGTATCGAGCAGGGCCTGCGGCGCTTCGAGCCGGGAACGCAGGGCGAGCACAAGGTGCCGCGCGGTTTCGAGCCCACGCAGACCTGGTCGGCACATTGGATCGCGGATCCGCGCTTCCGACGGGCGATCGACAGCTACCTGGACCAGGAGCATGCGGCGGTGGACGAATACGTGAGGCAGGTGCAGGAGCACGTGCCGTTCAAGAAGGAGTCAGGCTAGAGCCTGGCCACCAGCGATGCGCGGCTCCATCGTCTGGCTCTCGGAACGCGACTCACCTGACGCGTTCCCGCCTGTGGATCGCGCGCTGCGTGAGCCGGATGGCCTGCTCGCGGCCGGCGGCGACCTGTCTCCTCCCCGCCTGCTCGCTGCGTATCGACGCGGCATTTTTCCGTGGTACTCGCGCGGTCAACCGATCCTCTGGTGGTGCCCGGATCCACGCGCCGTGCTGTTTCCGAACGAGCTGCGCGTCTCGCGCAGTCTTGCGAAATCAGTTCGCAATCGCGGGTACGTCACCCGACTGAACACGGCGTTCCGCGATGTGATCCGCGCCTGCGGCAGCAGCGAGTTGCGACCGGGTGGCACGTGGCTGTCGCCGGAAATGCGCGCGGCCTATCTCAAGCTGCACCGGCTGGGGTTTGCCCACTCGATCGAGACCTGGGAGGGCGAGCGGCTGGTCGGCGGGCTCTACGGCGTCGCGATGGGCGGCGTGTTCTTCGGCGAATCCATGTTCAGCATCGAGCGCGACGCGTCCAAGGTCGCCCTCAAGCGGCTGTGCGACGAGCTACAGGCGCGCGGCAGCCGCATGATCGACTGCCAGATGGCAACGCCGCATCTGCTCAGCCTCGGCGCTCAGCTCATCCCGCGCCCGAGCTTCATCGAAATGCTGGGCCTCCATGTCGGCGACGCAGCCGCGCCGGAGCGTTGGGCGGATGCGACGCCGGCCGCCACTGACAGCGATTCCGCGACCTGATCGCCGCCTGAGCTGCAACCGGCAAGGCGCGCCGCGCCTTCGTTGCATTGCCCCATCCCTTTATGCACAATTCGCGCGCTTTCCGGCCGCGAGCCGGGCAATACAGAAGGGTGCATGGCGAAAGAGGACGCAATTCAGATGGAAGGACGTGTGGTCGACACACTTCCGAACACGACCTTTCGCGTCCAGCTGACGAACGGTCACACGGTCATCGCGCATATCTCGGGAAAGATGCGCAAAAACTACATCCGCATTCTGACCGGCGACCAGGTGACGGTCGAGCTCACGCCGTACGATCTGACGAAGGGCCGCATCATCTACCGCGGCAGATAGATCCCCCTGGATCCCCGCCTGCGCGGGGATGACGAATCACGTTCCTCGATTCGTCAGCTTCCTTCGAGCAGCGCCTGCTCGCTGTCCGCGCGAGCTTCCACTTTCAACGCATCGTCTGCGCCGAGCGTCACGAAGGCATGCCCGCCGCTCGCGAGGCGCCCGAACAGCAGCTCCTCCGCCAGCGGCCGCTTGATCGACTCCTGGATGACTCGCGCCATCGGGCGTGCGCCCATCTTCGGGTCGTAGCCCTTGCGGGCCAGCCATTCGCGTGCGGCATCGTCGACGTGCAGCTGCACGCCCTTCTGCTCCAGCTGCGCTTCGACTTCGACCAGGAGCTTGTCGACGACGCGCTGGATCGTGCGCGAATCCAGTCCGTTGAACTGGATGATGCCGTCCAGGCGGTTGCGGAACTCCGGCGAGAACAGCCGCTTGATCGCTTCCATGCCGTCGCT
>CADEEJ010000096.1 GCA_902826315.1 uncultured Steroidobacter sp.
TACGGATCGTCGCCTTGGTAGGCCATTACCCTACCAACTAGCTAATCCGACTTGGGCTCATCTATTAGCGCCAGGCCTTGCGGTCCCCGGCTTTCCTCCGTAGAGCGTATGCGGTATTAGCCCGAGTTTCCCCGGGTTGTCCCCCACTAACAGGCAGATTCCCAAGCGTTACTCACCCGTCCGCCGCTCGTCAGCATGTATTGCTACACCTGTTACCGCTCGACTTGCATGTGTTAGGCACGCCGCCAGCGTTCAATCTGAGCCAGGATCAAACTCTTCACTTAAAGGCTTTGAGACCATTCAAGTGACGAGAGCATCCAATAAGCTCTACTGGCTAATTGGTTACTCATCGTCGTGTTGCGCTTCGCAACGAACCGACACGAGTCCCCACACAAATTACCTGTTTCGATTTTTAAAGAGCGATCTGCACGCGGGGCGCAGACAGAAGCGGAATTATAACCGACATTCACACTCCGTCAACCTCAGCAAACCACTGACTGTTGAGGAAAATTGACTGCCGGAGACCGGCCTTTCTGTGCCCAGTCATTACCGCGAAAGGTCGCGCAGTTTACTGACGGCCCCCCGGGAGTCAACACCCGGGAGGCAGTTTTTTTAACTTTTCCTTTGCACGACTTCGATGCGAAGGAATCCGCGCTTACCGACCTGGAACAGCCTCGCCGGCCCAGGGCCGAGGATTGCCTTCGGATCACTGGCCTTTTCACCGTCGATTTTCACTCCGCCCTGCTCAATCAAGCGATGTGCAGCGGACGTGCTTTCTGCCAACCCAGCTTGCTTCAAAAGTCTTGCCAGCGAGATCGTGGGTTCATCGATCGTCTCAAGTCGCATGGGAACGTCAGTCGGTATCTCACGCTTCTGACTGCGGCTTCGGAAGTTTTCCTCGGCGCGCTCGGCAGCTGCAGCACCGTGAAAGCGCCCGGTGATTTCTTTGGCGAGCTCGACCTTCGCAGTCATCGGATTTCGGCCCGCGTCCACCGCATTGCGTAAGTCCGCCAGCTCTGCATTCGAGCGAAACGAGAGTAGGTCGAAGTATCTCCACATGAGTTCGTCGGAGATCGACATCAGCTTGCCGAACATGTCGTCGGCTGGCTCAGTAACAGCGATGTAATTGCCAAGCGACTTCGACATCTTGTTGACGCCATCGAGCCCCTCGAGCAAGGGCATTGTGATCACAACCTGCGGTTCCTGACCGAAAGCCTCCTGGAGCTGACGGCCTACGAGCAGATTGAACTTCTGGTCGGTGCCGCCCAGTTCGACGTCGGCCTTCAGCGCAACGGAGTCATAGCCCTGCACTAGCGGATACAGAAACTCGTGGATAGCGATCGGCTGGCCGCCCTTATAGCGCTTGGCGAAATCATCGCGCTCTAGCATGCGCGCGACAGTGTGCTTGGCCGCGAGGCGAATCAGCCCCACAGAGCTCATCTCGTTCATCCAGTGCGAGTTGAAAACGATGCGTGTCCTCTGTGGATCGAGGATCTTGAAGATCTGCTGCTGATACGTGGTGGCATTGGCCGCTACTTCCTCGACCGTGAGCGCCGGACGCGTGGCGTTGCGCCCAGACGGGTCGCCGATCAACCCAGTAAAGTCGCCGATCAGGAATAGCACTTCGTGGCCGAATTCCTGGAATCGACGCATCTTGTTGATGAGCACTGTATGGCCCAGATGCAGATCCGGAGCCGTCGGGTCGAATCCCGCCTTGACGCGCAACGGCTGACCGCGGCGTAGCTTGGTCAGCAGCTCCGACTCGAGCAGCACTTCGGCCGTGCCGCGCTTCAGCTCGGCCAGTTGTTCTTCCGCTCGCAGCATAAATTCCCGATTCCGCCAAACGCGCGACTCTAAGGCGTTCGCGGGCGCAACCGCAAATTGCCGCCAGCTTGCCGTGTGCTGTGGGTTGACGAAGGCGCCATTCATCTTCTAATTTCGCGGCGCTTGTCCAACTCACTGATCGCAAGTGGGATTTAAGTTGACCCAACAGCCCAGGATCGCATTCGACTACAAGCCCGCCTCGCGGGCAGCGCGCCGCGCGGCGCATGCACGATGGTTTATGTCAGGGTTACTGCTACCGCTGATCGGTGGCGCCATTGCCTACGTGCTTGCCAATCGCGATTCCCCCGTGACCGCCCCACCGCCGCTACAAGCGGACGAGATGGGCCTCGACCTGACGGCCCTGCCGATCGAGCAACTCGCGGCCGTGCCCCAGCCGATCGGACAGACAGTTGAGTTCGTCGTCCGCCGCAACGACACGCTGGACCGGATTTTCCGCCAGCTCAAGCTCAACCTGACGGACTTGGCGAGCATCCGCGAGTTGCCGGGTGTGCAGCAGCAGCTGGATCGACTGCGACCCGGCGACACGATCAAGCTGGTCCACGATGAAGGCGAGGTGCAGTCACTGAGTCGCCGCATCAGCGACACTGAAGTGCTGTCGGTCACACGAGTCGATGAGATTGGCAACGCGGCGTTCGCGGCAGAGGTCGTGGCGACGCCGGTGGAGATCCGCGAAAGCCGCGCGCAAGGGACCATCGACTCTTCGCTGTTCGTCGCAGCACGCGCCGCAGGCGTCAGCCCCGAGATCATTCTGCGGCTCGCTAACGACATCTTCGGTTGGGACATCGATTTTGCGCTCGATATCCAGCCCGGCGACCGCTTCAACCTGGTTTACGAGCAGAAGTTCCGCGACGGGGAATACATCGGCGACGGCCGCATCCTCGCCGCCGACTTCGTCAACGACGGCACAGTTCATCGCGCCGTCTACTACGAGTCCGCCGATGGCAAGATTGCCGACTACTTCTCGCCGGACGGACGCAGCATGCGCCGCCAATTCCTGCGCGCTCCGCTCGACTTCACGCGCATCAGCTCGAATTTCGACCCGCGTCGGCACCACCCGATCCTGAACATGATTCGCGCACACAAGGGTGTGGACTACGCTGCTCCAGCGGGAACGAAGATCAAAGCGGCAGGCGACGGTCGCGTGAGCTTCGTCGGCAACAAGGGTGGGTATGGGCGCGTCGTAATTCTGGAGCACGGCGGCGGGATCTCGACACTCTATGGCCACATGTCTCGGTTCGAGCGAGGCCTGCACGACGGCACCCGTGTGAAGCAGGGAGCAACGATCGGCTATGTCGGCAGCTCCGGTGCTGCAACCGGTCCGCACTTGCACTACGAATATCGGGTCAACGGTCTTCACAAGAATCCCCGCACGGTCTCGCTCCCCGATGCGGCGCCGATCCCGGAAGGCTATGTGGCCGAGTTCAAGTCGCACAGCGCGGTGTTGCTCGCGCGGCTCGACCGTACCAGCGACGCTGGCGTCGGTGTCATTGCTACGAACTGAGATTCAGAGCCCGGAATTTCAGGGTGCTGTAACACAAGCGGCAGGGAGCCCGTAGTATTCTCCGGCCTCCCCTCTCTACGGCATCGCCTCCATGCTCGACGTGAATCTCAAGGCTCCCGAGCACTACATCAATCGGGAGCTGTCGTTCCTCGATTTCAACCAGCGCGTGCTGGCGCAGGTGCACGACGAATCGCTGCCGCTGCTGGAGCGCATTCGTTTTCTGGGCATCTCCTGTTCCAACCTCGACGAATTCTTCGAAATTCGCGTCGCCGGTCTGAAGCAGCGGCAGGAGCTGGGGTCGCTCGGCGGCGGTCCCGACGGCATGAGCGTGCCGGAGCAACTGGCCGCGATTCATAAACGCGCATTGGCTCTGGTGGAAGACCAGTATCAGTTGCTGAATCAGCTTGTGTTCCCCGCGCTTGCGGCCCAGGGCATTCAGTTCGTGAATGCCAAGACGGCGACCGCGAAACAGCGCGACTGGCTCGCCGACTACTTCGCTAAGGAAGTGGAGCCCGTGCTGACGCCGCTGGGACTGGATCCCGCGCGGCCCTTTCCGCGCATCCAGAACAAGAGCCTCAACTTCATCGTGCGACTGTCGGGCAAAGATGCATTCGGTCGCGACGCGGAGCTCGCCGTCGTGCAGGTGCCGCGCTCCCTGCCGCGCATCATCCGCTTGCCGCAGAAGAGCGCATCCGAGCAGACACATTTCGTGTTCCTCTCGACGGTCATCTCGATGTTCGTGGCGCAGCTGTTCAGCGGCATGAAAGTCGAAGGCGCCTGGCAGTTCCGCGTGACGCGCAACAGCGACCTGTTCGTCGACGACGAAGAAGTCGACAACCTGCTCCGTGCGGTCGAGGGCGAGCTCGCTCAGCGCCGCTACGGTGCCGCCGTCCGCCTGGAGACATCGCTCGACTGTCCGCAGGACATCGCCGATTTCCTGCAACGGCATTTCGCGCTCGACAAGGGCGATCTGTACCAGGTCAACGGTCCGGTCAATCTGAATCGCCTCATGGCGATCTACGATCTCGTCGAGCGTCCCGACCTGAAGTATCCGGCCTTCACGCCGAGCGTGCCGAAGCGGCTCATCGCCAAGGAAGATATCTTCGCCGTCATGCGCGAGGACGAACTGCTGCTGCACCACCCGTTCGAATCATTTGCGCCAGTCATCGATTTCCTGAGCCAGGCAGCGAGCGATCCCGACGTACTCGCGATCAAGCAGACCCTATATCGCGCCGGCCCACAGTCACCAGTCGTGGACGCGCTGGTCGATGCGGCGCGTGCAGGCAAGGAAGTCACCGTTATCATCGAGCTGATGGCGCGCTTCGACGAAGCAGCAAACATCCGGCTCGCGACTCGCCTGCAGGAAGCTGGGGCGCACGTCATGTACGGTGTGGTCGGCTACAAGACGCACGCGAAGCTCATCATGGTGGTGCGCCGTGAAACCGGTAGGCTGCGGCGCTACTGCCACTGCGGTACTGGCAACTATCATCCTGACACTGCGCGCTTCTACACAGACTACGGCCTGTTCACGTGCGACGAAGCAGTCGGCGAAGACTTGCACGAGCTGTTCCTGCAGCTGACCAGCCCGACACGCGTAGCGACGATGCAGAAGATCCTGCAGTCGCCGTTCACGCTGCACGAGTCGCTGCTGGAGAAGACCAAGCGCGAGATCGCGCTGGCTCAGCAAGGCAAGCCGGCGCGTATCATCGCCAAGCTCAACGCGTTGATCGAGCCGCAGATCATCCAGGCGCTTTATCACGCCGCGATGGCGGGCGTGAAGGTCGACCTGATCGTGCGTGGCATCTGCGCGCTGCGCCCCGGGATTCGCGGGATTTCCGAGAACATCACGGTCCGTTCAATCGTCGGACGCCTGCTCGAACATTCGCGTGTCTACTACTTCCACAACGACGGCAATCCCGAGATCTATTGCGCCAGCGCCGATTGGATGGAGCGCAACTTCTTCCGGCGCATCGAGGTCTGCTTCCCGATCGAGCGCAAGCAGCACCGCGATCGCATCATCGAAGACCTGCAGACTTACCTGGCCGACAACACGCAAGCGTGGGCGCTCGGCCCCGAAGGAAATTACACGCGGGTCGCGGCCGACAACGCGCCGGCGGTCAGTGCGCAGGAAACTCTATTGCGTCGCTACGCGGACGCGTACGACTAGTTGACGCGCAGCCGGAAGTTACCGGCCTTCAGGTACTCGATCTCGTTTTCCAGATCGGTCGCGGTCAACGGATGTGCGTCGAGCCAGCCCTTCGGGAAGACGATCTCCAGCGTGCGTCCCTTCGCATGCAGCTCCAGCTTCGGCAGCGCAGTCACGCTGCGGCCGCGATGTAGCAACACCGCGAGACGCAGCAGCACGATCAAGTACTCCGCCTTGATGTGCCACGGCGGCGTCAGATCCTGTAGCGACTGGACACTGACCTTGCGCCGATGTGCACCGACCACGGCGGCGAGAATCCGCTGCTCTTCCTGCGGAAATCCCGGCATGTCCGCGTGCTCGAGCAGATAAGCGCCGTGCTTGTGGTAATGAGAGTGCGAGACGTCCAGTCCAATCTCGTGCAGTCGCGCCGCCCACGACAGGACCAGTTCCGCGAACGGCTCGTCGAGCTGCCACTCGCCCGTCGTCTGCCGCAGGAAATCGAACGCGGAAGCTTCGACACGCTCGGCCTGCGCCGGGTCGACGTGATAACGGCCCTGCATCGCGCGCACGCTGCGCACGCGAGCATCCTCGTCGGTGAATCGGCCGACCAGGTCGTACAGCAACCCTTCGCGCAGAGCGCCCTCTGCTACGCGCATGCTCTTGATATCGAATGCGTCGAGGATCTCGCTCAGGATCGCCAGTCCGCCCGCGAACACGGGCAAGCGCTCTTCGCTCAACCCGGGCAGGCGCAGCTTCGATACGTCGCCTGCCCGCACCGCTTGTTCGATGAGTGAGTCGACCGCCGCCGGCGTGATCGCACCGTCGCCATTGTTGCGCGCACGGATCACGTCGCCGACCGAACGGATCGTGCCCGACGAGCCGACCGCCTGGTCCCAACCGAAGTTGCGAAAATTAGCGCGCACCGGCTCGAGTTCGAGACGGGCGGCGAGGCGTGCGCGCTTGATGCGCTTGTCGGTGATGCCACCGTCGTTGAAGTAGCGCGAGCTCATGCTGACGCAGCCCATGTATAGGCTTTCCAGCTTCTTGGCGTGCTTGGCTTCGCCGATGATGACTTCGGTGCTGCCGCCGCCGATGTCGACGACCAGACGCCGGCCCGGTTCACTCGGCATCGTGTGGGCGACGCCGAGGTAGATGAGGCGCGCCTCCTCGATGCCGGAGATGATTTCGATCGGATGGCCGAGCGCGGCGCGGGCGCGGTCCAGGAATGCACCCTTGCGTCGGGCGCGACGCAGCGTGTTCGTGCCGACGACGCGCACGCTTTCCGCTTTCATGTCGTGCAACCGCTGACCGAACCGCTCGAGGCACGCAAGCGCGGGTTCGGTCGCCTCTCGCGTCAGCCGCCCCTGTTCGTCGAGCCCGGCGCCGAGCCGCACCATCTCGCGCAGGCGATCCAGGATGATGAGCTGCCCGTGCGAATAACGGGCGACGACCATGTGAAAACTGTTGGAGCCCAGGTCGACCGCGGCGATGACGTCCGGGACTTTGCGGGCCATGGCGCAGCGGTGACTGCTAGATCGCGCTCACGTCGAAAACGATGAGCCGCAGCCGCAAGTCGTGCTTGCGTTGGGATTGCGGATGACGAACTGCGCACCTTCGATGTCTTCGCGATAGTCGATCTCCGCGCCGGCGAGATACTGGATGCTCATCGGGTCGATCAGCAGCGTCACCCCACGGTTCTCTACGCGCGTGTCCCCCTCTTCGCTGTTCTCGTCGAACGTGAACCCGTATTGGAAGCCGGAGCAGCCGCCGCCTTGCACGAAGACGCGCAGCTTCAGGTTCGGGTTGGCTTCCTCGCGGATCAGCTCGCCGACCTTGGCGGCAGCGGCATCCGTGAATACCAGAGTCGGAGCGAGCGTCGGCATGGCTGATTCGGGAGTCATGGCAGCAGCATGGGGACAGAACGCTCCGGGATCAAGGGGCGCCACGCTCGCCGCCGGCTGGCTTCTGCTCCACCGCTGCCGCTGCGGGCTCTTTGCGAGCCTGCCCGGCCTTGCGCGGCTCGTGAATGAGCTTGCCGTTGATCTCCGCACCCATCTCCATCTCGATCAGCGCGTAGTAGACGTTGCCGGTGACGCGCGCTGTTGCGCCGAGCTCGACGCGATCGTGCGCGAGGATGTCACCTTTCACCGTCCCGTTGAGGACCACGTTCGGCACGGCAACCGAGCCTTCGACGACGCCACTGTCGCTGACACTGAGCGTGGCGCCCGAATCTGCCGGTGCATCGACGTTGCCCTTGACGTGCCCGTCTACGTGAAAGCCGCCGGAGAACTGCACGTCGCCGATGATGCGCGTCCCTGCACCGATGAGCGTGTCGATGCGCTGAAGTTTGGGCTTACTGTTTTTGAACATCGGGTTGTCTTGGATCCGGAGCAGACGGCGTAGGCAGCGTCAGGCTCTCGGCCTGGACCTGCCACGGGTAGGATTCTCGCACAGGTGCGAGGCGCGTCGAGCGCACCTCGACGTTCACTGCGCGCGGCTCGAAGCCGTCAGGCAGGACTACATCCTGCTCGAACTTCTGGAAGTAGCGGAATTTGAACGGCAGCTGCCCGTCGGCGCGGGCGGCGTCGGCGAGTTGCGGCAGACCGAGCTGCTCGGGCCGGTTGGCGCGCACGCCCTCGATCTGGAGGGTGACCGAACCGGAAACGACTGCGTCCTCACGCATCGACTGCTGCAGCACGAGCAGCAGGCGGTAGTGCCGGGGCGCGCCGCCGGACTGAACCTGGAAGCCCTGGATGCGCAGTCCGCCGATGCCATCCTCAGGCGAGACGATGCCGCGGTAGAAGGTCAGTTCCTCGCGCTGCTTGAGCACCTGCGCCTGCAGGTCGTCGAGATTCTTCTCCACCACGCCGTACGACTTGTTGTCGACGTTGCGCGCCAGCTCGGCCTTGGCGATGTCGCCGCGCAGCTTCTCGTTCTCCTGCTCCAGCGTATCGATCTGTGCCGTCAGCTCGCGCCGGCGCTGCACTTCGGCGAACTTGCTGTAGCCGCCGGAAAAGCGTCCCCACTCGTAAATCACGTACAACAGCAGCATGCCGCCGAGCACGCCGACGATCGCCAGCCCCCGCCGCCGCCACGGGGACTGATACCGAACCACGAGCTGACCGGTGCGCATCGATCGGGGAAACCGCCATGAAGTCGTATACGGGCCGTGCGGAACCGGCTTAAATTACAGCACAGGCGTCCCACGGCAATTGAGAGGCGCCGCAAAGAATACCCCAAAGGTTCGCGCATGCTGTGGTTGAAGGCATTTCACATCGTATTCATGGTCACCTGGTTCGCCGGCCTCTTCTACCTGCCCCGGCTGTTCATGTATCACGCAGCAGCCACCGACGCGCCGAGCATCGAGCGCTTTCAGACGATGGAGAAGCGCCTGTTCGGGATCATGACGATCGGGGCAACGCTCACGCTGCTGTTCGGGATTTCGCTGCTGATCGTCGTGCCAGGATTCCGCCAGGCCGGCTGGCTGCACGCCAAGCTGCTGCTGGTCCTGCTGCTGATCGGTTATCACGCGTGGTGCTATCGCCTGATGGGCGATTTGCGTGCCGGTCGCAAGCGCTCCTCGACCTGGTATCGCGTGTTCAACGAGGCGCCCTCGGTGCTGCTGATCGCGATCGTGATCCTGGTCGTCGTCAAGCCCTTCTGACTAGTCGCCGCCATCCGCGATCCGCTTCCTTCGATTCGCGATGTTGCGCAGGTTCTTCTCCTGCGCCGACCACTCGGGCAATTGCGGCGGGTCATCCGGAAAGGCACGGCGCGCCAACTCATCCAGCGCGCGCGCGTACACGGCGCGCTTGAAGTAGATGACCTCGCGAACCGGGGTCCAGTAGTCGACCCAGCGCGAGCTCTCGAATTCCGGCTCCCGGGTCGCGTCGAAGCGCACGCGGTCCTCCGACGAAGTCAGTCGCAGCAGGAACCAGCGTTGCTTCTGTCCGATGCAGGGCGGATTGGTATTGCGCCGGACGTACTGGCGCGGCAAGCGATAGCGCAGCCAGTTGCGTGTCGACGCCAATATCTCGACGTCATCCCGCTCCAGGCCGATCTCCTCCTGCAATTCCCGGTAGAGCGCCTGCTCCGGTGTCTCGTTCCGCTGCACGCCGCCTTGCGGGAACTGCCAGCCGCGGCCGCCGGTACGGCCGCCGAGCAGCACCTGGCGATCGTCCCGGATGAGCACGATGCCCACGTTGGCGCGAAACCCTTCGGCGTCGATGAAGTCTGTCATCAGCGGGCGGTCATGGGCGGAATGGCAACTGGATTGCCCGGGATTGTAACCTTCGAAGCCATGAATCGGGATAAGCGTCCGTGCAAACTGTCCGCCGGGTGACCGCAGTCTGCGCTGCTCTGGTTGCGATCGCGCTCGCGGCGTTCGTCGTGTCGCTCATTAGCGGCAGCGTAGAGATGAGCGTGGCAGAGTTGTGGCGCGGCTTGCACGCGACGGACGCGCTTTCCCACACGCTGATTTTCGAGCTGCGTCTGCCCCGCACGCTGACCGCGTTCGCAGCTGGCGGCGTGCTGGCGCTCGCGGGCGTGTTGATGCAGGTCCTGCTGCGCAATCCGCTCGCCGATCCGTTCGTCATGGGTGTTTCCGGCGGTGCTGCCGTAGCGGCGCTGAGTGCCATGCTGCTGGGAATGAGCGGCCTCATGATCGATATCAGCGCCACGCTGGGCGCTCTCGGAACCACTCTGCTGGTATTCGCGCTCGCGCGCGGCGAAGGCGGCTGGACCGCGGCGCGGCTGTTGCTAACAGGCGTAGTGGTTGCAGCAGGTGCGAGCGCGGTAGTCAGCATGCTGCTGAGCCTCGGCGAGGAGACTCAATTGCGAGGCATGCTGTTCTGGTTGATGGGCGACTTGTCGCTCAGCAGCCGCCCCGGCCCGCTCCTCGCAGTATTCGCTGCCGCGCTTGCGCTGGCGTTTCCCTTCGCACGTCATCTCAACCTGCTCGCGCGCAGCGAGCTTCAGGCGCGCGTGCTCGGAGCGCCGGTTGAGAGCCTGAGGATGGGGATGTTCCTGGTGAGCTCGATTCTGACCGCCGCGTGCGTGACGACGACCGGCACGATCGGGTTCGTCGGCCTCGTGACACCGCATCTGATTCGCCTGCTGCTCGGCGCAGACCATCGTCTGGTGCTACCGGGTTCGGCATTGCTCGGCGGCACGCTCGTGATGATCGCCGACGTCTGTGCGCGCACGCTGTTCGCGCCGCGACAGTTACCGGTCGGAGCACTGACCGCTATCGCCGGCGTCCCGCTCTTTCTACTGCTGATGCGACGAAAGCCACGCTGAACCGCGCGGCGTTCACGCGAGCTCGACGCGATTGCGACCTTTCTGCTTGGCGCGGTAGAGCGCCGAATCGGCATCCGCAAGCAGGCGTTCTGCCGCCGCTTTCAAGTCCGGCTCATCGCGCGCCAGTATCGTGCCGGCGACGCCGATCGACACCGTCATTCCAAGCTGCACCCCGGGCTGAATCTCCAGCGGCGTCTCGCACACGGCCAGTCGGATGCGCTCAGCAAGCACAGCCGCCTGGTCGGACGTGATGCCGGGAGCGAGCACAACGAACTCGTCACCGCCGAAGCGAGCCGCAGCGTCGCTGCCGCGAATGTGCGCGTCGACGCGCTGTGCGGCTTCACGCAAGGCCATGTCGCCGGCGAGATGCCCGTGCTGATCGTTGATCTGCTTGAACCGATCCAGGTCGATGAGGAGACAGGTCAGGCTGGTCCCCTGACGCTGCGCCCGCGCCAGCTCCTCTTTCAACCGGGCGTTGAGGTAGCGGCGGTTGTGCCAGCCGGTGAGGAAATCCGTGAGACCGCTGCGCACGAGGCGGGCCCGGTTGATCGTGTTCTCGATCGCGAACGACGCGATGACGCCGAGATGCGCGAGGAAATCCGTCGCCAGATGGCGGGAGAAGCGGCGCTCGTCGGTGCTGCCGAAGTTCAGGCTGCCCTGCAATCGGTCCTGTCGCCGCAGCGGAATCAGCGCGACGCTGCGAATGCCGGCATTGCCTGGAAACAGCAGCTGGTGATCGCAACCCATGTACGGCCCGAGCCACGGGCGATGGAAGGAATTGAACTGCGGCGCCAGCCCGATGAGGCTGTCCGTGAACAGCACGTTCGGGAAATCCTCGACCCGCATGTGATCGGCGATCAACAGATGACGGATCTCGTGCTGCGGGTCCAGGATCAACAGCGTCACCGACTCGAGCGCGTACGATTCCTTCAGCCCGCCGCAGATCGCGTCGAACGTCTGCGCGAGGTTCTCCGCCTTGAGCAGCTCGAGCTCACGCTCCTGGCTGCGCTTGAGCAGGCGCTCGTTGTTGGCGGCCTCGTCGACGAGTGTCGCGATGCGCGCGCGCAGCTCGCGATTCTCGCCTTCGAGGTCGCGCGCCGACATCAGGCACCCTCCGGTCGCGCGCGGCCGGCGAGGTACTCGCGGCCTCGCTGCATCATCTCGGCGAACTGGCGCGCGTCGCCCGTCGTGACCGATTGCCATAGCAGCTCTACGGCTCCGCGCAATGCCTGCAGGGATTCCCGCCCATATTCGTTGAGATGCTGGATCTCGAAATAGAGTTCCGGACTTTCGCCGGCCACTTTGGTTGCGACGTCGACTTGCGCGTCGTAGGTCGTGCTGGACAGTTGCGCCAGACGTGGCGCGGCTTCGCCGCTGCCCGCCAGCGCCGTGAAGAAGGCGATGTTCAGCGCGTGCGACAGGCCCAGCACGTACGCGATCAGCCGGTCGTGCTCGTCGAGCGTCATCACGACCTGTTCGACCATCGTCGAAGCAAACAGCTCCCGGGCCTGCCCCACTGCTTGCGGGCACCCGACGTCGATGAAGATCACATGGCGCCCGGACAGCAGCTCGGTATCCGGACCGAACATCGGATGCACCGACGTGACGTTGCAACCGGCGTCCTTGAGCGCCGCAATTCCGGTGCGCAGCGGCGTCTTGAGCGAGCCGATGTCGAAGATCGTGCCGCGTGGCTGGCGCGCCGCTAGTTCATGGAGGATGCCGTCGGCAATCTGCAGCGGCGTGGCGACCACGATGAGATCGTGATCGAGGTTGCTGTCGTGCCAATCCGTCGCCACCGCCGGATCGGCAACGGTCACTGCGTAACCTTGCGAAGTCAGGAATTCGCTGAACCAGCGGCCCATCTTGCCGGCGCCGCCGATGACCAGAGCTGTGCGTCCGCTGCCGCGCCCGCCAGCCGCGACGCGAATACGTTCCTGCGCGGTCAGAGACCCGCGTATCAACAGACGCAGCACGGATTCCGCAAGCGAAGGCGAGACACCGAGAGACGCCGCTGTCTCCCGCGCCTGCAACAGCACGTCGCGCTCGCGCCGAAAGTCGCGCGTCGGGCGGCCTTCCGCGCGTTTCACTTCGGCGACCTGGCGACTGAGCGCTTGCCGCTCGGCGACCAGCGTCAACAGCTGCCGATCGAGCGCGCTCAGACGTTCGCGTAGCTCATCCAGAGTCATGCGCGGGCGGGGTCCCGGTTGTATGCAAAATTGACCTGACGCTTTGTACTAAGGCTCAGCGACCCCCGCAAGCGCGGATGGCCGCGCCGGCTGTCGGGAACGGCGCTATCGAGATGATTACGCTGGCATAATTGCGGTCGCCCTGCAGCTGGACTCCTCCGATGCCCGATGACTTGACCTTGCCCGAGCCGTTGCCGGCAGATCCCATGGCGCTGTTCCAGGAGTGGTTCCGGGAAGCGGCCGCGCGCCGTGCGCAACCGAATCCCGACGCCATGGTCGTGGCCACGACTGCAGGCAACGGCGATCCGTCGGCTCGCGTCGTTCTGTGCAAGCGCATCGACGGCGTTGCCGGCTATGTCGTCTTCTTCACCAACTACGACTCGCGCAAGGGCCGCGAGCTCACAGCGCGACCGCGGGCAGCAGCCGTGTTCCATTGGGACGCGCTGCACAGGCAAGTGCGGGTCGAAGGCCCCGTAGTCCGCTCGCCCGACGCCGAGAGCGACCAGTACTTCGCGAGCCGCTCGCTCGACAGCAGGATCGCCGCGTGGGCGAGTGCGCAGAGCGAGCCTCTGGCCTCGCGCGATCTGTTGCGACAACGCGTTCGCGAGATCGCAGCGCGCTTCAACATTGCACCGGATGCCAAAAACGGCACAGTGCCGAGGCCGCCTAACTGGGGCGGTCACCGTTTGTGGATCGATACGATCGAGTTGTGGGCCGAAGGCGCGAACCGCGTGCACGATCGCGCGGTCTGGACGCGCTCGCTGCAACGAGCCGACGACTATTCGTTCGCCGGCGCACCCTGGCGCAGTACGCGCCTCAATCCCTGACTACTTGATCACTTTCAGCGTCGGCTTGGTGCGCTTGGTTTCGCCGGTCGTGGCCGGTGCAGGCTCGCTCGGCGGCGTCGGCTGCGGCGGCGGCGTGTCCGCTTCCGAGAAGATCATGCCCTGCCCCGTCTCGCGCGCGTAAATGCCGAGCACTGCGACGATCGGCACGCTGACGTCGTAAGTCGCGGCACCGAACCGCGCACGAAAGCGCACGAGGTCGTTGCCGAGGCTGAGCATGCTGGTGGCATTGCTGCTGACGTTGAGGATGATCTTGCCGCCCTGCACGTACTGGCGCGGCACTTCGACGCCTTCGATCGAGGCATCGACGACGATGTGGGGCGTCTGGTTACTGTCGCTGATCCACTCGTGCATGGCGCGCAGCAGGTACGGCCGGCGTGATCTAACAGGTGTTTCCGCCATAGTCGCGCTGGGCTTACGGGCGCATTTCCTGCTCGACGCGCGACAGGCTGTGGCGAAAGGCCGGCCGCGAGAACACCAGGTTTGCGTATTTGCTGATTACCTGCGCCTGCGGCGGCAGATCGATTTCCCAGCCGGTCAGGCGCCACAGGATCGGCGCGATCGAAGCGTCCACCAGCGAGAACTCGTCCGACAGGAAGTACGGCTTCGCCTTGAACACGTCGGTGCTGGCGAGAATGCTGTCGCGCAGGATCTTGCGTGCGCGCTGGCCCTGTTTGCGGTCGGCGACGTCATCGATCTGCTGCGCCAGCGTGTACCAGTCGCGCTCGATGCGATAGAGCGCGAGCCGGAACTGCGCGCGTGCCACCGGGTCGACCGGCATCAACGGCGGATGCGGGAAGCGCTCGTCCAGGTATTCGATGATGACGCGCGAGTCGTACAGCACCAGGTCGCGGTCGACCAGCGTCGGCACCGTGTGGTACGGGTTCAGATCGAGCAGATCCTCGGGCAAGTTGCCGCCCTGCACGTCGATGGTCTCGACGTGAATGCTCTTCTCCGCCAGGACGATGCGCGTGCGGTGGCTCCACGGATCGTCGGCCCTGGAGAAAAGGGTCATCACGGCGGTGCGTTGCTGGGAGACGTGCCTCAGGGGCTCACTTCACGTCTTTCCAGTACTCCTTTTTGAGGAAATAGGCGAAGAGGAAAAAGACCAGCAGGAAGGTCAGTACTCGCAATCCAATGCTACGCCGTTCCAGCTGCATAGGTTCCCCGATGTAGTCGAGGAAGTTCACAGTATCGCGCACGAACTCGTCGAATTCCTTGGCCGTGTCGCTGCCGGGCCGGACCTGCCGGAACTCCTTGAAGCGCTTGTGGACCGCGTTATGTTCGGCGTCGCTCTCGCCGTCGTAGACCGCTTCCTGCAACCCCTGGCGCTCCCACAGCACATGGGGCATCGCCGTACCGGGCAGCACCAGGTTGTTCACGCCGGTTGGCCGGCTCGGATCCACGTAGAACGACTTGAGGAAAGAATAGATGTAGTCCGGCCCCCGGCTGCGGGCGATCAGCGACAAGTCGGGCGGCGTAGTGCCGAACCAGCGCGCCGCGTCCTCCGGACGCATGTTGATCCGCATAGTGTCGTGGATGCGCTCGCCGGTGAACATGAGGTTCTCTATGACCTGCTGCTCGGACAAGCCGAGATCGGCGCCGAGCCGGCTGTATCGCACATAGCGCGCAGAGTGACAGCCCATGCAGTAGTTCACGAAGTTGCGCGCGCCGCGCTGAAGCGACGCCACATTGGTGATGTCGTTGCGGGCCGGCTTGTGGGCGCCGCCGGGCGCCTCCGACGCGCTTGCGCCCGCGCCCGCAAGCAGCGCGAACATTGCGAAGGCTACCCGCCTCTTCTTAGTGAGCATGATAGTTCACCCGCTCCGGCACCGGCTTCGTCTGGTCGGCTTTCGTGTACCAAGGCATCAGGAAGAAGAACGCGAAGTACACGACGGAAAACACGCGTGCGGCGTTCGTGTAAGCAGGCGTCGCCGGCTTCAGGCCGAGATAGCCGAGCGCCAGGAAGCTGATGGCGAACGCGATCAGAAAGCCGCGATACAGCCAGCCGCGGTAGCGGATCGACTTCACGCGCGAGCGGTCGAGCCACGGCACGAAGAAGAACGCCAGCACCGCGACGCCCATCAGCACTACGCCGAACAGCTTGCTCGGCACGGCGCGCAGAATCGCGTAGAAGGGCGTGAAGTACCATACCGGCGCGATGTGCTCGGGCGTGCGCAGCGGATCCGCCGGCTCGAAATTCGCGTGCTCCAGGAAGTAGCCGCCCATCTCCGGCGCGAAGAACAGCACGCCGGAGAACAGCGCCGCGAACACGATGACTGCCACGAGATCGTGCACCGTGTAATACGGATGGAACGGAATGCCGTCCACCGGATGGCCGTCCGGACCTTTGACCTTCTTGATCTCAACGCCGTCCGGGTTGTTCGAGCCGACTTCGTGCAGCGCCAGGATGTGCGCGATGACCAGGAAGATCAGCGCGATCGGCAGCGCGACGACGTGCAGCGCGAAGAAGCGATTGAGCGTGATGTCGGAGATGTAGTAATCGCCGCGGATCCACTCGACCAGCGACTCGCCGATGCCCGGGATCGCGCCGAACAGCGACACGATCACCTGCGCGCCCCAGTACGACATGTTGCCCCAAGGCAGCAGGTAGCCGAAGAAGGCTTCCGCCATCAGGCACAGATAAATCAGCATGCCGAAGATCCACACGAGCTCGCGCGGATTCTTGAACGAACCGTACATCAGCCCGCGGAACATGTGCAGGTAGACGACGACGAAGAACGCCGACGCGCCGGTGGAGTGCATGTAGCGGATCAGCCAGCCCCACTCCACGTCGCGCATGATGTATTCGACGGAGGCGAACGCGTCCGCCGCCGAGGGCTTGTAACTCATCGTCAGGAAGATGCCGGTGACGATCTGCAGCACCAGCACGACCGATGCGAGCACGCCGAAGTAGTACCAGAAGTTGAAGTTCTTCGGCGCGTAGTACTCGCTGGCG
>CADEEJ010000097.1:0-5663 GCA_902826315.1 uncultured Steroidobacter sp.
AGATGTCGTAGATGAAGTAGCCGGTCTGACGCGCGATGCCGTCGGTGCCGTAGGTCATGATCCGCATGTCCGGCGTCATCACCGAGTGCACCGGGATCAGCGGCCAGGTGTAGAGCTGGGGATCCCAGGCTCCAACCACGTTGTTCGCCCGAAGCGTCGGGCTGATGGCAAGCAAGGCAAGCGCCGCACATTTAAGGGCGGCAGAAGGGCGAACTGGCACTAGGTACCCCAGCTGGTGGTTGTGTCCGGGCCCCGGAGCCCGAGGCTGCGCAGGCAGCCCGCTACAGAAGGCAGCAACCCATGTGCCAGTCCGGTAAATACGTCAGGGGTTCAGGGACTTCGCCCCGCTGCGCCCCGCCCGGGGAGGCCGGGCGCGGGGCGAGTGGAAACATTCGCGACAGGGGGATTATGTCGTGGGGGGACGCAGCCTGCCCCAAACCAGCAGGATCAGCAGCGCCATCGCCAGCCAACCGCCGATCGCACCACCGCCATGCTCGCGGGAGCTGACGCTGCCGCCACCGCCGTTCGAGGGCGGCGGGTTCACCCGCGTATCGCGCCCCTGGTCTTCCAGCGGGATCCGCGACAGCTCTGGCCGCTCGCTGCCAGCCGAGGCGACCAGTGCTCCGGTAGCGGCGTCGCGCAGGTCGATCTGCACGTCGTAGAAGCCCGTCGGGTAGCCGCCGATCCAGTCGGCCGTGAGGCTGTACACATCGGCATCGCCGCTGGCGTCGACCAGGAAGTCGTCGGAGACGTGCTCCTGGATCCATTCGCCGCCCTGCGCGCGGACCCACACTTCGGCGTACACGAACGTGCCGTCGAAGTCGGCGTCCGGATCGAACTCGATGCGGAACTTCGAGTAATGACCGTCAGCGTCGTCGTCGATGATCAGCGTCGTATCCACGTCGCGAAGCTGATAGCCGGGCAGCTCGATCGGCAGGTCGAGACCGGTCTCCTCCAGCGGCAGCAACGCCAGCGCGTCGCTGTCGAACGGACCGATGGTCGCGACGATGCCTGCGAAGCCCGACTCGTATAGATCGATCAGCACGTCGTAGTCGCCCGTCGGCCAGCCGTCATTCAGCGCGGTGATCACGAAGAAATCGTCGTCGCCGTCGTCCTCGAAGATCTGGAAGTCGTCGGTCTCGTGATACAGCAGCCAGTCGCGCTCGCCGGCGCGCCGCAGGTACAGGCGTGCGTACACCAACGCGCTGCCCGAGATGACGTCGGCGTCGAAGCGAACACGGAACTCATGATGAAAGCCGTCGCCGTCGCGATCGCCGAGCAGCGTGCTGCCTGCGTCGAAGAACCAGAAGTCGGATGCCTTCGCCGACATCATCGGCGCCGGGCGCACGGATTTCAGCGCTGCGGTTTTGGCAGCGGCGCGCACGCTGTGCGTCTTATTCGATCCTTGGCTGGATTGCTGCGCAGATTTCTGCGCCGTCGCAGCAGTTGCGCCGCGCGACTCGGTGTATTTCGAAACACGCTGCGGATCCAGCGGCTGCGCCTGCAGCTCCGAAACGGGGCCTTCGGCGGCGAGAGCCGGCGGCTGCGCGAGAACCGATGCGAGGGCCACGACACTGAAGGCCAGAATGCGTCTCATGGATTTGCCTGCGAGCTGTAAGACTCGCCGCCATCTCAACGCACCGGCACTTAACGACCTCTGAATGTTTTCGTTCAGCGCGCGGTCAGCTTTGTCAGTCGTTCTCGCACGCGGGTAAGTCCTTGGAACAAGGCGCGTGTCGGCGCGTCACTCACCGGTGAGAACGATTCTGGCCGCAGTGTTGTGTCTGCTCTTCGCCGCCCCACTGCGAGCCGAGCGCGTTGCAGTCGTCGTCGAGGGCGTCGAGGGCGACATGCTGGAATCCGTACGCGCGAGCATCGAGCTGAGCAAGTACGAAGATCGCGACGTTTCGCCCATCGAGGTGCGGCGGCTGTTCGAGCAGGCCGACGAGCAGATTCGCACCGCGCTCGAGCCGTTCGGCTACTACGGCGCCGAGGCGACGGGCAAGCTGGAGCGACCCGAGCCGTCGCACTATCGCGCGACATTTCGCGTCGAGCCGGGCGAGCCGGTGATCGTGCGCAAGGCGCGCGTCGTGATCGGCGGCGACGCCACGCAACTCGAACCGGTGAAAGGCGCGCTGGAGCATTTCCCTCTGCAGGAGGGCCAGCGGCTCGATCACGGTGCCTACGAACGCGGTAAACAGGAGATTGCTGCCGCGCTCGCGAGCGAAGGCTACGTCCGCGCGCAGCTCGTCAAACATCGCGTCGAAGTCGTACGTGCGGCGAACAGCGCGGAGATCGACCTGGAATGGGATCCCGGCACGCGCTATCGCTTCGGCCCCGTGCGCTACTCCGACGCGCAGTTTCCGGATCCGTTCCTGCAGCGCTACACGCCGTGGCGTGAAGGTGAGTTCTATTCGCTCGACAAGCTGCTGGATCTCCAGCAGTCGCTGGTGGATGCGGATTACTTTTCCGTGGTCGCGGTCACGCCGGATCTGGAGCACGCCAAGGATGGGATCGTACCGATCGACGTGGCGCTCGTGCCTGCGAAGCGCACGGTGTACACGGCGAGCGTCTACGTCAGCACAGATACCGGGCCTGGCGGCAAGCTCGGCTTCGAGCGGCGCTGGCTCAACCAGCGCGGCCACAAGCTGAGCTCGGACGCCCAGTATTCGACCAAGCTGCAGGATTACCGCACGCAATATCAGATTCCGAAGCCAGGCCGTCCCAATCGTATGTACACCTTCGGCGTGGGCTATCGCGACGAGGAAACGGACAGCAGCACTTCGCGCATGGCACGCGCGGCGGCGAGCGAAGTCACCGATCGCTGGAAAGGCTTCACGCGAACGCTTGGCCTGCAATATCTCAACGGCGATTTCGAGATCGCCAAGCAGCAGCACTCGACGAGCCTGCTGTATGCCGAAGGGCTGCTGACTCGGAAGAAGTCGAATGATCTGTACTTCCCTCTCAGCGGCTACTCCCTGCTTTATGGGCTACGCCTCGCCGCCGAGTCGGTGCTGTCCGATACCAGCCTCGCGCAGGTGCGTGCCGAGGCGAAGTGGCTGAGGCAGGCCGGCGCGGACGGTCGCGTGATCCTGCGCGGCGCGCTAGGCGGCATGGTCGTCGACGACTTCGATGCGTTGCCGCCGGAGCTGCGCTTCTTCGCCGGCGGCGATCGTTCGATCCGCGGCTTCGACTATCAACAGATCGGCGACACGAACGCCGCGGGAGAAGTAATCGGCGGCAAATACGAGACAGTGTTCAGCGCCGAGTACGAGCACTACTTCCTGCCCAAGTGGGGCGCCGCAGTCTTCGTCGACGCCGGTGACGCCTTCACGCAGCAGTTCGACGTCAACGTCGGCGCCGGTATCGGCCTGCGCTGGAAGTCGCCAGTCGGGCTGGTGCGACTGGAAGTCGCGCGGCCGGTCGTTTCCGACTTCGACCACTCGTGGCGCATCCATCTCGTGATCGGGCCGGACCTGTGAGGAGAGCAGCGAAATGGACGGCGCTCGCGCTTGGCGTACTGCTGATCGTCCTGCTGGCCGTTGTCGGCTGGAGCGTGAACACGCAGTCCGGCGCACGCTCGGTCGCACGCATCGCCGTCGATGCGCTCGGCGGCAAGCTCGCGCTCGGCAAGATCGAAGGAACGATCGCGGGTCCACTGACCGTCACCGATCTGCGTTACACCGATCCCGAAGCGGGCATCGACGCGCGGCTGCAGAAAGTTCGCGTGGACGTCGCGCTCGCCGACATCTTTCGTGCGCGGGTTCACGTTCACGAAGTTCAGGCCGATGGCATCGACGTGACGCTGAGCGAGCCGACGAAGCCCGAAGAGCCGAAGGAGCCGTTCAGCCTGAAGCCGCCGATCGATATCGCGATCGATTCGCTCGCGCTCGACAATGCGCGCATCCGCCGGGACGAAACGCTGCTCGTCGAGCTGACGCGCGCAGTGTTCAGCGGTCACTGGACGTCGCGCGACCTCGCGGTCAAACAGCTCGACGTCAGCTCGCCACAAGGTGAGATCGACTTCAGAGGCTCGGTGCGCCAGCGCGGAATCTACATGGGCCAGGGTCATGGGAGCTTTCGCTGGAAGGCCGGCGACCGCTCATATGCCGGTGCGCTCGACACGCGCACCGACGGTGACGATGCGACGCTCACACTGAAGCTGAGTGCGCCACTCGACCTGGAACTGCAGGCGCAGGTGACGCAGAGCGCGACGTGGCCGTGGCGCTTTACCCTGGAAGCGCCGCGGTTCGATCCGCGCGAAGAGTTGCTGCCGGACTCAGCGCTGTCGAGCCTGGCCGCCTCGTTGAGCGGACATGGCTCGATGGAACGGGGTGCGATTTCCGGCAAGGTCGTGATCAACGACGAGCCGCTGCTGATCGAACCGCTGCGCTTCACGCGCAACGGCAACGATGTGGCCGTCGACACTGTCCTGCGCATCGGCGGCCGCGAAAACGGTGGCGCCATTCATCTTGGCGGCGACGTGGACCTGGGGCGCGATCCCGTGACTGCGAAAGTCGTCGCGACGTGGAACGACATCGTCGTGCCGGTGGCGTGGGTCGGCCAGGAACTGTTCACGCATGGCGAGCTCAACTTGCAAGGCAGCGCGCAGGCATACGCAGCACGAGGCAAGCTGGCAGTCGGACCGCAAGACCGCATCGCCGACATCGCGCTCGATATAGATGGCACGCCGCAACGGGTCGAGCTCAAACGGTTCGATGTTTCCCAGGCAGCCGGTCGACTCGATGCACGCGGTCGGATCGACCTGCAGCCGCAACTTGCGTGGGACCTGACCGCGGTCGCGAAAGACTTCGATCCAGGCGCCTTCGCCGCAGCGTGGCGCGGCAAGCTCGGCTTCGATCTCGCGAGCCAGGGGCGGCTGCTGGAAGCAGGGCCCGAAGCCAAGCTGACACTCACGCAGTTGCGCGGCGAGTTACGCGGCCGACCGCTTTCGGGTAACGCAGATCTCACACTCACGCCGCCGCTCGTCGCGAGCGGCACCCTCGCGCTCACTTCCGGCAAGAGCGAGCTGGGTTTCCGCGGCCGCAGCAGCGAGCAGCTGGACGCGACGATCTCGTTAAACGTCGCCTCGCTGAACGACTGGGTGCCCGACTCAGGCGGTCAGCTGCAGGCTGACTTCGTCGTCCGCGGGAAGTGGCCCGATCTGTCGATCGACGGCAAGGCACGCGGCAGCGATCTGCATGCAGCGGACGTACGCGTGGACTCGTTGAGTGCGCAGGCTGACGTCGCCGACCCGCGTAACCCGCAAGGCTCGATCAGCGTCGAGCTCACGAAGTTGACGGCCGCCGGGTTCGAGTTCGACACGGTGCGAGCGCAGGCAAGCGGCGCACCGAAATCCCATCGCCTCGCGCTGCGCGTGAACGGCCAGCCGCTGGCGCTCGAGTTGGACCTGCAGGGTGCGCGCACGGACGAAGGCTGGTCAGGCTCTTTGCAGAATCTCGTCGTCAACGTCAAAGACGCGGCGCGCCTGGCGTTGCGCGAGCCGGCGAACATCGTGCTCGGCAAGAACACCGCCGAGATATCGCAGGCGTGCCTGGTCGACGGACGCATCGAACTGTGCGCAGCAGGTGCGTTGCAATCGGACGGCGCGATTCGCGCGAGCTACTCGCTCGCGAATCTGCCGCTCGCTCTCGGCAATGCGC
>CADEEJ010000097.1:5763-12835 GCA_902826315.1 uncultured Steroidobacter sp.
CTGAATCTCGTGCGGACCGCGGAGCGCGTGACACTCACCGGCCAGGTCGCGATTCCGGAGGCGACGATCAACCTGCAAAAACTGCCGCGCGGCGGCGAAAAGGCGCAGGCCGCGTCGTCGGACGTGATCGTCGTCGATGCGCAGACTCGCGAAGAGGAAGCGGCGAAGGCGCCCGTGTATGCGGACATCACGGTCAAGATCGGCGACAAGGTCGATCTGACCGGCTTCGGACTGCAGGCGAACGTGGCCGGGAATCTCCAGGTGCGCGAAAGCCCCGGCCAACCGACGCTCGGCTCCGGCGAGGTCCGCGTCGCCGGCAAATACAAGGCGTATGGCCAGGACCTCACGATCCAGCGCGGCCAACTCTTGTACGCGTGGACGCCGCTCGACAGTCCGAACCTCAATATCGAAGCGACGCGCACGGTCGAAGCTGTGACAGCCGGCCTGCGCATTCGCGGCAACGCGAAAGCACCGGAGCTGACAGTGTTTTCCGATCCGCCGATGAGTCAGTCGAATGCACTGTCGTACCTCGTGGCGGGCAAGCCAATCGATGAGATCGGCGCTGGCGACAACGAAGCGGGCGCCATGCAGACCGCCGCGCGCTCTCTCGGTGCCGCCGGCGGCGGACTGCTCGCGAAGAGCCTGGGCAAACGACTCGGCGTGGACGAGCTGAGCGTGAAGGATGACGAGATGATCGGCGGCGCGGCGTTGACGGTCGGCCAGTACCTGTCGCCGCGCTTGTATCTGAGCTACGGCGTCGGTCTGTTCGAGCCGGGCGATGTCGTCACGCTGCGCTACAAGTTGTCGGATGAGCTGGCGTTGCAGACGCAGCGCGGGCCGGACGATACGAGAGCGGGCATCGAATACAGGATAGAGAAGTAAGACTCTTCCGCTCTACGCCGGCACGAGCCTTATCCGCGTGATCTCCGACGGCGCGCCGAAGCGTTTCGGCGGGCCCCAGTAGCCGGTGCCGCGGCTCGTATACACCCACAGGTTCTTCAGGCGATTCAGGCCCGCCGTGAACGGTTGTTGGAAGCGCACGAAGTGATTCCACGGCCAGAACTGGCCGCCGTGCGTGTGTCCCGACAGCTGCAAGTCGAAGCCGGCTTCCGCCGCCGCTGCTGCCGAGCGAGGCTGATGCGCGAGCAGGATCCTCACGGCCGCGCTTGCGGGCGCACCCTGCATCGCCACTGCAGGATCGCTGCGATGACTCGGGTCGAAGTGATGTGAGCTGTAGTCCGTAACACCGGCGACGACGATCTGACGATCGCGATGAGTCAGCACGACGTGCTCGTTCAGCAGCACGTGCATGCCCAGACGCTGGAATTCCTGCGTCCACGCCTGCGCGCCCGAGTAGTACTCGTGATTGCCGGTGACGAAGTACGTGCCGTGGCGCGAACGCAGGCGCGACAGCGGCGCCACGTGCGCGGCGAGCTGCCGCACGTTGCCATCGACCATGTCCCCGGTCACCGCGATCACGTCGGCATCCAGACCGTTCACGGCATCGACGATGGCGTCGACGTACTGAAACTTGATCGTCGGCCCGACGTGCACGTCGCTGATCTGCGCGATCGAGAAGCCGTGCAGCTCGACCGGCAGATTCGCGACCGGCACGTCGACGTCGACCACCGCCGCGCGGCGGCGCGCATTGAACAGGCCGATCAGCGTCGCTAGCACGGCGATCACGAGCGTCGCGAGCGCAGTGAGCCGCTCGAAGGACAGCATCTGCGGCGCAGCCATGAACGCACTGGCGATCAACAGCACGATGTCACGCAGCAGCGTGAAGACGAGGAGCGAAGAGAACAGTCCCATCGTCGTCAGTCCGATCCACGCAAGCCGGTCCGACCACTTCGGATCGCGCGCCGATCGCGCGAACACAGCGAGCGGCATCAACAGACATGACGCAACCAAGGCGAGCGAGCCGATGATCTCACCCGCGGCGCCGAACGGAAGCGGCGGCAACAAACGTAGACCGATGTAGACGTGGAGGAGTCCCAGCAATGCGATTGCAGAGAGGAACCGGCGGCTGAGGCGCATGCGGGCAGTATGGGGCCTGGCACGCACAGTTCAATGCCGCCAAGCTGCCGGCATGTCGCAGAAGACCGCGAGCCGCGCCACTTCCAGGCGCCCTCCTCTCTGCCGGTGCCGCAACGAACGACGATCGTCGCGGCCGTGCGCTAGAATTCGCGCCGGTGGCCGCACCCGTCATCCATCACAGCAAGCCCGAGTCCGACATCGCAATCGACGAGATGTTGGTCCGCTCGCTCCTGCGCGCACAGCATCCCGACCTGGCGAATCTGCCGTTGCAGACAATCGACTCCGGCTGGGACAACGCGATGTTCCGGCTCGGCAGCGAGCTCATCGTGCGCATGCCGCGACGGGTCGCGGTGACGAAGCTGATCGAGCACGAGCAGGATTGGTTGCCGCAACTCGCGCCGCTGTTGCCGATCGCCGTGCCGGCGCCGGTCCGCGTCGGCCGGCCGGCCGAAAACTATCCTTCGCGCTGGAGCATCGTGCCGTGGCTGCGCGGGCGTAACGCCGATCTGTGCGAGCCGCGCGTCGATCAGGCTGAGCGCATGGCGGCGTTCCTCTGCGCGCTGCACCGGCCGGCACCGGCGAACGCTCCGCTGAATCCTTATCGCGGCGTGCCGCTGCGCGAACGAGCCGAGCAGATCGCGGTGAGAATCCGCCGCCTTGAAGAGCAGACCACGCTGCTCAACGACGACGTCGTCCGCGTCTACCAGGAAGCCATCGACACGCCGGTCGATGTCGAGCCGACGTGGCTGCATGGCGATCTGCACGGCGGCAATCTGCTGGTCGACGACGACGGCGTGATCACTGGCGTGATCGACTGGGGCGACATGAGTCGCGGCGATCGCGCCACGGACCTCGCGACGTTGTGGATGAATTTCGGCGAGAGCAAGGCGCGCGAGAATGCGATGCGCGCTTGCAACGGTGTCAGCGACGCCACGTGGCGCCGTGCAAAAGGTTGGGCTGTGTTCTACGGTGTCACGCTCGGAACGTCCGGCCTCGCCGGCGATAAACGGCACGCGGTGATGGCGCGGCGGACGCTCGAACGAGTCGTCGCCGGTCCCTGAGCTCCGACATTCGAGTCCGAAAGGGGCGAGTAGTCGCCACGCTGCCGCAGTACATCTGCGTCATGCAGATCAAGGCGTGGGTGAGCACGTTCACGGCCGGGCTCACCGAGATCAGCGAGATGCCGTACGCGCTCGTGTGCATGCACCTCGGGGCCTCCGTCGAAGTTCGCTGTACGCGCGACGGTGTCGTTCATCATGGCCGCGAAGTGGCAGGCGACCTGGACATCATCCCCGCCCGCACCGCTTCCAGCTGGGAAATGAAACAGGACAGCATGGCGCTCGTCATGTGCGTGCCGGACGAGTTGTTGCGGGAGGTCGCCGCGCGGCTCGACCGCGATCCGCGCGACATCGCGATCGCCGACCGCTTCCAGATGCGCGATCCGGTCATCGAGCACATCGGCTGGACGCTCAAGGCCGACATCGATTCGAATCTCGCGGGCGGACCGTTGCTGCGCGACAGTCTCGGTGTCGCGCTCGCCGCCCGACTCCTGCAGCGTCACTATCGCGGCTCGCTGCCGATGCGCGAAGTCCGCGGCGGATTGACGCACACGAGACTGGAGCGCGTCATCGCGCACATCGAAGACAACCTCGCGAGCAAGCTGTCGCTGCCGGGGATCGCCGAGATCGCGGGGATGAGCGTCTCGCACCTGAAGACGTTGTTCCGCAACTCGACCGGCGTGCCTGTATATGAATATGTACTGCGCCGTCGCGTCGAACGCGCGCAGCTGCTCCTGCGCAATCACAAGCTGTCGATCGCGGAAGTCGCGCTGGCGACCGGCTTCGCGCATCAGAGTCATCTCGCCCGCCACATGCATCGTATCCTCGGCTATACGCCGTCGGCCGTCCGACGGCGGCCGGTCAAGCAATCGACGCTGCACGCGATCAACTGATCCTTGCCGCGTGCGCGGCGGGCCGATAGGCTTGCCGCCCATGAGAAAAATCACAACCGCTCTCGCTTGCACCGCGTTTCTCTGCGTTCCTGGCGCGTTCGCCGCGCAGGACCCGACCCCCGAAGCAGTCCGTAAGGAAGCGCGCGAGATCTTCGAGAAGGTCATCGCATTCCGCACTTCCGAGGGGCTCGGCCAGGTGCCGGCGATGGCGCAATACCTGGCCGAACGCTTCCGGTCAGCCGGCTTCCCCGAGGAAGACATCCACATCCTGCCGCTCGGCGAGACTGCCTCGCTCGTCGTGCGCTATCGCGGCAGCGGCCGCGGCGGCAAGCCGATCCTGCTGCTCGCACACATGGACGTCGTCACTGCGAAGCCGGAGGAATGGCAGCGCGATCCGTTCACGCTGATCGAGGAAAACGGCTACTTCTTCGGTCGCGGAACGCTCGACAACAAGCAGGGCGTGACGACTCTCACGACGACGTTCCTGCGCCTGAAGCGCGAGAAGTTTGTGCCGACGCGCGACCTGATCATCGCGTTCAGCGGCGACGAAGAGACCGGCATGCTCACGACGTCGGACCTGGCCACGAAGCAGCGCGCACTGACCGATGCCGAGTACGCGCTGAACAGCGACGACGGCGGCGGGCAGCTGGACGAGACCACCGGCAAGCCTCAGTACCTGAGCTTCGTCGGCGCGGAGAAGATCTCTGCCACGTACGAGCTGACCGTGCGCAATCCAGGCGGCCACAGCTCGGCACCGCGCGCGGACAATGCGATCTACGAGCTCGCCGATGCATTGAAGGCCATGCAGGCGTATCGCTTCCCGGTGATGACCAACGACTGGACTCTGGGCAGCTTCAAAGCCACCGGTCCCGTGACCGCAGGTCCGCTCGGCGAAGCGATGACGCGTTTCGCTGCAAATCCCAAGGACGAAGCAGCCGCTGCCACGATCGCCGCCGTGCCGACGGAAGTGGGTAAGACGCGCACGACTTGTGTCGCGACGATGCTGCGCGGTGGACACGCTTCGAACGCGTTGCCGCAGACCGCGACCGCGACGGTGAGCTGCCGCATCTTCCCTGGCACGAGCCCTGAAGAGGTCAAGACGAAGCTGCAGGAACTCGTCGGCAAGAAGGTCGACGTGCGCTTCCTGGGTAGCACTCCGCCCGCTGACGCTTCACCGCTTCGCCGCGACGTGCTGGCGGCCCTGACCAAGGCAGCGCACGCACGCTATCCCGGATTGCCGGTCGTGCCTGGCATGGTGCCGTGGGCCACCGACGGCGCGGTGTTTCGTTCCGCAGGCATTCCGACGTATGGCGTCTCCGGCTCGCTCATCAAAGCGAGCGACTCTTTCAGCCACGGATTGAACGAGCGGCTGCCGGTTGAATCGTTTTACGGCGAGCTCACGCATTGGTACGTGCTGCTGAAGGAGCTGGCCGGCAAGCGTTAGGACATCGTCCGACGCGGGCCGCTCCGCCGGAACTCGCTCGATCGCGATGGCGTTGCCTCCATACCTGCAATCGTATGGAGAGCAACGCCATGAAAATGTCCACGATGTGGTGCGCGATCGGCGGCCTCGCGCTCGCGACCGGCGCCTACGCCGGCGGCGGCTCGGGTCAGTCCGAAGTCAAGATGATGGACACGGACCAGGATGGCAGCGTCTCGGCAACGGAACACGCGGCCGGCGCGAAGAAGATGTTCGAGAAGATGGATGCGGACGGCGACGGCATCGTCACGGCCAAGGAGATGGACGCGGGCCACAAGGACATGCCGACCGCCCACTCCGACAGCTCGGACAGCAAGTACTCCGACTCCAAGCCGATGAAGTCTGCCTCTGCGAAGATCAAAGCGATCGACACGGATAGCGACGGCACGATCTCGGCTGCTGAGCACGAAGCCGGCTCGAAGAAAATGTTCGAGAAGATGGACAAGGACCACAACGGCAGGCTGACTGCCGCTGAGATCCAGGCCGGCCACGACCGCATGATGACTGCCGAGGAGCAGTAGAGCGGCGGTAGGTTGGATCTTGGCCTGATGTCACACAGCGCCGGTGTTCTGCGCCGGCGTTCTCAATTGCGGAGCAGCCTATGCCCGAGTGGCACATAGGACGACTGGTCGACCACGTTCACCTTCGGGCGCGGGATCTCAGCGCCACGAAGCGCTTCTATCGCGCCGTGCTCGGCGCGCTCGACAAGCCAATTGCCGCGGATGACGACACTCACCTCCAATGCGATGAGCTGTGGATCGATGCGCTGGGCGACGCTCGTCAGTCCGCAAGCCACGTGCACCTCGCGTTTCAAGCCCGCGACCAGCAGGCCGTGAAGCGCTTCCATGAGGCCGGGCTCGCAGCCGGCGGGCGGGACAACGGCGCCCCCGGCGAGCGCAAATATCATCCGGGGTACTTCGCAGCCTTCCTGCTCGATCCCGACGGCAACAATGTCGAAGCCGTGTATCACGGACCGGCACAACGCTCGGCCGAGTCGGTGGTGATCCGCGCCGAATGAATTTGGCTCGATGACGGTGTACGGTATCCACCGTCATGGATACCAAAGACCACTCCTGGGCAACTGCAGGCGTCGGCGAAGCTGCTTACGCGGCGCTCGCGCGCGGCATGCCGGCCTCGGAAGTCTGGTCCTTGCTGCTGAGCGCCCTGCGTGAGCGCGCCGAACACCGCACTCCCCGCGCGCTCACCGAGCAATGGGAGCGCGATCGGTTCGTCCAGCTTTCGTACATCGATCAACGCACGCTGGTGGAGTTGGATTCGCATCTACTTGCAGCGGCCACTGACTTCGAAGCGGTCGAGCTGTCGCCGCTCGCGCCGCTGGGTTCGACGTCGAGCGTCGCGCTGACTACGCAGAATCGCGTCGTCTCGACGATACGCGGCAGCGAAGTCGTTTCCGATCCCACGAACGTGCTTGCACTGGAGAGTGCGCGGCGCCTGCGCGAAGATCCGACGCAAGTCGTCCGGTTCTGCACCTCTCATCGCTGCGTGCGTGCGCAAGAGGTGCCGAAGGTTCCAGGCTTCGCCGCGCACTTCCGCATGTTCTGCATGACCAGCGCGGCACACGAGCGCAAGGATCAGACCTTCGT
>CADEEJ010000097.1:12935-14861 GCA_902826315.1 uncultured Steroidobacter sp.
CGCGTTTGCGCTTCTCTTCCGCGACCAGCGTGCGGACGTCGGCCAGCAGGCGTTTGGCGTCGTACACGATGCCGTCCTTGATCGTGTATTTCACGCCGCCGACGCGATGCGACTTGCCGTCGTCGCCGAGGCGGATGTGGCCGGTGCCGTACAGCACCTTGAGATTCGCGAGCGGGTTCTCTTCGAGCACCGCGAGGTCGGCGAGCTTACCGGGCTCGACGGTGCCGATGCGGTCGGCGGCGCCGAGCGCTTGCGCGCCGTTCAGTGTCGCGGAGCGCAGCACTTCGAGCGGATGGAAGCCCGCCTCGCGCAGCAGCTCCAGCTCCTGGATCGTGCCGAAGCCGTACAGCTGATAGATGAATCCCGAGTCCGAGCCGACCGTGACGCGGCCGCCGCGATTCTTGTAGTCGTTCACGAACGCCATCCACAGGTGGTAGTTCTCGCGCCACGCGACTTCGTCCTCGCTGCCCCAGTCGAAGAAGAAGCTGCCGTGGTTGTCGCGGTTCGGCGTGTAGAAATCCCACAGCTGCGGCAGCGTGTATTCCTCGTGCCAGTCGGCGCGTCGCGCGCGCATCAGATCGCGTGACGCCAGGTAGATCGTGAACGTCGGGTCGAGCGTGAAGTCGAGCCCGAGCAGCTCCTTGATCACCGACTCGTATTTCTCGCTGCCGCGTGCCGCGGCCTGCTTCCACAGCCGGCCGGCCTGGCCGAAACGATCCTGCTCGTTGTTGTAGTTGTACGCCGGCGGATAGTTCTGAACCGTGCGATCGTCGAACAGCGCTTCCGGCAAACCGTACCAGTGCTCCATCGTCGTCAGTCCCCAGCGCGCGGTCGTAAGGACGTTGACGCGGGTGACGTCGAGCTGCGCGTGATGACAAGCGCTGCGCATGCCCTGCTTCTTGAGCTCGTCGAAAACCGCTTCGAGTACGTCGGGACGATAGCCGAAGCACTTCAAGCCGATCGCGCCCTTCGCCTTGACGTCGCGCACCCAGCGGCGCCCTTCCTCCGGCTTCGTCAGCGGCGTCTGCGGCTCGAACCAGGCATAGGGGAAAATGCGCGGCGCCGTAATCTCGTTGCGCTCGCTGCGCTTCTCTTCGCTGACGCACCACTCGACGCCGTTGCCGCACCCCGGGTCGCGGATCGTAGTGATGCCGTGACCCATCCACAACTTGTAGACATAGGTTGCGGGCACGCCCTGCTCTTCGCCGCCGATGTGCGCGTGCATGTCGACGAGCCCGGGCATCACGTAGTGACCGCGCAGATCGATCTCGCGTCCGCCCGCGGCGAGCTTCGGGCGATTCGGCGCTTCCTTGACGCCGCCGGGCGAGCCCACCGACATGACCTGCACGATGCGATTGCCGGCGATGACGATATCGGCCGGGCCGAACGCCGGCGCGCCGGTGCCGTTGATCACGGTCGCGTTACGCAGGATGAGCTGCGAATACGGCCCATCGCCTTCCTGTCGCGGCGGCGCCGGCGCAACCTTCGGCGGCTGCGGCTCGGCCGCTGCACCGGCCAGGTCTGCATGAATGACCAGGCCCAGGATGCAACAGGCCGCGAGGACGAATGGGCGCATGAGCAATCTCCCCAAATTGCAAGGTGCGCATGATGCCGCAAGGAACGAAGGCCGGCGAGCTTGCGTTTCATGGGCATGGCTACGAAACCTCAGCTCGACGAGTCGCGGCACGTCACCGCGTTGTTCACCAGCACCGATGCTGCCGAGCGGGCGTATCGAGCCGCCCGAGCACTCGGCTACGAGGATGCGGACATCAATCTCGTGGTCTCGGACAAGACGCGCGAGCGGCTGATCGCCGATGCGGGCCATCCTAACCTCAGCAACAACGCCACCGAGAGCAAGGAGAATCCCGTGAAGGGTGCCGACCTCGGGGGTCCGACCGGTGGCGCGCTCGGCACGATTGCTCCGGT
>CADEEJ010000097.1:14961-16753 GCA_902826315.1 uncultured Steroidobacter sp.
GAACAACAGTGGCGCGCGGAAGGCGGTCGCTGAAGCTAATCTAGCGGCTCATGAAAGCCGCACCGTTTGCTTGTGCCTTGGTGTTGATCAGTCCCGCGCAGCTCTGGCTGCCTGACGTCGTCTCTACACCGAAATCGGAAGTGCGCATCACTTTCAGCCCCGACGGCCAACGCATGCTGTGGGGCGCGATTGGCTGGAACGATGGAGCCGGCGGTTGGGACATCTACGAGAGCGAGCGCTCCGCGACCGGCTGGAGCGAGCCGCATGCCGTCTCCTTCGATTCAGCCGCGAACGACTTCGATCCCTCGTTTGCAGCGGATGGCTCCGGCGTTTATTTCTTTTCCAATCGCGATGGTGGCTTCGGCAAGGACGACATCTATTTCGCGCCGTTCGACCCGCGCACTGGACGTTATGGCACGGCCAAGAATGTGGGCGCGGCCATCAACTCCGCGGGCGATGAATGGGCGCCTGTCGTCTCTGCCGACGGCAAGCGGCTGATGTTCGCGAGCGATGGGCATGGCGGCCGCGGCAAGCACGACCTGTTCATTGCTAGTCGCAGCGGTGACGGCTGGGGCAAGATCGAGAACCTGGCAGCGCTGAACACACCCGACGAAGATTTCGACGCGACGTTCCTGCACGACGGCGTCTCCATCGTCTACACATCCGGACAATTCGCAGGCGACGCAGTCGCGCTGTACGTCGCGGAGTTCCGCGACGGCACGTTCCAGCCGCGCAAGCGATTACCCGTAGCTGTGAATTCGCAGAAGCAAGGAGCGTGGACGCTCGGGCCGTCGATCTCGCCGCATGAGCCGGGAGTGCTCTACTTCACGTCCGAGCACGAGAACGGCCGCGGCCGCGCAGACATCTACCGGATCGAGTACCAGGTGAAGTGAGTCAGGCCAGTGCCTGAGCGGCAGCGAACCGAGCGACAAAGTTGCCGCTGGCCATGCGCTCCGCCGACAGGATCGTGTTGTGCAGGAGCATCGTGACGGTCATCTGGCCGACGCCGCCCGGCACGGGCGTGATGTACGACGCCTTCTCTTTCACTCTGTCGAAGTCCACGTCGCCGACGATGCGGCCGTCCGGCAAACGATTGAAGCCCACGTCGATCACGACGGCACCGGTGCGCACCATCTGCGGCACGATCAAGTTCGGTACGCCCGCAGCGACGACGAGGATATCGGCGAGCAGCGTGTACTGACCGAGGTCGCGCGTCTTGATGTGGCAGATCGAGACCGTCGCCTCCTGCTGCATCAACATCAACGCGGTCGGCTTGCCGACCAGGTTGCTCGCGCCGACGACCACGACATTGCGACCTTCGACCGGGATCCGCTCGATCTCGAGAATCTTCTGCACGCCGTACGGCGTGCATGGCGAGAACACCGTGTTGCCGGTGACGAGCCCGCCCATGTTGTAGAGGTGAAAGCCGTCGACGTCCTTCTCGACGGAGATCTGCTCGACGACGCTCGCGACACGAATGTGCGGCGGCAAGGGCAGCTGCACGAGGATACCGTTAATGGCGGGATCCTCGTTCAGCGCCTGGATGCGCGCCAGCAGCTCGCTTTCGCTGACGCTTACCGGCAGCTCGATCAGCTCCGAGCGGATGCCGACCTGCTTGCAGCCTGCGATCTTGCCGCGCACGTACGAGCGCGACGCCGGGTTGTCGCCGACCAGAACGACGGCGAGCGCCGGCGTCACGCCGTGACGCGACTTGAGATCATCGACGCGCAGCCGGTATTCCGCACGGAGGCGGTCTGCGATGGCTTTGCCGTCGATGATCTTTGCCGTCATA
>CADEEJ010000098.1 GCA_902826315.1 uncultured Steroidobacter sp.
GTCGGCGGCGATTCGCTCGCCGTCTGCGAGCAGCACGCCCGCGGCCCGTCCGTGCTCGATCACAATCTCCTTGACCTCGGCGTTGAACAGCAACTCTGCGCCACGTGCCACCGCGGCGGCACTCAACACTTCAGCGATGCGATACATGCCGCCTTCGACCAGCCACACGCCATCGCGCTCGACGTGAGCGATCAGCATCAGCGTGGCAGGTGCCAGGAACGGTGAAGAGCCACAGTAGGTGGCATAGCGTCCGAACAATTGGCGCAGCCGCTGATCGCGAAAGTATCGGCCGAGCTCCTTCCACAGCAGACTGAACGGCCGCAGGTGCAAGAGGTCGGTTGCATTGCGTCTGGCGATGTCGACGGTTAAAGAAAACGGCGTCGGCTTTGCGGCGTGTAGGTACGGACGATCGAGCATCGAGTACACGCGCTGCGCTTCGCGCATGAACGCGAGAAAGCGCCGCGACTCCGCTGCACCGGCAAATATCCCGATCGCCTCAGCCGACTTATTGGGATCTGCAAACAAGTCGAGCGCAGAGCCGTCGGGCCAGACGTGGCGTGCGAGAACATCGGCGCGCCGCAAGCGCAGATGATCCGAGAGGAGGAGTCCTGCCTCGGCGAGCAAACCGTCGAACACTCTGCGTAGCGTGAACACTGTGGGTCCAGCATCCATGTGTACGCCGCCGACCGAGACTTCCCGTAACTTGCCGCCCGGCGTGCTGGCGCGCTCGAGCACAACGGCCTTGATCCCTCGGGCTGCCAAGGCCACCGCGGTCGCCATGCCACCAACACCGGCGCCGACGATGACTACGCGCCGCGCGGGCACGGTGGCATCCCCGAACGTTGACCCCTTGCCATGAGGTGTCTATAGTCCATGACACTCAAGAGAGTCAATCAATCGATACACAGGCGGCCCAGTGGACGCTGCAACGCGAATCGAGACGGCTCTGGAGCGAGCGATTGCTCGCAACATCGGGCTTGGGAGCCCGCCGCGTCTCACGGCCGCTGTCCGCTACGCGGTGTTTCCTGGCGGGGCTCGCATCAGACCCCGGCTTTGCGTGGCGGTGTCTCAGGCATGCGCCGGCAGGGTGACGGCAGACGCGGTGTTGGCCGCGGTGTCGATTGAGTTTCTGCATTGCGCATCCCTCGTCCACGACGATCTTCCATGCTTCGACGATGCCGCCATGCGACGGGGACGACCATCGCTGCACCGCGCATTCGGCGAGCCGCTCGCGATACTCGCCGGGGACGCGCTGATCGTCCTGGCATTCCAAGCACTCGCCGGAGCGGGGGACGCGAGCCGCACTGTACTGCCGATGCTCTTGCGCACGATCGCACGCGGCGCAGGCATGCCGGGTGGCATCGTCGCCGGCCAGGCTTGGGAGTGCGAGCCCGAGGTTGAACTGTCCTCCTATCACCGCGCAAAGACCGGTGGGCTTTTTGCAGCTGCCGCCGTGGCCGGCGCAGTCGCCAGCGGCGCCGAGGGCAGCGTGTGGCACGCGTTCGGTGAATACATGGGCGAGGCCTATCAGGTTGCCGACGACTTGCGCGACGTGGCGAGCGACGACGCAGAGCTCGGCAAGCCCGTGGGTAAGGACGCCGCATTAGGCCGGCCGAGCGCCGTTGCGCAACTCGGCGTTGCAGGTGCTCTGCAGCGGTTGGAGCAACTAGTCACTTCGGCGATCGACGCTGTTCCGGCTTGCGCGGGCGCCGCTGAGTTGCGCGCGCATGTCAGCACTGAATCGTCGCGGCTCGTTCCGCGAAAGTTGGCGCGGCCCGCTGCCTGAGCGTCCTCAACCCGGCGCTGCCGCGATCATGTCGGACGAGCGGGTGAGGTGGCGCGATCGATGGAAAGCCTGGCGTGACAGCCTGCTGAGCAGCGACGAATTTCAGGCCTGGGCAGCGCGATTTCCGCTGACCCGGCCGATCGCCCAACGCCGCGCCAGCCAGCTTTTCGATCTGTGCGCCGGGTTCGTTTATTCGCAGACTTTGCTCGCCTGCGTCCAATTGCGGCTGTTCGAGCGTTTGAAGGCCCGCGTTCAGAGTATCGACGAGCTGTCGCAGTCGGTGGGCATCCCCTCCGTTGCAATGGCCCGTCTCGTCAACGCCGCGATTGCACTCCGCTTGCTCGAGCAGCGCGCGCCAGATCGCATCGGCCTCGGCCCTCATGGAGCGGCACTGCTAGGCAACCGCGGCGTGCTCGCGATGGTGGAGCATCACCGCATGCTCTATGCGGACCTTGCAGACCCCGTCGCGCTGCTTAGCGGTGACCGTGCGTCGACTCAGCTGTCGCAGTTCTGGGCCTATGCCAAGGCGCCGAAGCCCACCGCACTCGGCGATGCCGACGTCGCTGAGTACTCGCAACTCATGACTCAGTCCCAGACGCTGGTTGCCGAGGATGTGCTGCACGCGTACTCGATGAAACCTCATCGCTGTCTCATGGATATCGGCGGCGGCGAGGGGTCATTCGCCATCGCCGCAGCAAAGCGCAACCCGCATTTGCGTGGTGTGGTGTTCGACCTGCCGGCGGTTGCGCAGCGTGCGCGCAAGAAGCTGAACTTGGCGGGCGTCGATGACCGGGTCAGCGCGATCGGCGGCGATTTCCTGCTGGATGAACTGCCGCGCGGCGCCGACCTGATCTCCCTGGTACGGGTCGTTCACGACCACGACGACGCTCCCGTCCGACGACTGCTCACTGCAGTGCATGCAGCGTTGGAAGACGGCGGGAGCCTGATCGTGGCGGAGCCGCTCGCCGGCACCACCGGCGCCGCGCGCGTTGGTGCCGCCTATTTCGGCTGGTACTTGCTGGCAATGGGTTCGGGCCATCCGCGGACGGCGACCACTCTGTCGCGGCTCATTCAGGACGCCGGCTTCGACGACGTCCGCGAGCTGATTACGCGCCGGCCGCTCCAGGTACGGGTTGTAGTCGGTCGTAAGGGCGGCCAAAGTGTTAATGCAAGTTGACATCATCGATAGTCAGAGTATCTTGACAGTCGAGGTCAGTAGCGCTGCAGCATCGACTCTAAAAGTCCCGCCTCCATGCAACCAGGCACCTCTTCGAATCCCAGTTCGCCGCACGCCAGCGCGCTCGCGATCGTGCTCCGCCAGCCGCAGCAACTGGAGATGGTCCGCGTCGACTTGAACGAAGCGGGCGATGACGACGTCGTCGTCGATATCGACTGGAGCGGAATCAGCACTGGCACCGAAAAGCTCTTATGGAGCGGGCGCATGCCACCGTTCCCGGGCCTCGGCTATCCGCTGGTCCCAGGCTACGAATCGGTTGGACGCATTCGCAGCGCCGGCACACGTTCGGGGCACCGCGTCGGTGAGCACGTGTTCGTGCCCGGCGCGCGCTGCTTCGGACCGATTCGAGGATTGTTCGGTGGCGCGGCGTCGCGCCTGGTCGTGCCCGGTGCGCGCGCGATTCAGATCGACGTGGATCTCGGCGAACGTGCGGTATTGCTCGCGCTGGCTGCAACTGCGCATCACTGTTTGTCGGCCGAGGGCGCGCGACTGCCTGACTTGATCGTTGGGCACGGCGTACTCGGCAGACTGCTGGCACGACTCGCGGTGCATGCGGGCGCGACACCCGTCGTGTGGGAGCAAGATCCGCAGCGTGCCACCGGCGCCGTCGGCTACACCGTAATCGATCCCGCCGCAGATTCGCGTCGCGACTACCGCGCGATCTACGACGTCAGCGGCGACAGCAACATCCTCGATCAACTGATCGCGCGCCAGGCTGCAGGCGGGGAAATCGTGCTCGCCGGTTTCTACAGCGAGCCGCTCAACTTCGCATTCGCACCGGCCTTCATGCGCGAGACGCGCCTGCGAGTTGCGGCCGAATGGCGCGAAGCGGACTTGCTCGCGGTTCGCGACCTCGCAGCGAGGGGTGAGCTTTCGCTCGATGGCTTGATCACGCATCGCCAGCCCGCTGCGAGTGCCGATTCGGCGTACCGCACGGCGTTCGACGATCGCTCCTGTCTCAAGATGATTCTCGACTGGAGAGCCACTGCATGAGTAACGCAACTGCCGCTGCCTTGCACACCCAGCACGACCGTCTCACGGCGCTGCGCGCTGAAGCGGCAGTCGAGCCGGATCCGGTGCCGGAAGGCGCAGCGAAGCGCGCGACGCAAGTCATCGCAATCTATGGCAAGGGCGGTATCGGCAAGAGCTTCACGCTCGCGAATCTCTCCTACATGATGGCGCAGCTCGGCAAGAAGGTGCTGCTCATCGGCTGCGACCCCAAGAGCGATACGACTTCACTGTTGTTCGGTGGCCGCGCCTGCCCGACGATCATCGAGACCTCGGCCAAGAAAAAGAACGCCGGCGAGCAGGTGCGCATCGGCGACGTTTGCTTCAAGCGCGACGGTGTTTTCGCGATGGAGCTGGGCGGTCCTGAGGTCGGCCGCGGCTGCGGCGGGCGCGGGATCATTCACGGCTTCGAGCTGCTCGAGAAGCTCGGCTTCCATGACTGGGGATTCGACTACGTGCTGCTCGACTTCCTCGGTGACGTCGTGTGCGGCGGGTTCGGCCTGCCGATCGCGCGCGACATGTGCCAGAAGGTCATCGTCGTTGGCTCCAACGATCTGCAGTCGCTCTATGTGGCGAACAACGTCTGCTCGGCCGTCGATTACTTCCGCAACCTTGGCGGCAATGTCGGCGTCGCCGGCATGGTGATCAACAAGGACGATGGCACCGGCGAAGCGCAGGCGTTCGCTAGCACGGTTGGAATTCCGGTGCTCGCATCGATCCCGGCGCACGACGAGATCCGGCGCAAGAGCGCCAACTACGAAATCATCGGACTGCCGGGGGGCAGCTGGGGTCCGCTCTTCGGGGAGCTTGCGACCAACGTCGCGGACGCTCCGCCGGTGCGCCCGCGACCGCTCACGCAGGATGGCCTGCTGGGATTGTTTAAGGGCGAGGCGGTCGGACGCGGCGTGAAGCTCGATCCAGCGACGATCGAAGACATGTGCGGTCCGGGCGCTGCCGCTCGTAAGCCGTCTCTCGAAGTCATCTACGACAACGCGTAGCCGGCACTCGCTGTCATGGAACCCGTCTCGCCCCAAACGCCCGAGCCGCCGCGCGATGGTCTTGGCTGTCACGGCGGCAAGCAGCAACTTGCGCAAGCTGCCGCGGCTGCCGGCAAGAGCGAGGTGTTGGCACAGTACGCGGCCGACTACCCGGTCGGTCCGCACGATCAGCCGCAGAGCATGTGTCCCGCGTTCGGCTCGCTGCGAGTCGGACTGCGCATGCGTCGTACCGCTACCGTGCTTTGCGGCTCGGCCTGCTGTGTCTACGGGCTGACGTTCACTTCGCATTTCTACGGCGCGCGTCGCAGCGTGGGCTATGTGCCGTTCAATTCGGAGACGCTCGTCACCGGCAAGCTGTTCGAGGACATCCGCGAAGCGGTGTTCAAGCTTGCCGATCCCGAGCATTACGACGCCGTCGTCGTCATCAATCTCTGCGTGCCGACGGCCTCCGGTGTGCCGCTGAAGATCCTGCCGAAAGAGATCAACGGCGTGCGCATCATCGGCATCGACGTGCCCGGATTCGGTGTGCCGACGCATGCCGAAGCCAAGGATGTGCTCGCTGCAGCGATGCTCAAGTACGCACGCGCCGAAGCGGAAAAAGGGCCGGTCCAGGCGCCACGCAGCGGACGAACTGCGCGGCCGACAATCACGCTGCTCGGCGAGATGTTCCCGGTCGATCCTGTCACCATCGGCATGCTGCTCGATCCGCTCGAGCTTGCAGCGGGGCCGGTCGTGCCGACGCGCGAATGGCGCGAGCTGTATGCCGCCCTCGACTGCGCCGCCGTGGCGGCGATTCATCCGTTCTACACAGCATCGCTGCGCGAGTTCGAGGCGGCGGGGCGAAAAGTTTTCGGTTCAGCGCCGGTCGGCTCAGACGGCACTGCTGCCTGGCTGGAGGCCGTGGGCGATGCATGCGGCATCGCTGCACAAAAGATTGGCGCAGCGAAGGACAAATGCCTGCCGATGATCCGCGCTGCTTTGAGCGCGAAGCCGATCAAGGGCCGCATCACGCTGTCGGGATACGAAGGCTCGGAGTTGCTGGTAGCGCGCCTGCTCATCGAGAGCGGTGCGGACGTGCGCTACGTCGGCACGGCATGCCCGCGGACTCCTTGGTCAAACGCCGACCGCGAGTGGCTGGAAGGGAAGGGCGTGCGTGTTCAGTATCGCGCCTCGCTCGAGCAGGACCTGGCCGCGATGCAGGAATTCGAACCGGACCTGGCGATCGGCACGACGCCGGTCGTGCAAAAGGCGAAGCAGCAGGCGATTCCGGCTCTGTACTTCACGAATCTGATTTCAGCGCGTCCGCTCATCGGCGTTGCAGGAGCGGGCTCACTCGCGCAGGTCATTTGCGCGGCTCTCGGTAACCAGGCTCGCTTCGACGAGTTTCAGTCCTTCTTCGCGGACACGGGTGAGGGCGCCGCTGCCGGTATCTGGCAGGACGTTCCCCATGACCGCCCGGAGTTTCGCGAGCAGCACAAGCGCCAGCTCGCCAAGGCGGCGGCCAAGCGCAAGTCCGAGGAGATGGTCTGATGCTCGTCATCGACCACGATCGTGCGGGCGGCTACTGGGGCGCGGTCTACGTGTTCACGGCGATCAAAGGACTGCAGGTGATCATCGACGGACCCGTGGGATGCGAGAACCTGCCGGTCACTTCCGTCCTGCACTACACGGACGCGCTGCCTCCTCACGAGTTGCCGATCGTCGTCACCGGACTGTCGGAGGAAGAGCTGGGTCAGCACGGTACCGAGAAGGCGATGAAGCGCGCGCATCGCACGCTCGATCCGGAGCTGCCGAGCGTCGTCGTCACGGGGTCGATCGCCGAGATGATTGGCGGCGGCGTAACGCCTGAGGGCACCGGCATCCTGCGCTTCCTGCCGCGCACGATCGATGAGGATCAGTGGCAGAGCGCCGACCGTGCGATGAACTGGCTGTGGACTCAATACGGCAACAAGAAAGTCCCGGCGCTGCAACCGCGCGCACCGGATCGCAAGCCGAAGGTCAACATCATCGGCCCGGCGTACGGCACCTTCAACATGCCCTCCGACCTCGCCGAAATGCGACGACTGGTCGAAGGCATCGGCGCCGAAGTGAACCTCACGTTTCCGCTCGGCGCGCACTTGGCCGACATCCGCAAGCTGCCGGACGCGGAAGTGAACGTCTGCCTGTATCGCGAGTTCGGCCGCGCGCTGTGCGAGTCGCTGGAACGACCGTATCTGCAAGCGCCCATCGGCATGCACAGCACGACGAAATTCTTGCGCAAACTCGGCGAGCTGCTCGGCATCGACCCGGAGCCATTCATCGAGCGCGAGAAGCACACCACGATCAAGCCGCTGTGGGACCTGTGGCGCTCCGTGACGCAGGATTTCTTCGCGACGGCGAGCTTCGCGATCGTCGCGAACGAGACCTACGCACGCGGAGTGCGGCACTTTCTCGAAACCGAGATGGGGCTGCCATGCACGTTCAGTGCGTCGCGTCGCGCCGGCGTCAAACCCGACAACGAAGCTGTGCGCAGCGCGCTGCAGGCACAGCCGCCGCTGATCGTGTTCGGCAGCTACAACGAACGCATGTATCTGGCGGAAGCGCGCGCCCGCTCGATGTACATCCCCGCCTCGTTCCCCGGCGCGATCATCCGTCGCCACACGGGCACACCTTTCATGGGTTATGCGGGCGCGACCTACCTGGTGCAGGAGGTCTGCAACGCCTTGTTCGATGCACTGTTCAACATTCTGCCGCTGGGCAACGAGCTCGATCGGCTGGAGCCAACGCCGTCCCGCATGCATCAGGAATTACGATGGGACGACGATGCGCGTGCGGCGCTCGACAAGTTGGTCGACGAGCACCCGGTGCTGGTGCGCATCTCCGCGGCCAAGCGTCTACGCGACGCAGCGGAGCGGGCTTCGCGACGGGCAGGGGAGGCGAGCGTGACGCTCGCGCGTGTCCAGGCCAGTCCCTCGCGTGAGCAGGAGCCCGCATGAGTGCTCCGTGCAAAGAGATGTGTTGCGGCGGGCGCCGTCGCAATGCTCGACGCCGCGCCGTCTCGAGCGCGGCAACTGCGGCAAGTCCGCCCAACTGGAGGTGATGTTTATGCCTGAAGAAAAACGACCGTCGCTGTCGGGGCTGACGGAGGACGAGGCGAGGGAGTTCCACCGGATCTTCATCGTCAGTTTCCTTGGCTTCACCGCAATTGCGGTCGTCGCGCACTTTCTGGTCTGGCAGTGGCGCCCGTGGCTCTGACCGACCCGATCCCAGGTGTGTGACACGACAGCAAAGGAGAAATGACGATGTGGCGTATCTGGCTCTTGTTCGACCCACGCAGGGTCCTGGTTGTGCTGTTCACGTTTCTGTTCGTGCTGGCATTGCTGATTCATTTCGTTCTGCTCGGCACCGACAGATTCAACTGGCTGGAAGGCCCGCGCTCGGCCCCGGCGGCTGCTGCTCAGCAGTTCTCGCCGTTGCCGGAACGGGTTGCGTCGGCCGGAGACTAGCGCACGTGCCGAAGGCGGCGGACCGGCGCCCGGTCCGCTGCCGGAAGCGTGTGGTGCGATGAGAAGACGAGCGCTCGCGGACGGAGGATTGCCAGTCATGTCGATGCTCAGTTTCGAAAAAAAATATCGGGTACGCGGCGGCACGCTGCTCGGCGGGGATCTGTTCGACTTCTGGATCGGCCCGTTCTACGTCGGATTCTTCGGCGTCACGACCATGTTCTTTGCAACGCTCGGCACTGCGCTGCTGGTGTACGGCGCCTCGCTCGGTCCAACCTGGAATTTGTGGCAGATCAACATCGCGCCGCCCGATCTCAGCTATGGCCTCGGCTTCGCGCCGCTGAAGAGCGGCGGCATCTGGCAGCTGGTAACGATCTGCGCGCTCGGCTCGTTCGTCTCTTGGGCACTGCGCGAGTTCGAAATCTGCCGCAAGCTCGGCATCGGTTATCACGTTCCGTACGCCTTCGCTGTGGCGATCTTTGCGTACGTCTCGCTGGTCGTGATCCGGCCCGCGCTGCTCGGCGCGTGGGGGCACGGCTTCCCCTACGGAATCCTCAGTCACCTCGATTGGGTTTCCAACACCGGCTATCAGTACCTGCACTTTCACTACAACCCGGCGCACATGCTGGCGGTGACCTTCTTCTTCACCACCACGCTGGCGCTTGCGTTGCATGGCGCGGTGATCCTATCGGCCACCAATCCGGGCAAAGGTGAAACGGTCAAGCGCGCGGAGCACGAGAACACGTTTTTCCGCGACACGATCGGCTACTCGATCGGCACGCTCGGCGTGCATCGACTGGGGCTCTTCCTGGCGCTGAGCGCCGGATTCTGGAGCGCGATCTGCATCATCATCAGCGGCCCGTTCTGGACGCGCGGCTGGCCCGAGTGGTGGCGCTGGTGGCTGGACCTTCCCATCTGGCGCTGATCTGCACGCAAAGCGGAGCAAACCATGGCCGAGTATCAAAACCTCTTTACGCGTGTTCAGGTCCGCGCGCCTGCCTATGCCGGCGCGCCGACGACGGATGGCATCTGGCCGCGCAGCGGCCGTGGCTTTTTCAGTCACTGGCTCGGTAAGTTGGGTGACGCCCAGGTCGGCCCGATCTATCTCGGCTGGACCGGTCTCGCGTCGCTGATCTGCGGGTTCATCGCGATCGAGATCATCGGGCTCAACATGTGGGCGTCGGTCGGCTGGGATCCGATTCAATTCGTTCGTCAGTTGCCGTGGCTCGCGCTCGAGCCGCCGGCGCCGGAGAACGGCTTGCACTTCCCGCGCCTGAACGAAGGCGGCTGGTGGTTGATGGCGGGCTTCTTCCTCACGAGCTCCATCATTCTCTGGTGGGTGCGCATGTATCGGCGCGCACGCGCGTTGAAGCTCGGCACGCACGTTGCGTGGGCGTTCGCCTCGGCGATCTGGCTCTACCTTGTGCTCGGCTTCATCCGCCCGCTGCTGATGGGCAGCTGGGGCGAAGCAGTGCCGTTTGGAATTTTTCCGCACCTCGATTGGACCGCGGCGTTCTCGATCCGCTACGGCAATCTCTTCTACAACCCGTTCCACATGCTGTCGATCGCGTTCCTGTACGGCTCCACACTGCTGTTCGCCATGCACGGCGCGACGATTCTCGCGGTGAGCCGCTACGGCGGCGACCGGGAGATCGAGCAGATAATCGACCGCGGTACGGCGGGCGAGCGCGCCGCGCTCTTCTGGCGCTGGACGATGGGATTCAACGCGACCGTCGAATCAATTCATCGCTGGGCCTGGTGGTTCGCCGTACTGTGTCCGCTCGCAGGCGGCATCGGCATCCTGCTGACAGGGACGGTGGTCGACAACTGGTACCTTTGGGCCGTGAAGCACGGCGTCGCGCCGATGTATCCGCATGCGTTCCCGCCGGTCGCGGATCCTGCAACTTCTCCGGTGACACCGCCATGAAAGCCAAAGCAAATGCTCTCGCATGCTGTGGCGCGCTGGGCTTCCTGCTCACCGCCTGCGAGCGCCCGCCGGTCGATACGACACAGATCGGGTATCGGGGCCTCGCAATGGAGCAGGTCACCAATCCGCGGATTTATGCCCAGATACAGGCCGTCAATCAGCCGCCTGAGCCGCTCCCCCCAGTGGAGGCGGCGGGCCCCCTGGCAAAAGACGTATATAAGAATGTGCAGGTACTGGACGATCTGACGGTGCCGGAGTTTACGCGCCTGATGCTCGCGATCACGCAGTGGGTCGCGCCGCCCGATCGCAGCTGCGCCTACTGCCACGAAGGAGCAGACCTCGCGAGCGATGCCCTTTACACGAAAGTCGTGTCTCGGCGCATGATCCAGATGACGCGTCACATCAACTCCGACTGGAAGCCGCATGTCGCCGACACAGGCGTAACGTGCTTCACCTGCCACCGCGGCAATGCCGTACCCGCGAACTTGTGGTTCGCCGATTCCGGGCCGGTGATGGAGTCGCGCTTCCTCGGCAACCGCGCCGCGCAGAACGCGCCGGCGGACAGCGTCGGGCTCGCGTCGCTCCCGAACGATCCCAACACACCGCTCCTCGGCGAGCCCTCCCAGGACTACATCCGCGTGGTGTCGAAGACCGCTCTGCCGGTCGACAATCGGAAATCGATCAAGCAGACGGAGCTGACCTACGGGCTGATGATGGACATCTCGCAGTCGCTCGGCGTCAACTGCACGTACTGTCACAACAGCCGCTCATTTGCCGAGTGGGACGGAAGTACGCCGAAACGCGCGGTCGCGTGGCATGCACTGCGCATGGTTCGCGACGTCAACGCGAACTACCTGACGCCACTCACGCAAACTTTTCCGCGCGAACGCCTCGGACCGCATGGCGACGTCGGCAAGGTGAACTGCGCGACCTGTCACCAGGGAGTGCCCAAGCCGCTGAACGGCGTGAGCATGGTGCACGATTATCCCGCCTTGGCCGGCCGGGCGAAGGCGCAATGATGGAAGTGGTGCTTGCGCAGCCGCGGGGCTTTTGTGCTGGCGTAAGCAGGGCGATCGATATCGTCGAGCGCGCGCTGACGTTGTACGGACCGCCGGTCTACGTGTACCACGAGATCGTTCACAACGGTCACGTGGTGCGCGACCTACGCAATCGCGGCGCGGTGTTCGTCGACGACATCGCCGAGATACCGTGCGGTGCAGTGACGGTCTTCAGTGCTCATGGAGTGTCGAGCGACGTCGTGCGTCAGGCGCGGGCGCGGGAACTTCGCATTATCGATGCCACGTGTCCGCTCGTGGCCAAAGTGCATGCTCAGGCACAGCGCTACGCAAAGCTCGGTTACCAAATCATCATCATCGGTCACCGCGGGCACGAAGAGGTCACGGGCACCGAAGGCTCGGTCGAAGGTCGGACGCACGTCGTGTCCACGATCGCCGAGATCGAAGCGCTACCGCTCGAGCGCGACGCGCAAGTCGCCTACGTCACGCAAACGACGCTGAGCGCCGACGATACCCGCGAGCTGATCGAAGCACTGCGCATGAAGTTCGCGGACATCGTCGGCCCGAACCTCGACGACATCTGTTACGCGACGCAGAATCGCCAGCGTGCGGTCAGGAAGCTGGCCGAGCAGGTCGACCTGATGCTCGTCGTCGGCGCCCGCAACAGCTCCAACTCGAATCGCCTGCAGGAAGTCGCAGTCCGGCATGGCGTGCCGGCGCACCTGATCGAGGACGCCTCGCAGATCGACGAGTCCTGGTTCGCGGGAGTGGCGCGTGTGGGCGTCACGGCAGGAGCCTCGGCACCGGAGTGCCTGGTCGACGACGTGCGTTGCCGGCTGCGCGAGCTCGGCGCGCAACGCGAGCGGCAGATGGCAGGTGAGCGGGAAAACGTTACGTTCCGGCTACCGCCGATGCTGAGCAAATTGGCGTCGTGAGCCACGCTCGACTTGCCTCGGCCTAGTTACCTCTCGACAAACGCACGTTCGATCACGTAATCGCCCAGCTCACCCGTGCGCGCTGAGATCTCGAAGCCGAGCGCGTCGAGCTGCACACACGTGTCTCGCAGCATCGACGGACTGCCGCACACCATGAAGCGATCATGTTGCGGACAGAGCTCTGTCAGCCCGATCGCCGCCGCGAGCTTGCCGTTGAGGATGTGATCGGTGAGCCGTCCGCGATTTCGGAACGGCTCGCGTGTCACCATGGGATAGTAGATGAGCTTGGCCCGTGTCTGCTCACCCAGCCACTCGTGATTGGGCAGCTCATCGCAGATGAATCGCGCATAGGCGAGATCGCTTCTGCTGCGAACGCCATGCACCAGCACGACCTTCTCGAAGCGCCGATAGGCGTCCGGGTCCTGAATGACACTCAGGAACGGTGCGAGGCCGGTGCCGGTGCACAGGAGATACAAGTGCTGACCGGGTCTGAGATCCTGCAGCAACAGCGTGCCGGTCGGCTTGCGACTGACGAACAGTTGATCGCCCACCGCGAGGTGCTGCAGCCGCGAGGTGAGCGGCCCGTTCGGCACCTTGATGCTGAAGAACTCGAGATGATCGATCCAATTGGGACTTGCGATTGAATAGGCGCGCAGCAGTGGGCGGCCATCGACTTCCAGGCCGAGCATGACGAAATGTCCGTTCTCGAACCGGAAGCCGGCACTGCGGGTGGTACGGAAGCTGAAGAGTTCCGGATTCCAGTGCTGCACGCGGGTCACGTGCTCGATTGCGACAGCAGTCATTAGCGCATCAGGATAGGTTGCGCCGAAACGGTCGAATCACTGTGACCGTGCCGCGCCGCGTCGTTCGCACGTTCATCTGCAACGCGCGCCGCTCGCCGATCGCAGTAAGAATTCCATCGACATCCAATCCCGCTGCGCGCAGCGCCTCGTCGCGCGTGCCGTGTTCGGCGAAGCGATCCGGCAGTCCCAGGTTCAGAGTCGACACGAGGATACCGCGGGCGGCGAGGCATTCGTTGACAGCGCTGCCCGCGCCACCGGCTATTGCATTCTCCTCGATCGTCACAAGCAGGTTATGCGTTGCGGCAAGCTCGACGACGGTGTGCTCGTCGAGCGGCTTCACAAACCGCATGTCCACCACCGTCGCGTCGACATCTTCGGCAACTCGCATCGCCGTATGCAGCAACGTGCCGAACACGAGCATTGCGATGCTCTTGCCCGTGCGTCTCAGGCGCGCCTCGCCAAGGGGCAACAGCTCGGCCCGACCCGCGCTCGGCACTTCGGCTGCTACAGCACGCGGATAGCGCACGGCGGCCGGGCCTTCCTGCATCAGTCCTGTGAACAGCATGCTGCGCAGCTCGCTCGCGTCCGACGGCGTCATGACGACCATGTCGGGAATGCAGCGCAGGTAGCTCAGATCGAAGGCACCCGTGTGAGTCGCTCCATCAGGTCCCACAATGCCGGCACGGTCGATCGCGAACAGTACGGGCAGCCGCTGGAGCGCGATGTCATGGATGACCTGGTCGTATGCTCGCTGCAGGAAGGTCGAGTAGATCCCAAGGACCGGCTTCATGCCGCGGCAGGCCAGGCCCGCAGCGAAAGTAGCGCTGTGCTGCTCGGCGATGCCGACATCGAAATATCTGTCGGGAAACTTCTCCGCAAATCGAGTCAGGCCGGAGCCCTCGCACATGGCGGGGGTGATCGCGACGACACGCTCGTCGCGTGTCGCGGCTTCGCAAAGCCAGTCGCCGAAGACCTGCGTGTAGGTCTGAGGTGCGGGCGTTGTCGGAGCCTTGATTCCCTGCTGCGCGTCGAACGGCGTCACTCCGTGATACTTGACGGGATCTGCTTCCGCCGGGGCGTAGCCCCGACCCTTTTGCGTGACTACATGCAGCAGGCGTGGTCCGGTGGTGCCACGCAGCTCCTGGAGTTTCTCGATCAATGCGGGCAGGTCATGGCCGTCGACGGGCCCGGAGTAAGTGAATCCGAGTGCCGCGAACAGCGAGGGCTCGCAATCGCCGGCGCTGCTGGACAGTTTGCTCAGGTGATTCGACAGTGCACCGACGTTCGGCGATATCGACATGCCGTTGTCGTTGAGGATCACCAGCAAATCGGCGTTGAGCATGCCGGCGTGATTGAGGGCTTCGTAGGCGAGACCTGCGGTCAATGCGCCGTCACCGATCACTGCCACGGTCTTGCGGTCGCCGCGACCGCTGGCGACAGCCATCGCGAGCGCCGCACTGATCGAAGTACTCGAATGTCCGGCGCCGAAACTGTCATACGGACTCTCGTCACGACGCAGAAAGCCGGACAAGCCGCCGCGCTTGCGGATCGAGCGCAGCTTGCCGCGACGCCCGGTCAACATCTTGTGCGGATAGCATTGATGGCCGACGTCCCAGACGATGTTGTCACGTGGAGTATCGAACACGCGATGAAGAGCGATCGTCAGCTCGACGGTACCGAGGCCTGCTGCCAGATGACCGCCGCTGGCAGCGACGCTTTGCAGCAGGCACTCGCGCAGCTCGCGAGCAAGCGGCACGAGCGTGCGCTCGGGTAGCGCTCGCAGATGCCGCGGTTCTGCAAGCGACTCCAAGAGCGGGAAAGAAGTCGATCGCTCGTCAATCATGACGGCTCTCCGCGTGCGGTGACGCGCTGGCGTCCACCGTCCATTTCCAGAGCGCTGCGCTCGGCAGCGGAACTACCAGGAACCAATGTTCGAGCACGCCCAGTGCGAGCAGGGCGCCGAGCAACGCGAAGGCCGCGAGCTCGAACTCAGTGGTCGAGCCGAACGCGAGCTGCGCGACGTACACCGTTGCGACTGTGCCTGCCGTCGCGGACAGCGGGAACAGCAGGTTCATCGAACGCCGCCGGAAGTACGTGCCGAGGTATCGCAGGTGCTCCGGCAGGAACTGCTCGCCGAGATTCGGTACGCCGAGGAACAGGTTCAGCTTGGCGCTCAACCGCATCGTCCACAGGGCGGTGAACGTCCATAGCGCCAGTTGATTCGGTTGCGTGCGGGTCAATGCGAACAACAGGACGGCCGCGACGATGATCGCGAGCTCATGGTAGAGAATTGCCTGGATCGCATGGACGAGGCGTTGCCAGCCGAAAGAGCGTGCGCTACTCGCATGGCGACGGGGTCCGGTGATGAATCCCATCAGGAACGTCATCTCCAGCCATCCCCATACCAGGATGCTGCAGATGAAAGCCAGGTAAGCACCTGTGACCGACGTGTCCGAGCTCGTAATGCGCACACCGTACAATGCAAAGAAGAGTACGAACGTGGCCGCGACCAGGCTGATCGGAAACGTACGCTGCGGCCGCCGATCGAGATACAACAGCAGTCCGGTGGTCAGCCACCACAGTGCTGCTGCAAAGGCGATCGGAGGGAAGTAGTCGCTCATACCTCGGCTACCAAGCCGGAACCGCGCGTACTTGCGCCGGCAGCGCGTTGGGAACGGCCGGCAAGAAGTACAGCCGAGCAAAAATGCAAGCTGCACGAACGGCCAGCCCGGCGCGCCGGACGTGCGCCAACACCCCCCGGTCACCTTGCAATGTCTGCATCGTCGCTGCGATTGCAGCCAGTCGGTCGAGACTGCGGCGGAAGATCGGGTGGTCGATGTCGATGGTCAGCGGGAACACCTGCTTCGAGATTTCGGACGTGATCCGAAAGACCGTGTAGTCGTACTCAGTTGGTTCGAGGCCGAACGCGCGGTGCAATTGCGGCCGCGCATGGTCACGCACGTACATCGTTGCGTAGACCGCCAGCACGAAGAATCGGATCCAGCATTTGTTGAGCCCGCGCAGCAGGCGCGGGTCGGCGCGCATCATTAGAGCGAATGCCTCGCCGTGACGAAATTCGTCCTGGCACCAGCGATCGAACCAGCGGAAGATCGGATGGAAGCGCAGCTCGGGTCGCCGCTCGAGCTGGCGGAAGATGGTGATGTAGCGGGCGTAGCCGATCTTCTCGGACAGGTAGGTCGCGTAGAAGATGAACTTGGGGCGGAAGTAGGTGTACTTCTTGGCGCGCATCAGGAAGCCGAGGTCGACGCCGAGCCCGAAGTCTTTGAGCGACTTGTTGAGAAAGC
>CADEEJ010000099.1:0-3939 GCA_902826315.1 uncultured Steroidobacter sp.
CTGACGTTGGCTGAAGTCGTGCGCGTCGATCGCGTCGAGCCGTTCATGACGGATCAGCAACTACAGCAACTGGTCGACGCCGGCACTCGCTATCTGCAATCCGTCCGCGACTACCGCGGCTTCGACGCCCGCGAAGGCTGGCGGCACGGTGTCGCACATTCGTCCGACCTGATGCTGCAGCTCGCTGTGAATCCGCGAACCACGAAGGCGCAGCTGGATCAGATGCTCGCCGCGATCGCCACGCAAGTCGCGCCCGCCGGCGAGCACTCCTACATCTACGGCGAAGGCGACCGCCTCTCGCAGGCCCTGTTCTACATCGCGAAGCGCAAGTTGCACACGGCCGACGAGTGGCAGAAGTGGTTCGAGCAAGTCGCCGCGCCCGCGCCGCTGAAGAGCTGGAACGACGCGTGGACTTCGCAAAGCGGGATCGCCAAGCATCACAACACGATGCAGTTCCTCACGACGCTCTATCTATACGTGCGTGAGAGCGGCGCCGAGTTTCAGGAGCTGGTGCTCCCATCGATCGTGGCAGCGATCAAGCCGCTACTCTGAAGCGGGGCGCGAGACGTGCGTGTAGATCACCTGCCATTTGCCGTTGCGCTTCGCCCAGATGTCGGCGAAGCGCAGCGTGACGGCGAACGGCTTGCCGCCGTCCGTGCCACGCAGGTTCACCACGCCGCCCATCACGGCGCCGTCGCTCCATGCTTTCTCGACCGGCTCGAGGATTTCGAACGGCTCGATCTTGTAGCCGGGAGTCGTGTAGTCGGCGATGAGCTCGGCTTTGCTCTGGATGCGGCCGGAGCTGTTCACCAGCGTGTAGTCGTCTGCGACCAGACGCTGCAACTCCGCGCGGTTGCCGTGCACCTGCGCTGCGTCGTAGTCGTGCACCGCTTGCGCAAGATCGGCCGGAATTTCAGCCGCATCGGCTGCCAGACACAGAGCGAGCGCTGCGATCAGCGACGCTGCACGCAATTTCCACATGACGCCTCCGCACGGAAAACGAGGGCGTCAAATATAGCGCGTGATCCAGTTCGGTCGATCGCGTTTCTTGCGGTAGTACCACGCGCACGGTCCGATCATGATCAAGAGCAGCAACAGCCAGATGCCGAAGGTTTCGACCAGGCCGAACTTCGTGCGCAGGATCGCCGCAGCGATGCCGAGCACGTAGAAGTGCACGATGTAGAAGAAGAACGGCACGCGGCCGAACACGGCGAACGGCCGCAGCAGCGCCGGCGTGCCATTGCGCGTGATGGCCGAGAGCACGATCAAGCTAAGGAAGATGCAGCCGAACGACCACGCGAGGAACGGCAGGTCGGGCGGGTACTTCGAGAATTCCCAGAACTGCAGACTCGCGACGCTGGAGTACGCATACGCGTTGCCGTAGCCGCCATAGAGGCGCACGGCGAAGAAGAACGCGAAGCTGACAGCCGCGAGCGCAGCCCATGATTTCACGGGCCGCTCCCGCTGCAGCGAATCGCGGCCGACCACGAATCCCAGCAACAGGATCGCGATCCACGGGATGACTGGGTAGAGCGAGCGGAACGCACCTTCACGCACCGGCTCGTAGAGCACCGCGCGCAGCGGCAACGGCAGCCACGACACGTCGAGCAGCGGATGCAGCAGCAGAATGCCGAGTGCGATCGGCACGAGAATGCGGCTCGACACGTCGCGCAGCAGTGCGGTCACGATGATGGACACGCCGATGCACGTGAGCACCATGAACGAATAGAAACCCATCAACGCGCGCGGCAGGCCCATCAACAACGCGTCGACCAGGATCAGCACGAAGCCGCGAATGAGCAGACGCCGCGTGACTTCTGCGTGCGTCACGCCGCGATTCTCGCGCGCCATGCTCGTCAGCGCGACCATGAAGCCAGCCATGAAGAAGAATCCCGGCGCGACCGGCACGCCGGTGAACCGCGTGAGGAATTGCCCGATGCCGGCAAACACCGGCGCAGGCCCCGCGGCCAGCTCCTCCGCGGCACGACCGGCATTGAACATGAGCGATGCGTGGTCGAGCCCCATGTGCGCGATCAGCAGCCCACGGAACAAATCGACATAGGACTGGCGTGCACCGGACGCGCCGATGGCCGCGGCAGCCTGGCTGCTTGCGGCGGCGGGTGGATTCTTCGTCATTGCCATATCGTCAACGAGCCGCAGCGCGGCCGGATATTGCACGCGGCAGGGTTCGTACCCTGACGAAGGACAGTGTCGTGCAGCTTTACGTGCCGGCCGTGAAGCTCTACTTGCCGGTCGCGTAGCGTTTCACGAGCCGATACAGGAAATCTTGCGAGTCATAAAACTGCGCTATACCAACGCGCTCGTCGCGGCCATGCGCGCGCACGTCGGCGATGTCACCGAACAGGCCCGACACGCCGTACATCGGAATGCCCTTGGCGCGCAGGTATGCACTGTCGGTCGCGCCGGTGCCCATGATCGGAATGACCGTGATGTTCTTCCACATCTTGGCCGTCAGCTCCTCGATCGGCTTGATCACGATCGGGTTGAGCGGCGAGACGGGCGCAGGCGGCGCGCCCGCCTGAGCGCGCAGCGTCACTTTGATCTGATCGTCCGCGAACACGCGATTGAGCGTGCGCTGCACATCCTGAACCGACTCCTGCGGCAGGATGCGGCAGTTCACGTTCGCCGTCGCCTTCTGCGGCAAGGCATTGCGCGCATGTCCCGCCTGCAACATGGTCGCGACGCAGGTCGTACGCAGCATCGAGTTGTACGCGGGAGTCTGCGCCAACGTCGCGGCAGCCTTCGCGTTTGCGCCATTCGATTCCACGACGGCTTTCATCGCCGCGCCGAGGTCGCCGCCTTCGAGCGCCGCTGTGCGCTCGAAGAACGCGTGCGTCACTTCGTTGAGGTTGACCGGGAAGTTGAACTTGCCGAGCCGATCGAGCGCGGCTGCGAGTCGATAGATTGCGTTATCAGGCACCGGCACGGAGCTGTGCCCGCCTTTGTTGGTGATTTCCAGATCGAAGTCGCGATACAGCTTCTCGGTGGCCTGCACGGCGTTGAACAGCTTCTTGCCGTCGCGCTCGCGCCCGCCGCCGCCTTCGTTCAGACCGAACTCCGCTTCGATCGACGCCCGATGATTGTCGACGAGCCAGTCGACGCCGTTGAAGCTGCCGCCCTCTTCGTCCGAGGTGAGTGCGAGAATGATGTCGCGCTTCGACTTCAGGCCCTCCTGGCGATAGCGGATGAGGTTCGCGACGAAGATCGCGGCCATCGCCTTGTCGTCGGCAGTGCCGCGACCGTAGTAGTAGCCGTCGCGCTCGATCAGCTTGAAAGGATCGAGATCCGCCGACCAGTCTTCCTTGTGTGCCTCGACGACATCGAGATGCGCCAGCAGCAGCACGGGCTTCTGCGTGCCATCGCCGCGTAGCCGCGCGACGAGGTTGCCCTTCTTCGCGTTGCCCGGATGCACCAGCACCTTCACGTCATCCTGCGGAAAGCCTGCCGCCACGAGGCGCGCGGCCATTGCGCGAGCAGCCTGAGTGTTGTCGCCGACGGAGTCCGTCGTGTTGATCTCGACCAGCTCTTTGTAGATGTCGAACAGCGCGCGCTGCTCGGCTTTCAGGTCGGCTGCCGCGGCGAAGCTCACAGCGCCGAACACGGATGCGAGTGCGAGGAATGTTCCAGCCAACGTTCTTTTCATGACAGACCGCCCATGACTGCGATCCGGCATGATAGAGGAAATCAGAGCTCGACGGTCTCGCGACGCTCCAGTCCCTTCGCAACGGCTTCCGCACGCGTGCGCGCGCCGAGCTTGCGAAACAGGGACTCGATGTGGAACTTGACGGTGTGCAAAGAAATGCCGAGATCCCGGGCGATTGCTTTATTGCTGGAACCCGCGCCGATTGCCGCAAGCACGTCCAGCTCGCGTGGCGTCAGCAACACCCCCGCGGCGCGCTCGGCCAGTTCTTCGAAACC
>CADEEJ010000099.1:4039-7997 GCA_902826315.1 uncultured Steroidobacter sp.
TTTGCCGGTTTCTGTCTGACCACCCGTACACTCATGCGATTCGTTTCACCGGCGTCACTGCCTGGGGCGGGCGGTGATCACCATGTTCAGCGTCAACACCTCGCCACCGCGGATCAGTCGTGCCGCTACTGTCCGGCCGACGCTGGCATCATCGAGCTGAGCGATGATCCGGCGCAGGCCACGCATCGAGGCCCCGTCGATCGTCAGCAGGATGTCTCCTGCCTTCACCCCGGCGACGGCAGCGGGCCCGCCTGCAGCAATCGACATCACCATCATTCCCATCGACTCGCCGGCTTCGGCGCGCAGCGGCTCCGGAACGGCGACTGGCTGCAGGCCGAGGCCCAGCCAACCGCGCGGAACCTGACCGTCGCTCAGGAGCTGCGGAACCACACGATCCAGCGTCGCAGCAGGAATAACGAGCACCACTCCCGGCGGTCCGAGCGTCGACATACCCAGCAGGCCGCCGTCCGCATCGAGGACCGGTCCTCCTTCTTCGGTGCGGCGCAGGCGGATATCAAGTGCGATCCGTTGCTCGATCCGGCCGCCGGCCCGGCTGCACCACTGCGGTCCGACTGCGCTGACGAGGCCGAGCCGCGCAGTCGAAGCTCCGGCCGCGTCCGCGCTGAGCGCGAGAGCAAGGCTGCCGACTCGGGCATTCGCACGCGGCAACGTAGTGGCGGCCAGGGGCGAGTCCGTCCGGAGCACAAGCAGATTCGTTCCGGGATCGCGACCCGCAATGCGTGCCTTCGAGGTGGCGCCCGAGGCCGTCACGACCTGGTACTCGTCGCGATTGCCGATCGCTTGCTCGGATGTGACGACTGCGTCTGGCTGCCACAGCGTCGCACTGACGTGTCGATGGGAGGAATTGCGAACCGCCACGACGAGGCCTGGCGCAGCAGCGACCTGCGCTTCGATGGCCTGCGAAAGCTGACGGAGATGATTGTTTTCGGTGGACATGGCCGAACGATGCGCGCGGCACGGCCGCTTACCCATCGAGCAGTTGACCGGGGCCTGGCTGAACGGCCGGGTGGAATCGCCGTGCGGGGGCGCGAAGATCCCTCGCATGCTCCAACCATCTCGCGTCGAGCCCGCTGCGCTCGACCCCTACTCCGAGGTCGTCGCACAGGCTTTCGATTTCGTCAGTCCTGCCGTCGTCAGCATCTCGGTGCACTCGCGCCGCGGTCCGTCCGGCGTCGGCTCCGGCGTGCTGTACACGCCCGACGGCTATCTGTTGACGAACAGTCACGTCGCCAATGGCGCGAGCGAGTTGCGGGCAGCGCTGACTGATGGCCGCGAAGTTCCGGCGACACTCGTCGGCGACGATCCGGAGACCGACATCGCGGTGCTGCGGCTCGCGGGCAGCGGCTTTCCGTACGCGACGTTCAGCAGCTCGTCCGCGCTGCGCGTCGGGCAACTCGTCATCGCGATCGGCAATCCGTTCGGCTACCAGGCGACCGTGACTGCCGGCATCGTCAGCGCGCTCGGCCGCAGCCTGCGCACGCGCTCGGGGCGGCTCGTGGAGAGCGTGATCCAGACCGACGCGCCGCTGAACCCGGGCAACTCCGGCGGGCCGCTCGTCGACGGCGCAGGACGTATCGTCGGCATCAACACGGCGATCGCCGGCGGCGCGCAGGGAATCTGTTTCGCGATCGGGATCGACATCGCTGCCAACGTCGCCGCGACGCTGATGCGCGAAGGTCGCGTGCGTCGCAGCCGCCTGAGATTCGCGGGACAGACGATCACGCTCGACCGTCGGATCGTGCGCGGGCTGGCACGTACCGCGTCGAGCGCAATTCTCGTGCTGGAAGTGTTAGCAGGCGGTCCCGCACTGCGCGCGGGTGTAGAGAAGGGCGACGTGCTGCTGGAGTTCGACGGCGCAGCGATCGAGAGTCTCGATCATCTGCACCGGCTGCTGACCGTGGAGCTCGCGCAGCGCGATGTGCCGCTGCGCGTGCTGAGGCGAGGCAAGGTCGTGGAGTTGAGTGTGAGGCCGGAAGTGTCGGGCTAAAACCTGCTATTCCGTTCCTGAGGTCGATACCGATACCGGCCCTTGCGCCGATACGGGGAATGCGCGCGCGACACGGCCGAGCCACACGCGGATGGCGCCGGTGCGCAGATCCTTCTCCGGCGTGAATCCGAGCCGCACGATGATCAGGTCCTTCGACGGCACGACCAGCGTGAACTGCCCTTCGAAGCCTTCTGCACTGAACGCGTCGCGTTGCGGACCGGTGTCGATGCGCGACTTGTACGGCTTCCCGTCGCCATCTGCCGGCGCCACCCACCAACCCGCGCCGTAAATATCGGCGTTCTCGCTCTTGCCGGCTGTACGGGCGAAGTCGACCCAACCTTCCGGCAGGACGCGCTGGCCATCCCACATGCCGTCGCGCAGGTACAGCAGGCCGAACTTCGCGAAGTCGCGCGCGGAGGCGTAGATCAGCGCGCTGCCGTAGTACAAGCCACTCGCGTCGAATTCCGGTTGCGCCTTCATGCCGATCACGTCGAACAGGCTCTCGTGCATCCACTTGAGCATGTCTGCACGGCGCGCTTCAGGCGATGCGGGACTCGGCACGACCGCGCGCGTCAACGCGTCCGCGGTGAGCACGATGCCGCAGGAGTTGTAGTTCCAGTGCGTCGCAGGCTCGTGGATCAGCGGCAGGCCGGCGCAATAGTTCGCAACGTCCAACCGTCCCGGCCCGAACAGCTTGCGGGACGCATCGCTGTCCGCGATCGTCTTCGCCTCGATCTCCAGGTAGCGCATGCCGTCCGTCATCTGCAGCCAGGTGCGCCACGGAATCTGTGCGCGCTTGTCGGTCGCAGGCCAGTGCGGATTGCCCATCGGTGTGTCGACGTCGACCTTGCCTTGCTTCGCGGCCACGCCGACCAGCGCTTGCGTGATCGACTTCGCCATCGACCACGACACCAGCTTCATGTCGGACTTGTAGCCGGCGCCGTATTGCTCGTGCACGAGCTTGCCGCCGAGGATGATCGCGACTTCGCGCGTCTCGCCGAGTCCGGGCGCTTGCTTGGCGAACGCGTCGGCCATCGCTTCGTCGAGCGCGGCGCGATCGACACCTTCGGGAAGCTGGCCGGTCGGCCACTCGCTCGTCGGCCACGGCACGTCGGCCGGCTGCGGCGGCAACGGCGCGAGCTGCGCGTGGGCAGACACGCAGCCCAGAACGACGACGGGAATGGCAGTCCAGATTGCTCTACGCGAGAGTGCGCTCATGGTCGTTCTCCTCAATTCGCCGGATGGCAGCCGAAGCCCTGCTCGAACTTCGCCTGCGCGGAGACCAGGCCCGCGAGCGCAGACACCTTGACGCCGCTATCCGTCGCTTCGACGGTCAGCGGCTTGAGCGCCTCCGGATCGTAGTCCGTGCGGCAGGACTCCATCGGCCGGCCCGCGACGAACAGGCACGAGCACGTCTGCTTCGCGACGTATACCGTGCCGATTTTCGCGGTCGCCCAGGTATCGCGCCCCGCAAACAGCGCGACGGCGACGAGCGCCACCACGACCACAAGTCCTATCAAGAGCCCCTTGCCGCGCATGTCGCGCCTCCCGTGCGTTGTACGTTTTGCCAATCATAGCGCCATGCGTGAGGAAACTTTCAGCAACGGTCTGATTCCGCCGTGCCGAATCGCGCCGGATACTGCGCCCGTGGGCTCGAACTGGATCGAAGGAGGGTTGCGCGATGTACCGCTATCCGACCGAGCAGTTGCTGACGGTGGAAGAAGCCGAACGTCTCTCCGAACTGCACACCGGGCGGCCGCGGCGCAAGCAGCAGCCCCGTCAACCGAGTCTCTGGGCGTGGCAGTCCGTTGCCGGCGCACTGGAGCAGACCGTGAGCGAAGCCCAAGTCGACGCAATGATCACCAATAGCGGGTGCCCCCGCCTGCTTACGAAATAAACCTTCACGCAGGCCTTTCCGCCAGCACACCGGGGTGCTGGCGGATTTCTTTT
>CADEEJ010000099.1:8097-13662 GCA_902826315.1 uncultured Steroidobacter sp.
GTCGCCGTTCCACACGTGCACGACGGTGCGGCCGTATCGATCGGTATCGAAAGGCATGATCACGAGCTGCCGGCCGGCGACGAGCCCCGCGAGCTCCTGCTTCGCCTGCCTGCCATAGGGCTGGTCCATCTCGGGGGCATCGATGTCCGAGAGCCGGAAGTCCATCTCGACGCCCTGCACCTTCGCGACGAACGAATCGCCATCCTTGACCCGCACCAGCGGCCCGTAAAACACGCCCTCGTCGCCGGCATGGGGCGGGTGCGCGGGATCGAACCGCGGGGCGCGGGACTGTGCGGCGGCAACGGCCAGGAACAACAACGCAAGCACAGCGACTGCGCGCGACATTCTTGTATGCATGCCTCCATCCTACTGGACGCGCCGCGCGAACCCCGCTAGCTTTCCGCACCTCTTCCGTTGCGAAGCGAGTGCTGTCGTCATGCGCAAGCTCATTGCTCTCACGCTGTTGTCCGCCCTGTCCGCCTCGGCCCTGGCGACGCCGCCGGATGCGCCGAATCGCCTGTTCCAGGGGCGCGATCTGTTCGCGCTGCAGCTCGCGACGGATCCGCAGATCCGTCCGGACGGACGCGAGGTCGCGTACACACGGGTGTCGTTCGACATCATGACGGATCGCGGCCGGCAGTCGATCTGGCTGGTCGATGCGGAAAGCGGCGAGCAGCGTCCGCTCGTCACTAGCGCCGGCTCGCACTCGCAGCCGCGTTGGTCGCCGACGGCTGATCGCATCGCATACGTTTCGACCGCCGAAGGTGGCCGGCCGCAATTGTTCGTGCGCTGGCTGCAGAGCAATCAGACCGCGAAGCTCGCCGATCTCACCTCCGCGCCGGGCAACGTCACCTGGTCACCCGACGGCAAGTGGCTCGCGTTCACGATGTTCGCGCCCGACGAAAAAGCGCGGCTCGGCGAAGCGCCGCCGAAGCCGGAAGGCGCCGAGTGGGCGCCGCCGCTAGAGCTCATCACCGACATCGTCTATCGCACGGACGAAGGCGGTTACCTCAAGCCCGGCTACACACATATATATGTCGTTTCCGCCGACGGCGGTGCGCCGCGGCAGCTGACGTTCGGTGCGTACAACGAACGCGGTCCGATCTCGTGGGCGGCCGATGGCAAGTCTCTGCTCGTGACCGGCAACCGCCGCGAGAATTGGCAGCGCGAGCCGGTCAACAGCGAGATCTATCGCGTGACGCTCGCCGACGGCGCGATCCAGGAGCTGACCAAGCGCAACGGTCCGGACAACGGCGCCGTCATTTCGCCGGACGGCAAGTCGATCGCGTACCTCAGCTTCGAGGACAAGTATCTCGGCTACCAGAATGCCGAGCTGAACGTGATGGGGCTCGACGGCAGCAACCCGCGCTCGCTGACCGCGTCGCTCGATCGCACGATCGACGATGCGACCTGGGCGCATGACGGCCGCAGCTTGTACGTCCAATACGACGACAAGGCGATCACGAAGGTCGCGCGCGTATCGCTCAACGGCCGCGTCGAAACGGTCGTGGAAGGCGTGAGCGGCGGCTCGCTCGATCGTCCGTACACCGGCGGTCAGTTCACGGTCGCGGACAATGGCGCGGTCGCTTTCACCAGCGGTTCCACGCAACGGCCGACCGACATCTCGATCGCACGCGGCGGCCGCGTTCGCCAGCTCACGAATCTCAACGAAGGCTCGTTGGGCGGCAAGACGCTCGGCGACGTCAAGCCGCTGAAGGTCAAGTCATCGTTCGACCAGCGCGACATCGCCGCCTGGATCGTGACGCCGCCGAACTTCGATCGCAGCAAGAAATATCCGCTGATTCTCGAAATCCACGGCGGGCCGTTCGCCGCGTACGGGCCGCGTTTTTCGACCGACTATCAGCTGTACGCCGCGGCTGGTTATGCCGTGCTGTACACGAATCCGCGCGGCTCGACTTCGTACGGCGATGAGTTCGCGAATCTGATCCATCACAAGTACCCGAGCCAGGACTACGACGACCTGATGAGCGCGGTCGATGCAGCGATCGCCGAGGGTTACGTCGATGCCGACAACCTGTTCGTCACAGGCGGCTCCGGCGGCGGCATTTTGACTGCGTGGATCGTCGGCAAGACGACGCGCTTCAAAGCAGCCGTGTCGCAGAAGCCGGTGATCAACTGGGCGAGCACGGTGCTGACGACCGACGTCGCGCCGTTCATGCCGAAGTACTGGTTCGGCAAGCTGCCTTGGGAAGACCCGGATGCGTACTGGAAGCGCTCGCCGCTGTCGCTCGTCGGCAATGTGAAGACGCCGACGCTCGTACTGGTGGGCGATCAGGACTTCCGCACGCCGCTCAGCGACTCGGAGCAGTATTACCAGGCGCTGCAACTGGCCGGCGTACCGACAGGATTGGTGAAAGTGCCCGGCGCTTCGCACGGCGGCCTGACGGCGCGTCCGTCGCAGTCGGCGGCGAAAGCCAGCGCGATCCTGGCGTGGTTCGAGCGCTATCGCGGCAAACCAGCGCCGATCGCCCCGACGCTTTAAGCGGTCCGACGGTCCGACGGTGCCGGGTTAAGAATCGGCCCATAACTCAGCACTGCAGCATCTATCGGTGCTGCGCTGCTCAGTTATGGGTCGTTTTTTAACCCGGCACCAGCCTTGCGGGCCGTGCGGAAAGTGATCGAGTAGCGCAGCTCTTTCGTCGGCGGGATGCTGTGCTGCCAACCCCAGCGCGCAGTGTCGCGCAGGATATAGGCCGAGCGCGGCTCCAGCTCCAGCGCGAAGACTTCTTTGCGTCGCTCCGGTTTCCACGGATACGGCCGGAAGCGGATGCGCGCGGTGCCCGCGAGCGAGATACCGACGATCAGCTCGAAGTCCGGCACGTCGCGATGCCAACCGAGCGGCGTGCCCGGCGCGTACTCGGCGATCAGCGCTTGCACGAATTCTTCCGGCGCGACACCAGCCCACCGTGCGACGCGCGTACGTAACGGTTCCAGAAATTCCGGAATCGGCGGCGCTGCATTTGCCTGCTGATGCGTGAAGTCGTACGAGAAGCCGTAATTCACCGTGCGACGTCGTGCCGTGTATTGCCGGTACTGCGCTTCGCGCAGCGGCAACGCGTGGATGTGTTCCAGCAGCACGCGCTCTTCATCGCGATCGATGAACTCCGCGCGATACGTCATTCCTTGCGGCAGAACAGGCGGAAAAAAGCTGGCTTGCGCACCTGACATATTCTGGAGTGTACGGCGATTATGTGCGGCCGGTCACATTCGCCGCGAAGTGGGCTCGACGATGCTGCGCGCCCCCTTGTTGGGGAAAACAGAGGATGTGACTAATGAAGAGCAACGTCATCGCACTCGGTTTGCTGATCGCAGCGACAGCGCAGGCCGCGCCGCCCACCGCCGAAGAAGTCGGCGATCCGGATTCGTTCGGCCGCGACGTGATCTATCTTGGCAACGCGCAGACATCCAACGTCGCACTGCTGACAGACTGCACGCCCGATCCGATGTTCCCGCCAGCGCCGAACGATCGCTGCATCGTGCTGAATGCGCAGCCCACAGCGACCAACTTCAACGAGGACGGCCTCGCGACGCTGCAGTTGCCCGCCGATTCGACCAAGTCGCTGATCTGCTTCGCGGTCACGCCTAACGTCAACTACGAGTTCCTGAATCTGACGGGCGTGCAGCAAGCGAACGCACGCTACAGCGCGCGCTCGGTGATCACGATCGAGAACGAAGTGCTGGACGACCCGACGCTGATCGATCCGGCGACCGGCTTGCCGTACGGCGGCAAGATGCAGCTGGGACTGAGCACGTACTCCGAGTCGCGCAGCATCGCAGCCGGCGAGCGCTCGCAGAAGTCGATGTTCCTGTCGCGCCACTGCATCGGCGGTCTGGTGAGCAAGCGTTCGCTCGTCGCCGGAGGTCTTTCGGAGCTGCAGGCCAAGCAGTTCTTCAAGAAGCCGATGAAGTTCACCTTCGGTGCATCGGGGACGGTGCAGATCGTCGACTTCGCCAACTACTTCTATGGCATCCGCCTGTACGGCGACAGCAAGGACAAATAGCAACGCCGGACGCCCTTAGCGCCTTTGTCAGGGCTTTGAACCAACGTGCGGTGGCGGCGAATTGCGCCGCCACCCGCATCATGCTGACTCGTCCCTTGCAATGGAGATGAGCAGGATGAAGACGACGATCCTCGCACTGGCGCTCGCCCTAGCGACTACCGCCGCCGGCGCAGTCACGCCGGAAGACGTCGGCGATGCCGACTCGTTCGGCCTCAACGCCGAGTATCTCGGACTGGCGACAACCACGACTCTTTATGGACTGAAGGACTGCTCGGCGGAGCCGCCCGAAGCGGGCGTGAAGTGCATCACGCTGCTGCCGCAGCCGAAAACCACTGCCTTCGACGAGCCGCAGACCGACTCCATCAAGCTGCCGGCGAATGCGGCGCGCTCGCTGCTCTGCTTCGCGCTCACGCAGACCTCGAGCTTCGCGCTCCAGAACCAGACCGACACGACATCGACCGGACGCTTCCAGTCGCGAGCGCTGGTCAGGATCGAGAATCCGGTGCTGAACGGTCTCATCGACCCGAACACCGGCGAGCCTTTCGACGGGCATCTCGACTTGAGCCTGACCGTGTACCGCGAGGCAGGGACTCTGGCCCCCGGCGAGCTCTCGCAGAGGAGCCTGGCGGTGACGCGCAGCTGTACCTATGGTCTCGTCAGCAAACAATCGCTGGTCACGACGTACGGACTGACACCCGAGCAGGCGAACGCGTTTTTCGCCGCGCCGACTTCGGTCTACCTCGGGATGAACGGCGAGCTCGACTTCGCCATCGGTTTCTCCAACAACTACAGCTTGCGCCTGTATGGCGACCGCCGCTGACGACTGTGCACTGAAAAAAACAGGGCCGGGCGGCTCACGCCGTCCGGCCCTTTTCATCCGACTCCGACTAGCGCGCTAGCGCACGCGGCCGCGGCGGAACAGATTGACGATCGCCAGCAGGATGATGGCACCCACCAGCGACACCAGGAACGTCGCGATCGAGATGCCCTGGTTGATCGTGCCTATGCCGAGCATCGGCGACACGATGAAACCCGCGAGCAACGCGCCGACGATTCCGACTACAACATTGAGCAGGATGCCTTGCTGCGCATCAGTGCGCATCACGATGCTGGCCAGCCAGCCAACGACACCGCCCACGATCAACCAGACCAGAATACCCATATACCCTCCTCGGGGTCGCCACGAAGATCACGACCACAGAATGAGAGGCAGCTGATCTTGGTTCCGAAGCCGGCGCCGAAAAGGGTAGGCAGTCCGCGGTCAATCGATGAAACGGGACACCAATCTGGCGATGACGGCGCGGCTCGGTTGCTCCGGCAAATACTTCACGCGCACCACGGTGCCAACGGCGGGCAGCGAGGCCAGCGACTCGCCCAGGCGGCGATCGACGTGACACGTCTGCACCGACTGCCGCGCCTCGATCGGCTGGAACTCGAAGTAAACACGCGTGAAGGCGCCGAACAGCGGCGGCCGCCAGATGCGCAGAATCCGGCCCTGCGCGATGTTGCCGCGCTTCAGGATCTCCTGCTGCAGCTGCGAGCC
>CADEEJ010000099.1:13762-16344 GCA_902826315.1 uncultured Steroidobacter sp.
AGTTTCTCGGCATCGCGCACGGCGCCGAAATGCGTGAGGTACATGAACTGCGGTCCCTGCGCGAGCAGCCGCGCAACGGACGCGTGCAGCGCCTCGTGATCGAACTGCACCGGCGCAGTCGCGGGCACGATGTACGGAGCCAGCTCGGGATAGACGATGCCGAAGGTGTCGCCGGTGAACCAGCCGCGACTCGCCTCGTCCCAGATGCAGTGATGATGACGCGCGTGGCCCGGCGTATCGGCGAAGCGCAGCGGCCGTCCGCCCAGCTCGATGACCATTCCATCCGTCGTCGTGATCACTCGCTCCGCGGGAATCGGCACGAGCTCGCCGTAGTCGCGCGCTGCGACTTCCGCGCCGTACACGGCGCGCACGCCTGCCATCAGCACCGACGGATCGATCATGTGGCGCGCACCACGCGGATGAATCACGAGCTTCGCGCTCGGCAGGTTCTGCATCAGCAGTCCCGCGCCGCCCGCGTGATCGAGATGCACGTGCGTCGGAATCACGTAGTCGACCGCGTCGCGCTCCAGCCCATGTGCTTCGAGCGCGGCGAGCAAGTGCGGTACTGCGCTGTTGGGTCCAGTCTCGACGAAGGCGGCCCGACGGTTCTCCACGATCAGGAAACTCGCATCGAAGCGCGGACGGACGAAGTTCGTGTCGACCACGCTGATGCCGTGGTCCAGGCGCTGATGGAGACTCGTCACGCGCGGTTCCTAGCGAAAGCCTTCGAGCACCAGTTTACCGATGGTGCGGCCGCGCTCGAGCATCAGGTGGGCGCGGCGCAGATTTTCCGCATTGATGACGCCGAGACTGTCGGCCAGCGTGCTACGCAGCGTGCCGTTGTCGATCAGTTTCGCGACTTCTTCGAGCAGCTCGTGCTGCTTCTGCATGTCAGCCGTCTCGAACAGCGAGCGCGTGAACATGAACTCCCAGTGGACCGACGCGCTCTTCTGCATCAGCGCGGTCAAATCCACGGGACTGCCCATGCTGACGATCAGGCAGAGCTTGCCTTGCGGCCGGATGATCGGCGCAAAGCGCGGGAAGTAAGGCATGGCGTCGGTGAGGCAGAAGATGTAGTCCGCTTCAGCAACGCCGGTCGCTTGCATCTGCGCCGCGAGATCGCCGTTGTGATCGATGACAGCGTCGGCACCCAGCTCCTTGACCCACTGCGACGATTCCGGTCGCGATGCTGTTCCGACGACGCGCAGGCCGGCGAGCTGCTTCGCAAGCTGAATCGCGATCGAGCCCACACCGCCCGCCGCGCCGATGAGCAGCACGGTCTTGCCGCGATCGGCGCCGGAGCGCGAGATGCCGAGTCGATCGAACAAGCCTTCCCACGCAGTCAGCGTCGTCAGCGGCAACGCTGCCGCTGCACCGAAACCCAGCTTGCGCGGCTTGTGACCGACGATGCGCTCGTCGACGACGTGATATTCGCTGTTCGCACCGGGCTTGTGGATGCTGCCGGCGTAGTAGACCTCGTCGCCCGGCTTGAACAGCTCGACCCGCGGGCCGACTTCACGAACGATGCCCGCCGCATCCGAACCGAGAATCCGCGGAAACTGCCCGTTCGGATCGCGGCGCGCACGAACCTTGTAGTCGACGGGGTTGACGGAAATCGCCTTGATCTCCACCAGCAACTCACGCTCGGTCGGCGCCGGCTTCGGCACCTCGAGGTCGACCAACGACTCAGGGTCGTCGATCGGCAGATTGCGCTGCAGCCCGACGGCCTTCATCACATGTTGCGGCGATACTGACCGCCGACCTGATAGAGCGCGCGCGAGATCTGGCCGAGCGAGCAGCACTTCACCGCTTCCATCAACTGCTCGAACACATTGCCGCCCGACGCGGCGACGGCCTGCAGACGCTTGAGCGCCTCAGCCGACCGATCCCCGTTGCGAGCCTGGAACGCACGCACCCCGGACACCTGATCCTGCTTCTCTTCTTCGGTCGAGCGAATCAGCTGCGCACCCTTGTGCTCCTGCGAGCCATCCGAGTCGGACAGGAACGTGTTGACGCCGATGATCGGCAGCGAGCCGTCGTGCTTCTTGGTCTCGTAGTACAGCGACTCTTCCTGGATCTTGCTGCGCTGGTACATCGTCTCCATCGCGCCGAGCACGCCGCCGCGCTCGGAGATCGCCTCGAACTCCTTGTAGATCGCTTCCTCGACCAGATCGGTCAGCTCCTCGATGAGGTACGAGCCGGCCCACGGGTTCTGGTTCTTGTTCAACCCGAGCTCGCGATTGATGATCATCTGGATCGCGACCGCACGGCGCACGCTCTCTTCGGTCGGCGTCGTGAGCGCCTCGTCGTACGCGTTGGTGTGCAACGAATTGCAGTTGTCGAACAGCGCGTACATCGCTTGCAGCGTCGTGCGGATGTCGTTGAACGAGATCTCGCGCGCGTGCAGCGAACGGCCCGACGTCTGAATGTGGTACTTCAGCATCTGCGAGCGCGGCGACGCCTTGTATAGCTCGCGCATGGCTCGCGCCCAGATGCGGCGCGCGACGCGGCCGATCACGGCGTACTCCGGATCCATGCCGTTCGAGAAGAAGAACGACAGGTTCGGCGCGAAGTCGTCGATC
>CADEEJ010000100.1:0-5092 GCA_902826315.1 uncultured Steroidobacter sp.
CCCCAGCCGATGATCGTCTTGCAGCAGATCAGCGTCGGGCGGTCCTTCTGTGCCGTGGCTTCGGCAATCGCCGCTTCGACCGCCTGCGCATCGTGGCCGTCGACATCACGCACGACGTGCCAGCCGTAGGCCTCGAAGCGCTTCGGCGTGTCGTCGGTGAACCAGCCGTGCACTTCGCCGTCGATCGAGATGCCGTTGTCGTCGTAGAACGCGGTCAGCTTGCCGAGCTTGAGCGTGCCGGCCAGCGAACAGGCCTCGTGGGAAATTCCTTCCATGAGGCAGCCGTCGCCGAGGAACACCCACGTCCGATGATCCACCACGTCGAAGCCGGGCCGATTGAACGTGGCTGCGAGCCACTTTTCCGCGAGCGCCATGCCGACGGCATTCGCGACGCCCTGCCCGAGCGGGCCGGTAGTGGTCTCGATGCCGAGATGCGCGTCGTGCTCCGGATGGCCGGCCGTGTGCGAGCCCAACTGCCGGAACGCCTTCAGGTCGTCGATGGTCAACGGGTAGCCGGTGAGATGCAGCAGCGCGTACAGCAGCATCGAGCCGTGGCCGTTCGAAACCACGAAGCGGTCGCGGTCCGACCATTGCGGATTGCCGGGATTGTGGCGCAGGTGGTCGCCCCACAAAACTTGGGCAATGTCGGCCATGCCCATCGGCATGCCGGGATGCCCGGAGTTGGCTTTCTGGACCGCATCCATCGCGAGGGCTCGGATCGCATTGGCAAGCTGCCGGCGGCGCGATGTCTGCATCGGGAGGTAATCCCCTTCGGTCGGGAGGGCGGGTGGAAGGCCGCGCATTTTGGACCAAGGACCCCGGTCGGGCAATGCGAGGCGTTAATTGAGACGGACCGCAAATAATCCGACAGTGGTGGACGGGGCCGGGCGTCCCTAAGACGCTGGTCACCTTTTTGACCCCCCGGCCATTGGTAGATTGCCCGGCGATTATGTAGTCACGATTTGCTGAGAACCCGTTCCACGCAATGCAGTCCGTCCGCCTCATTCAGTACACCGACATGCACCTGTTCGGCGACGCCGCCGGCCGGTTGCGCGGCGTAGCGACGTTGCCCGCTTTGCAGGCCGCAATCGCCGATGCGCAGCGCCGCTGCAGCCGCCCGGACGGGATCCTGCTGACCGGCGACCTGGTGCAGGACGATCCGCACGGTTACCGCTGGATCAAGCACATCTTCGGTGCGTCGCAGGTGCCGGTGCTGTGCCTGCCCGGCAATCACGACCTGCCCGATCACATGCAGGCCGCGCTCGCGAGCGCGCCATTCGAGGTCAGCCGCCACCGGCAGTTCGGCCGCTGGCTGGTCGTGATGCTCGACTCGTGGCTCGCCAACAGCGCCGGCGGGGAAATCGGCGGCGAGCAGTTGGCGCAGCTGAGCGACGTGCTGCGTGCTCACCGCAAACAGCACGTGCTGCTGTGCCTGCACCATCAGCCGATCCCGATGCGCAGCGACTGGCTCGACCAGGTGGCCCTGACCGATTCCGCCGAGTTCATGGCAGTGGTGCGTGCTCATTCCAACGTGCGTGGCGTGCTCTGGGGCCACGTGCATCAGTCGCTCGACAGCTTCGTGCACGGCGTGCGCTTCATGGCCACGCCCGCAACCTGCGCGCAGTTCCTGCCCGGCAGCGCCGACTTCGCGATCGACAATCGTCCGCCCGGGTATCGTATGCTTGAGCTGATGCCGGACGGCGCAATCCAGACGGAAGTCTGCTGGCTCGAAAGCTACGCACAGAGCGTCGTCGCGTAGCCCGCGACACTTCATCGAGATCCCATGAAGAATCTATCCGCGCGCTGGGTCCGCGCCTGCGCGCTGCTGCTGTTGTGCTCAGCCGGCGCGCATGCGGCGGACCATCACATCCTGTGGTCGCTGCAAGGCAAGACCAACACGGTCTATCTGCTCGGCTCCGTTCACCTGCTGCAAGAGAGCGAGAAGCTGCCTGCAGCCGTCGACTCGGCGTATGCAGATGCCGAAGCGCTGCTGATGGAGATCGACATGGACGATCTCGATCCTGCGCAGATGCAGCTGGCCGCAACCGAGCTGGCGATGCTGCCGGAGGGACAGTCGCTGCAACAGCTGCTCGGGCCGCAGACCTACGAGCAATTCGCTACGAAGGCGCGCGCGCTGGGCGTCGAGCCGGCGATGCTCGAGCGCTTTCGCCCGTGGTTCGCCGCGATCACGCTCGTGCAGCTGCAGCTGATGAAGCTCGGCTTCGATCCGGAGTCGGGCGTCGAGCGGCGGCTGACTCGGCGCGCGACCAGCGACAAGAAACCGATCCAGGGCCTCGAGACTGCGCGCGAGCAGCTGGAGATCATGGCGCGCCTGCCCGAAAAGCAGCAGCGTGAGTTCCTGCTGTACAGCGTCGACGATGCAGAGCGCATGGCGAGCGAAGTCGACAAGCTGATCGCGGCCTGGCGCAGCGGCGATGCAACAGCCATGGCGAAGCTGCTGCAGGAAGGGTTCGACGAGTACCCGGACCTGTACCGGCCGCTGACCGTCGAGCGCAACCGCAAATGGATTCCGCAGATCGAGCAGCTGCTCGACGACCGCGACGACTACCTGGTGGTGGTCGGCGCGTTACACCTGGTCGGCACGGACAGCGTCATCGACCTGCTGGAGCGCAAGGGCTACAAGGTCAAGCAGCTGTAAGCCCGCTCAAATCTCGACCATCTCGAAGTCTTCCTTGCCCGCTCCGCAATCCGGGCACCGCCACGACAGCGGCACGTCATCCCAGCGCGTGCCCGGCGCTATGCCGGATGCGGGATCGCCCTTTTCTTCTTCGTAAACGTAGCCGCAGATCACGCACATGTAAGCTTTCATGAAGGGACGAACGCCGGCGGGAAGAATTGAGGGGCGGGGATTATAGGCTATGCTCGCGGCGACAATCGACGACGGAGCTTCTGCAGTGTCCCTGTTCAGCGATGCCAGCCGCTACATCCCCGGCGGCGTGAATTCTCCGGTGCGCGCCTTTCGCGCAGTCGGCGGCGAGCCGGTGTTCGTCGAGCGCGCCAGCGGCGCTTACGTGTTCGGCCACGACGGCCGCCGCTACATCGACTATGTCGGATCGTGGGGTCCGATGATCCTCGGGCACGCCCACGAGGCGGTCGTGCGCACGGTCCAGGAGCGCGCGGCGCTCGGCCTGTCGTTCGGCGCACCGACGCAGATCGAGACGCGGGTCGCACGCCGGATCTGCGAGATCATGCCGTCGATCGAGCTGGTGCGCATGGTCAGCTCGGGCACCGAAGCGACCATGAGCGCGATCCGCCTGGCGCGCGGCTACACCGGCCGCGACAAGATCCTGAAGTTCGAGGGCTGCTATCACGGGCACTCGGATTCGTTGCTGGTGAAGGCCGGCTCGGGTGCCCTCACCTTCGGCGTGCCGACCTCGCCGGGAGTTCCCAAGGAGCTCGCCGCGCAGACGCTGACGCTTTCGTTCAACGACAGCGCGCAGGTGCAGCAGCTGTTCGCCTCGATCGGCAACGAGATCGCCTGCATCATCGTCGAGCCGGTCGCCGGCAACATGAACTGCGTGCTGCCCGCGCCGGAATTTCTCGAAACGCTGCGCTCGGTCTGCGACCAGCACGGCAGCGTGCTGATCTTCGACGAAGTGATGACCGGCTTCCGCGTCGCTCTCGGCGGCGCGCAAGCGCTGTACGGCATCAAGCCGGATCTGACGACGCTCGGCAAAATCGTCGGCGGCGGCATGCCGGTCGGCGCGTTCGGCGGCCGCCGCGAGATCATGGAGCGCATCGCCCCGCTCGGCCCGGTGTACCAGGCCGGCACGCTGTCGGGAAATCCGCTTGCGATGGCGGCGGGCGAAGCGACGCTCGCAGGCGTCAGCGCGCCGGGCTTCCACGCGAGTCTCGCGCAGAAGACGACGCAATTGATGGACGGTCTCAACGCGGCAGCGCGCGACGCCGGCGTGCCGTTCACCACCAACCACGTCTGCGGCATGTTCGGTTTGTTCTTCAGCGATCGACCGGTCCGCTCGTTCGCCGACGTGATGGCGTGCGACGTGGAACGCTTCAAGCGCTTCTTCCATGCGCTGCTCGCCGAGGGTATCTACCTGGCGCCGTCGGCGTTCGAAGCAGGCTTCATTTCCGCGGCACATTCCGCTGCCGACATCGACGCGACGATCGCGGCTGCACGCCGCGCGTTCAGCACGCTGTAACGCGCCGATGCCGCAGCAGCGCGCACTGCCGAGCGTGCATATGTTCTGGCACGGGCCGCCGCTGTCGCGCATCGAGCGGCTGTGCATGAGCTCGTTCGTTGCGCACGGTCACGCTGTACACCTGCACGTGTACGAGGAGCCGCAACGCGTTCCTGCCGGCGTGACGATTTGCGACGCAGCCGCGGTCTTGCCGCGCAGCGAGCTGTTCGTACACCGCGCCTCCGGCTCGCTCGCGGTGTTCGCCGACTGGTTCCGTTATCGGCTGCTCGCCGAGCGAGGCGGACTGTGGGTCGATACCGACGTGGTGTGCCTGCGCCCGTTCGATCACGCCGGCCCCGAGATCTTCGGCTGGCAGGACCAGACGACGATCAACAATGCCGTGCTCGGGCTGCCGCAGAACCATGCGCTGGCGCGCTGGATGATGGCGTGCTGCGAGCAGCCGTATCGCTTCCTGCCGTACGACTCCTTCCGCACGCGCCGACGCAAATTCATACGCCGTCTGCGTGGCCGAGGCCGGGCAGAGAGTCAATGGGGAGAGACCGGACCAACCGGGCTAACGGCCGCTGCCAGGCATCTCGACTGCGCGACGCGCGCGCAACCGTTCTGGCACTTCTATCCGATCCACTATCAGAACTGGCACACGGTGTTCGACGACACGCTGCGCGACCGCGCCAATCTCGTCGACGGCAGCTACGGGCTACATTTGTGGAATGAGATGACGCGCCGGCAGCCGGGCTTCGATCGCAACGCGCGCTTCGCCGACGGCTCGCTGTTCGAGCGGCTGTGGGCGCGCTACGTCACCAGCGATAGCTGAGCGACAGCGTCGCGCCGGTCAAATCGTAGAAGCTGTCGGGTCGCTTCAGGCTGGTCGGCTCGTTCGCGGTCAGCTTGTCGCGCGCGATCTTGTCGCC
>CADEEJ010000100.1:5192-16234 GCA_902826315.1 uncultured Steroidobacter sp.
TGCGCCGGGCTGCCATCGAGCCGGATCGCCAGCTCCGAGAAATTGATGCCTGCGTCCACGAACAGCTCTGCGCCGCGTGGACGCGCCAGATCCTCGACCCAGCCGCTGCCGCCGCCCGCCCATTCATCGCCGAAGCGCACGAAGCCGGCGACGCGGCTGAAGCTCTCGCCGAACACGTCACGTCCCGCGAGCAATTCCGCGCCGGCGGTGAAGCCGTGGATGCCGCGCGAGTAGCTGAGTGCCACGTCGTAACCGCGCTCGTAGTCGATGTCGCCGTAGCCTTCGTTGTCGACAGTACGCGCCTGCGCCTGCAGGTACCCGCCGAAGGGCGCCTCCCAGCCGAGCCGCACCATATGCGACTGCGCACCGACGCCGTCTAGGAAGACGCGCCGGTCGGCGCCCCAATGGCCGAGCACATGACCTTCGTTGCTCATGCCATCGAGGTAGATGCCGTGCGCATACCAGCCGTTCTGCCATTCGCTCGCTTCATACGTCAGGTCGAAGCGCTGCCAGAGCCGCGGAAAGCTGATGCCGACCGACAGTGCCGCGTTGCCCAGCCGGTAGTTGCCCTCGTAGGAGCTGTCCTCGCCGGCGTATTCGAGGTAGGCGGCGAACGGCGTGCGTCCCGGGAAGATGAAGCGACTGGTGAACGCGGCAACCTGGTTGCCGAACTCGGCTTCCGCACTGAGGCTGTCGCTGCGGTTGTCGCGCTGGTGTGGCTTGATCAAGGCGTCCACGAAATCGCTGAACGAGCGCCCGCCGCGCGGGCCGCCGCCGAACTGCATCAGGCGATTGGCGCTGAGCGACCAGCCGGCCGCGGGCTCGATCGAAAAGCGCAAGCCTGCGAGCCGCGGCCGGCCGGCGGTCGGCTGTCCCTGGAACAGGATCCGCTCCGAGCGCTCCATCTCGGCAAGAAACACCTCGTAACGCAGCCCGAGCCGCGTCAGCGGGCGATAGTTCGAGAGCGTAACGGAGGGCAGCGTGCGCGCCTCCGTGCTGATGATCATCGCGCTGTCGGTGAACGGCGAGAACCAGTGGTCGCGGTAGCCTACGTCGAGCTGCGCCCAATCGAAGCCGGCACTGATCATCGAGCCGGTCGGGACCGTGTCATCGGCATCGGCCGCGGCGCCGAGACTGACGAGGACGTAATCGCTCGGCTGCCAGTACGCCTGCACGCTCGCCAGCCACTCGCTGTCGTTGCTCGCACCGTGCCGGTTGGCCAATGGGACGACTGCGCCATCGTGCGCGGCAACTTCGGCGCTTGCCTCCACCAACCCGACCTTGCTCATGTAACGGTCGAGATAGCGGCGGACGCGCGTGCACAGCGCGGCATCGATGCGGCACGCGGCCGGCAACGCATCCTGCACGGTCGCGGCGGCGATCGGACGCGAGGTGATCGGTTGATCGGCCAGGATCAGCACGCGCTCGATCTGCCGCTCGATCTCGGGCGACAGGTTCAGGGGTAGATAGGGACTGGCGCCCCGCGCCCAGGAGTCCGGGGACGCCGCGCAAGCGAGCAGGCAGAATAGGAGCAGTCGTCGCATGGCGCTCAAGACTCGATCATCCGCTCGACCCCGTGAGAAAACTGCTCAACAAGCTGCTCGCACCCACCGGCTACCGCATCGAGCGCGTATCGCGATTCGAGCGGGAGCTGCAGTCGCTGCTGCATAGACCGCAGCGGCGGCTGAAGTTCGTGCAGATCGGCGCCAACGACGGCATCCGCTTCGACGGCCTCTACCGGTTCGTGACCCAGCAACCGTGCTCGGGGATCGTCGTCGAGCCGTTGCCGGACATGTTCGAGCGGCTGCGCGCGAATTATGCCGACTACCCGCTGATCGTGCCGATCAACAAGGCGATCCATGAGACCGCGGACCGGCTGCCGTTGTTTCGCGTAGCGCCCGAGGCGCTCCCGCGCTATCCGGGCTGGGCCGGCGGCATCGCATCGCTCGATCGCTCGCTCGCATTTGCTCCGCCATAGCATCGCGCCGGACGACATCCTCGCGCAGCCGGTAGCCTGCACGCCGCTGATGGCACGGTTGCAGGAGACTGCGACGCTGGATGCCGACCTGCTGCAGATCGATGCCGAGGGCTACGACTCGGCCATTCTGCGCATGACCGATTTCGCGAGCTTCCGGCCGCACCTGATCAAGTACGAGCATAAGGCGATGACCGCCGCGGAGCGGGCGGCGCACATCGCGCGGCTCGCGCAGCACGGCTATCGCTGCGTCGTCGAGGGAACTGACACAGTTCTCTGGCAGAGCGCGCGGAGCTGACAGCTCCGCTCATTGCCAGCGCACGCGGATTTTTTCGTAGTCGGCGTGCTCGACGTGCTCCAGCACCTGGTACTTCACGGTGCTGAGCCCGTCCTCGGCAGGATCGGCCAGCCCCCGCAGCAGCAGGCTGCGGCGGTTGCGATTCTGCTTCAGGTACGAGCGCAGCGGTGCGCCCTGCTGCTCCGGGTTCGGCAGATCGCGGAACGTGCCCTCAGCATCGAAGTAGCACAGGTAGCCGGCCAGCAGCAGGCGGAAGAAGAAGTCGTCGTCCTCCTTGCCCCAGCCCCAGTAGTCATTGGAAAAGCCGTTCGCCGCGAAAGCCTGATCCTTGCGGACCGACACCGCGCCGGAGAAATAGTGGCAAGTGCGTTGCTTCGGCTCGCCGTGGGCGGTGACCAGGTTCGTGACGAGACGCAGCGGCTGCGAAGGGCACGCGTAGTTCGCGAGGATCGGCACCGCGTCGACGTCGTGCAGGCAGTAGTAGTCCGTCGTATCCGCGGTCAGCTGCATGCCGATGTTGAGCAGACGCCCGCGGTTGAACGGCTGGCCGGCTTCCTGCTCGACCACGACGATCCGCCGCCGCACGCCCTGCTGGCGCAGTGTTGCCGTCAGCGCAGGCACGAGCTGCGCGAGATGCTGCTCGCGGTCGCGATACGGAACGACGATCGTCAGGCGCCGGTCGGCTGTGAACGACAGCTGGCGGAACACACGGGCAGACAGCAGCGTGCGCGCCATGCCTGGAATCAGTTTCCAGTTCGCGATGCTGACGGGCGCATAGCGCCCCTCGACACTGAGTCCCTGGAGCGGATCCGTGCGCAAGCGCTTGCTCGGCAACCAGCGGTTCAGCCAGCGCGGACCTCGCGACGGCGTGACCGGGTCGAGAAAATACGGGACGGACAAGGTTGCACTCCTGGCGAACGGCGTACAGTTTAACGATTCACCCCGGCCCCGCGTAGCCTGTCGCCGGAACGCGTCGTTCAGGTAGGCTCGCCGCCGATGCGCACCGGCCTGATCGTCACGACCTACAACTGGCCCGAAGCCCTGCACCTGACCCTCGCCAGCGTGGCGAGGCAGACGCTCATGCCAGATGAAGTCATCGTCGCCGACGACGGTTCCGGCCCGCCCACGCGAGCCGTGGTCGATCGCTGGCGCGCTGCGGGCCTGCCGCTCCAACACGTCTGGCAGGAGGACGAAGGCTTCCGCCTTGCGCGTTCCCGCAACCGCGGCATCGCCGCCGCCAGCGCCGAGTACATATTGCTCGTCGACGGCGACATGATTCTCCATCCGCAGTTCGTCGCCGACCACGTGCGCTGCGCGCGGCCGGACCGCTTCATTCAGGGCGCGCGGCCGCAGCTATCGGCCGCAACGACCGCGCAGCTCTTGCAAAGCGGCGAACCGGCAGCCATCGGGCCGCTCACGCCGGGTCTGCAACGACGCGCCTACGCGCTCCGCAGCCCGCTGCTGAGCCGCCTGTTCTCGCGCACCAAGGCCACGCTCGGCGGCGTGCAGGGGTGCAACCAGTCCTTCTGGCGCAGCCACGCGCTGCGCGTGAACGGCTACGACGAACGTTTCGACGCGTGGGGCCCGGAAGACCGGGAATTCGTCGCGCGCCTGCTGCATATCGGCGTGCACCGACATTACGTGCGCCACATGGCGCTGGCGTTTCACCTGCATCACACGTCGCGCGCCCCGAGCGCGGCGAACCCGCTCGACCGCCTGCTCGAAGAAACGCTCGCCCGGCGTGCAACCCGGACGGAGCACGGCCTCGCTGCGCACCTTGACGCTGCCGCACCTCGCCGGACTTGAGCCTCAGCCTCAAGTCAGTGAGTGCAGCGCCGCTTCCAGTCGGCCACCGAAACCGCTCTTGTTCTCGACGAACCAGGCGCGGGCGCGGGCGCCGAGCTGCGCGCACTCCGCATCGCTCATCGCGATCGTGCGCTCGAGCGCCGCCTCCAATCCCGCTTCATCGAACTGATACGTCGTCGCAAGGCGCTGCGTGCCTGTTGCACGATACGGCACCAGCACGCCGCGATCGGCGCTGACCAGCTCGTTCATCGGCCGCGCATCGACGGTGATAGTCACGGCACCGACGCCCATCGCCTCGACGATGTAGTGCCCCCAGCCTTCCGTGAGCGACAGGCAGAGATGGAACAGGCTTTCGTTCTGCAGCCTGCGCAGTTCCTGATCCGACAGGTAGCCGACGTGCGCCTCGATGTTCGGCGCGACCGGCAGCGGCGCCGCGCGCTCTTTGTGCTGCACGAGGATCAAACGCGGCCACTCCGGATGCCGTTGCCAGACGCGGACCAGGCGGTCCGTGCCCTTCATCGTGCTCTTGCCGGCGAGATGGAAATACGTGCGCCGCTTCGCGATGCCGCCCTCGTAGCGATCGTCGCTGTCGAAGCCGATGTACGTGGTGCTGCAGCCGAGCGCGCGGAACAATTCGCCGGTGTAGCTGGTCTTGGCCCAGACGCTGTCGACCTCGGCGAGGAAGCGCCGATCGTGCCGATCGAACCACTCGGGATTCGGTACGGCGACGTTGATCGGCGCCGTCGACAAGTACTGCAGCCAGACGTGCTCGAGCATGAGGTTGACGTCTGCACGCGCGGTTTGCGCCTTTGCGCCGGCACCACCCCATGCCAGGCGTGCACGCGTCGCGAACTGCGCCAGCGGCGAACGACGCCGCCGCGCCTGGATCGCGTCGATGATCGTGACCTCGACCTGATGACCCGATGCCTGCAGCGCGCCCGCCAGCAGATCGATATCGCGCGCCAGGCCGACACCATTCGACTTGCCGATGATGTTCACGCGGACCGTGCGCCGCGCAGGCGCAGCGTTGGGCAATGGCGGTTGGAGGAAGGCGCTGCACATAGAAGCGCGGCGCATTGTACAGCGCCGCGGTGCACAGCTCACGAAGCACGGGATGCACTCGCGCTCCCCGGCCGCCACTTGCCCGGACCGCCGATCGGGCGGCCGCCCTCCGGCGCGAGCCGGCCGTGGCGGACGAGGCGAGCCTGAATGCCGCCGCGCGTGCGGCTGTGCGCCTGGGCGAGCTCCGCGAGCGGACGGCCGCCGTCGAACGCAGACAGCAGCTGACGATCTTCCTCTTCCGTCCACGGCTTGCCGGCGTTACTCGACGCCGGCCCCTGGCCGCGCGTGCGCCGCCGCCCGGCCGCTTCGAGCGCCCGGACCGCGCAATAAAGCGCGCGGATCACGTCGGGGGATTGGTACGGACTGTCGACTGCAAACAGCTCGCCGGTGAGCGGGTTGACCCCGTTGGCGAGCGCCGAGACGATTGCGAGTGCCCTGATGTCTTCCATGACTGCTCTCCTGTCGCGCAATAGTTGCACCTTGTCGCACCGCGCGTGAGTGCGCGGGGCGACCAGTCTACGAAGGTGTGCTACTGTCGCCGGCGCGAGAAACCAGGCATTCATCGAAGAATTCGTAGTCAGCCCACTCGCACCGTGCGTACTTTCGCTCTGTTCGTCGCCCTGCTCGCGCTCGCATTGTTGCTGGCGGCGGCCCTGACCTATCCGGCCTGGCTGCTCGTCGGCACCGTGTCGGTCGAGCCCGTGCACCGCGTGATGAACCGGCTCGCGATGCTGATCGCGCTCATCGGGCTCGTCGTGCTGACGCGCCGGCTCGGGCTGTCGAACCGCGCCGCGCTCGGCTACGGGATGCCGCGCGGGGAATTTCTGCGCCAGCTCGGCATCGGCTGGATCTGCGGCATCGCGCTGATGCTGCCGCTGGTCGCGCTGCTGCTCACGTTCGATGTGCGGCAGATCAAGCCCGGGCTCGACGGCGACATCGTGCCGCTGATCGTGCAAGGCCTGCTCTCGGGGCTCGTCGTCGCGTTCATCGAAGAGACGTTCTTCCGCGGCATCCTGTTCACGGCGATCGCGCGCACTTCGAGCCTGCTTGCAGCCGTCGTCGCTCCGAGCGTGCTGTACGCCGCCCTGCATTTCCTGGGCGGCAAGCTGCGCGTACCGCCGGAAGAAGTGTCGTGGGTGCACGGCTTCGACGTGCTGAGCCGGCTGTTCGAGCGCTACACGCAGCCGCTCGCTTTCGTCGACTCGTTCCTCGCGCTCGTTACGCTTGGCGTGCTGCTTGCGCTCGTGCGGCTACGCACCGGCGCGATTGCCGCGTGCATCGGTCTGCATGCCGCGGGTGTTTGCATGATTTTCGTGTTGCGCGATACGACCGCCGTCAACAGCCACGCGAAGCTGGCTAGCATCGTCGGCACGTACGACGGCGTGATCGGTTGGGCGGCGTTCGCCTGGTTCGCCGCCATCGTCGCGGCGTTCGCCTGGTCGCAGAGTCAGTTGTCGGGCTCTTCGTCGCGCGATTCCTGAATATCCAGGCGCGACTGCAGCCACTGCAGCCGCTCCGGCCCGTCGTTCAGCTCGAGCAGCTCCTGCCGCTCGATCGCCGCCAGCGGCAGGATCTCGGCGAGCCGCATCCCGACCCAGGTCGCGTCCTCGTATGCGGGAGTGATTTCGCCGTAGGCCGGTCCGATCTGCTCCAGCGCGCGTCGTAGCAACTCGGCGAGGATTTCGTAGTGCGGCGGGACCTCCGCGCGCGCTTCGTCTTCGAGCCACTCCACCTGGCAGACGTTCAGACCGTCGTTTTCCTGGTGAGTGTGCACGATCCGGAAGCGCCGCTCGCCGCGTGCGGTAATGCCGAGCAGTCCGTCGTCCAGCTGCTCGAAATCGACGATGCGCGCCAGCGTGCCGATCTGCACAGTCTGCGCGGCGCCGCCCGCTTCGCGCCCCGCGACGATCAGCGCGACGCCGAAGCCGGAATCCTCGCGCATGCAGCGACTGATCATGTCGAGATAGCGCGGCTCGAAAATACGCAGCCGCAGCGGCCCGCCCGGGAACAGCACGGTGTTCAGCGGGAACAGCGGCAGGGAGGCATGGGTCGCACTACGCATAGGTATGGGGCAGGCGAGCTTACTTCTTGGCGAGCCGCTCCAGGAGTTTCTTGTGAATGCCGCCGAAACCGCCGTTAGACATGATCAGTACGTGATCGCCGGCGCTGAGCGTCGTGGCGAGCGCCGCGACCAGCTGGTCGATGTCCTTCGCGACCGCTGCCCGCTCGCCGAGCGACGCAACGGAGCCGGCGACATCCCAACTCACGTTCGGCCCCTGATAGAGCCAGACGCGGTCGGCGCGTTCCAGCGATTTCGCCATCGCATCGCGATGTGTGCCCAGCTTCATCGTGTTCGAGCGCGGCTCCAGCACGGCGACCAGCCGCGAGCTGCCGATGCGCCGGCGCAGCGCGTCGATCGTAACGTCGATCGCGGTCGGATGATGGGCGAAGTCGTCGTAGACCGTGACCCCGTTGACGACGCCGCGGACTTCGAGCCGGCGGCGCACGCCGCTGAACTCTTTGAGCGCGGCGACGGCAGTCTCGATCGGAACACCGGCGTGACGCGCGGCGAGCACAGCGGCAAGCGCGTTCTCCGCATTGTGCCGGCCGAGCATCTGCCACTGCACGTCGGCGATGCGTTGATTGCCTTCCATGAGCATGAACTCCGAGTAGTCGCCGCCCGGCGGCGCAGCCGCGTACCACGCGGTGTCGCCACTGACGGTTCCGGCGAAGCGTTGGACCGGCGTCCAGCAGCCCATGTCGATCACACGCATTACGTTCGCGTCGCCGGCGTTGGCGACGACCGCGCCGTTGCGCGGCACCATGCGCATCAGCTGATGGAACTGCCACTGGATCGCGGCGACGTCCGGATAAATATCGGCGTGGTCGTGCTCGAGGTTGTTGAGCACGGCCGTGCGCGGACGGTAGTGAACGAACTTCGCGCGCTTGTCGAAGAAAGCCGTGTCGTATTCGTCCGCCTCGACCACGAAATGCTGGCCGCCGCCGAGCCGCGCCGTCACGTTGAAATTACCGGGGACGCCGCCGATCAGGAATCCAGGATCGAGGCCGGCATGTTCGAGGATCCAGGCAAGAATGCTCGACGTCGTGGTCTTGCCATGCGTGCCTGCGACCGCGAGCGTCCAGCGGCCGGCGAGCACGTGCCGTGCCAGCCACTCCGGGCCGGACGTGTAGGGAATGCCGCTCTCCAGCAGCGCTTCGACCAGCGCGTTGCCGCGGCTCATGACGTTACCGACGACGACGACGTCCGGCCGCAGCTGCAACTGTTTCGGGTCGTAGCCTTCGATCAGCTCGATGCCGAGCGCAGCGAGCTGGTCGGACATCGGCGGATAGACGTTCTGGTCCGAGCCGGTGACACGATGGCCGGTCGCGCGCGCCAGCGCGGCGATGCCGCCCATGAACGTGCCGCAGATCCCCAGAATGTGAACGTGCATAATTGCGGCGGATTGTACACGCACGCACATGTCACCCACGCCGCCGACCGCCACCGCCGCTGATCTCCTCGATGCGCTCGCACGCCTCGCGCCCGGCGATTTCGTCGCGCTCGACACCGAGTTCATGCGCGAGAGCACGTACTTCCCGAAGCTGTGCCTGATCCAGGCTGCGACCGCCGATGCCTGCGCGGTGATCGATCCGCTGGCGCTGCCCGACCTCGACGCGCTGTGGGAATTTCTCGGGCGTCGCGAGCGCACCAAGGTGCTGCACGCAGCACGCCAGGACCTGGAAGTGCTCGCGACCGCGACGCGCGGCCAGCCCCTGCCCGGACCGATCTTCGACACGCAGGTCGCCGCGGCGCTGCTCGGCCATCCGGCGCAGATCGGCTACGGCTCCCTGGTCGCCGAGCGGCTCGGGCACACGCTGGCGAAGGGACACACCCGCACGGACTGGACGCGCCGTCCGCTCACACCGGAGCAACTGCAGTACGCCGAAGATGACGTTCGCTACCTCGTGCCGCTGTACCTCAACCTGCGCAAGGCGCTCGAAGACGCGGGGCGACTCGAGTGGCTGCACGAAGAGATGCGCGAGCTCGAACAGCTCGACCTGTATCGGACCGATCCCGATGCGGCCTGGCGCAGGCTCAAGGGACTCGATCGCTTGCAGCCACAGCAGCGAGCGACCGCCAAGCTGCTTGCGCAATGGCGCGAAGCGACGGCCATCAAGCACGACAAGCCGCGCGGCTGGATTCTTGCCGACGACGCACTGCGCGAGATCGCCGATCGCTTGCCCGCCACGGTTCGCGACCTCGAAGGGATTCGCAACTTGCCGCCGGGCGTCGTGCGCCGGCGCGGCGAAGAGTTGATGGCGCTGATCGAGCGCGGCCGCAGCGACGCGGCCAATGAAGCTGCAGCGAGCAACCCGCCGCGGCCTCAGCCGCAGCAGTTGGCGCTCGTCACGAAGCTCATGAACGTCGCGCGCGAGACGGCGCAGCACGCGAAGATCAACGCCGAGATTCTCGCCACTCGACGCGACATCGAGCAGCTGGTCTTCGCGGGGCGCACCGAGCATCTGCTGAGCGGCTGGCGTCGCGAGATCATCGGCGAGCCGCTGCTCGCCGCCGCACGTCAGTCAGGAATGGACTTGTAGGCTACCTGCGGCGAGCTTTGGTTTTCTTTTTCGCCACCGCGCGCTGCGCGGTCTTGCGCCGAACAGTTCGCTTCGCAGCCGTCTTACGAGCAGGCTTGCGACGCGCCTTCGCCTTCTTGACGGCAGCTTTCTTGACGGCTGCTTTCTTGGTGGCTGCTTTCTTGACTGGCGCTTTCTTGATCGGCGCTTTCTTCTTCGCCGCGGCGCTTTTCACCTTGCGCGCCGTGACCTTCACCCTCTCCGCCGGCACCGCCTTCGCGAGCGCGGCAGCTTCCATGCGCTCGAACACTTCTTCGAGCGCGCCCTCGCCCGCCACGACGCGCAGCTGACCGAGCTTGGCGTAGTGATCGATCAGCGGCTGTGTCTGCGTCTGATAGACCTCGAGGCGCTTCGCCACGACGTCTTCCTTGTCGTCAGGACGCTGATAGAGCTGCGCGCCGTCCTTCGAGCACGTGTTCGCGCCCGGCGGCATGGAATGAATGTTGTACACACTGCCGCACGTGGGGCACGTGCGCCGGCCCGCAAGCCGCTGCATCAGCGTCTCGCGGCGCACGTCCAGCAGCAGCACCGTATCGATCGGCTGGCCGAGCTCCTTGAGCAGCCCGTTGAGTGAATTCGCCTGGTCGATGTTGCGGGGAAACCCGTCGAGGATGAAACCGCGCGCCGCATCGGGCTTGCGCAGCCGGTCGCGAATCAAGCCGAGCACGATGTCGTCGGAGACCAGCTGACCGGCATCCATCACCGCCTTCGCCTTGCGGCCGAGCTCGGTGCCACGGGCGACGGAATCGCGCAGCAGATCGCCGGAAGACACTTGCGGCACGCCGTATTTGGCCTGCAGGCGCTGCGCCTGCGTTCCTTTGCCCGAACCGGGCGCCCCCAGCAATACGATCCGCATAGTCCGTCCCGACCCTCCCCCAAAAGGAGGCGCTACCCTACAGAAAACAGACGCGGCTGGGTATCCTTCCGCGCCGTCCTCCCGGCGACCGGCCCTCAAAACAGGTTTTCCACATGCCCGCGAAGCCCCGCAATGCTTTTTACGCCCAGTCTGGCGGCGTCACCGCCGTCATCAACGCCTCTGCGTGCGGCGTCATCGAGACCTGCCGCAAGCACAAGAACCGCATCGCCAAGGTGTATGCGGGCCGGCACGGCATCGTCGGGGCCCTCACCGAGGACCTGATCGACACCACCAAGGAGTCGGCGGCAGCGATCCGTGCGCTGCGCCACACGCCCTCGGGCGCGTTCGGCTCGGCGCGCTACAAGCTGAAGAAATTCGAGGACAACCCGGCGCAGTACGAGCGG
>CADEEJ010000101.1 GCA_902826315.1 uncultured Steroidobacter sp.
GGACGAGGCTCTGAGCAAGTAAGGCATGTGACCTAGTACGCGAGATCGTGAGCAATGAAGCGGCGTTTGCCTAACAAGCGCTTGCAGCGGACACCAAGAGCGTGACTACACAATTACGTTCGTTGCCCTGAGTTTTGCAAGCTTCATTAGAGGGCTAGAGTCAGACGATGCGTTCGGTCAGGGCTAACAAAACGCCGGTTCCGACTCGCAAAGGCGAGGCGCCTTTGCTCGCGGCACAGCGTTGGCGATCAATATCAGCCACGCCTTCGCCGGGCAAAAGGTCGGGATCAAGGAAGTCGCCGACCAGAGCTGGCTGGTCAGCTTCATGCAGTACGATCTAGGATTCTTCGATCACGAGACATGTCCGATCAAGAGCGCTGAAATTCCTTTCAGCGCAAAAGTGTCACCCATGTCTCCGGTATAAAACGTTACCTATGTGACCGGAATAGACACACTCTACGGATGGCTCCCCGGGCCGGATTCGAAGTCGTTCGTAAGTTATTGAGTGTACAGTTCGTGTGGACATCCAACTAACGGAATACCCCCGGCGGTACCCCACGCATCAGCGCATTGAGTTTGCACTCTTATGCAAGCCGCTCACGTGTTCTCGAGCGTCCAGGTTATCTTTCATCGTGCTAGGTCGTTCGTCATGACTCCGCACGTCTAAATCAAGTTAGACAACAGGCCGCACGATGTACCGGTAGACGCGCAGGACGCTGTGGTTGAACTCCTGGTTGCGCGCACTGGAACGGATTAACTCCGTTCACCGATACCACACGGCTGCGCGGTTCGCCGGCTTCAGACACTTCATCTTTGCATTTCACGATTCCAGGTTCGAGTGCATCGCGAAGAGCTATCTCTGTGAGCGGCGACGTGGCTCCGTCGCAGCCGTTGCAGCAATGGCTCCACAGACTTGGTAGCGATGCCGTTTGACAGTTGGCGCATGACTACTTCCCGATTCGCGAAAGGCGCTGTCTCGACGCTGTACGCGTGCAATCGCCCATCAGCTCGGGCGTGGTGATGCTTGTTACTTCCAGTCTCCCTGCAGGATGAACCCGGCCCAGTAGTAGGGGGCCGACCAACGGTCTTCGCGCGCGATAGACAGTTGCGCTTCGCGCAGAGCTGCCGCAGGGGTCAGCTTACGAGTCAGCAGTCCTTCGTAGAATCGTTTCATCAGCTGCGCGCTGGCGCGATCGTCGACGTTCCACAACGTCGCAATTACGCGAGGCGTGCCCGCGTACATGAATCCGCGAGTCAAGGCGATGAGCCCCTCGCCGTCGATCTGGGGGCCGAGCGCGGACTGGCACGCGCTCAGCACCACCAGTTGTGCTCGCAACCGCAGGTTGAAAATCTCATGCAGCCGCAGCAGCCCATCCTGTGCCCGGCCGTGCTCGTCGACCGCGGAAAGGGCCAGCCCCGACAGCTCGGGATACGACATGTTGACCAGGCCGTGCGTGGCAAAGTGCACGATCCGATATTCGGCCAGCCCCGGATCGAGCGCCTGCGCGCGATTGGCGCGGAAGTCCAGGGCGTCCAGCCGCTGGGAGCTGTCGACCAGCGCCGCGATCGCGCCGGCTTCGATTCTGCTGAAGCGCAGACGGTGCAAGCCGCTCAGGTCCGCATCCCCAGCTGCGCGCGACAGTTCTCTCGGTGGCGCAGGTTTGCTGGTACTCGATGTAGGCGGGCGCGTGACGACTCGCTCGTCATCAGCTGAGAAGACCGGGTCTGCAAACACCGCAATCGTTTTCTGACGATCAGTTTGCTGAACGGCTTGCGCGCGCAGCGCTGTCAGCACGGATGCTGAGGGCAGACTGACAATTTCATGCTGCTCGATGAGCGGCGTTGCGGCGCCTTGCCCGGCCGAGACGAGCGGCAACGTCGCAAATGGAAGGTATTGCAGCTCGCCATGACTGACCACGATCAGCCGTTTGCCTGCAAGCTTCGCCGCGACCGGTCCCAGCAGCGTCCTGCTGAGATCGGCAGCCGAACGGTCCAGCGCCACGCGCTTCGCTGCGGCATCCGCGCGGGATTGTCCCGCTGGCGGTCGCGCGCTCAAAGTCGTGAAGTATCGACGGACCTGGTGCTTGATCGCGCTGGCGGGTGGTAGAACATGACTGACGATCGAAGTGTCTGTCACCGCCCACAAGAAACTCCGCTCGCTTCCCAGCCAGTATTCGAGCAGTACGGTGTCACTGTCGAGAGCTTGCTGCAGCATCGCCGGACTGATCGAACGAGGCTGAGTCAGCTCTGCGTAGCGCGGACTGCGCAAGCGGATGTCGGCCTGCAGCTCGAGCAGTTCGCTGGCAATCCGACCCAGCTCAGTGCGTCCAGCGCTCGCCGATGTTTCATTGCGCGCGGCCGCGACCTGCTGATCCTGGGCATTCAGCGCACGGCGCAGCTCGCGCTCTCGTTCGAGCAACAGCGGCTCGACGCCGCGGCGAATATCGACTTGCCGCTCCGTCAGCGCGTCGAGCAAACCGCGGACTCTGCCTCGCTCGCTGATTTGCAGCGCTTCCAGATTGTAACCGGCGCGCGCATCGCGATCGTGCAGATGCATCAGTACATCGATGTAGATGTCGTAAAAGGTCTGAGCGGAGGCCACGTACGCAGTGCGTAAGCCTGGATCCGCGACGCGCCCGTGCAGCGACTCGACGATGTCGATAGCTTGACTGGCAGTCGCGCGCGCGGCATCGAGGTCTCCGTGGCTCTTCCGTAGGCGTGTCAGCGCCAACAACGTGTCCGCTTCGCCATGCATGTCTGCCATTGCGCTCTGCAGAGCAAGCGCGTTCGCGTAGTCTTCCTTCGCCTTGGGCAGTTCGCCGCGTCGCATGTGCCAATCGCCGCGATGGCGCAGCACCAGCGCCTCCAGTCGGCGATCGCTGATTTGCCGCGCGAGCCCGAGTGCTTCCTCGATGTTCGCGCCGACTGTTGCCGACGTCCGGGTAGTCCGCACAGCTGCAAGCGACACGAGCGCACGCACTTGCGGACGGATACTGCCGCGGCGCCTTGCCAACGTCAGGGACTGCTCCAGCAGGTCGCCTGCCTCGCGCGCCTTCCCGAGCGCCAGCTGAACTTCGGCGAGGTTGGCAAGGATCTCGGCTGCTCCCGCAGTGCCGTCGAGATCCGGATTGGCGGTACGGTGAAGATCGACAGAATCCTGCAGGTATCGGCGCGACCGCTCGAAGTCGCCGAGCTCTAAATGGAGCAAGCCGAGGTAGCCGAGGGTGACCGCTTCGCCCAGCGGGCTGCCTACTGCACGCCACAGCGAGATCGACTCACGATACAGCGCGCTTGCCCGGCCATACTCGCCGAGCATGTGGTAGCACCAACCCAGAGTCGACAGCACTGAGGCGCGCGAGTATTCCTCGCCCACCGGCGGTACGAGCGCGAGTGCTTGCTGCAGGTATCCGAGTGCCTTCGCCGGCTGGGCCAGGTTCAAATGGAGCCAGCCAAGATGCGTCAACGCGCGCACTTCGCCGATCGGGTCCGCCGCGGCACGATAGAGTTTCAGCACCTGCGTTACGTACTCGATTGCCTCGAGCGGATCGTCTTGCAGTAGGGCAACTCGTCGCAAGGAGCGCGCTTCGCCTTTCAGGTCGCCACCTGCACGATAGCGATCCGCGGCCACGACAAATTCCTGGATCGCCTTGCGATAGCCTGCAGCGGTTTGCTCGCGCTCGAAGGCCGTGGCGCGCTGTTGAGCTTCATAGGCGCTCGCGTTCTGCGAGTCGCGCGCGGTCGCTTTGCGGAGCGCGGCGATGCGCATCGTGTAGCTGCCCGTCTGCGGCGCAGTGGAGAGCACGTTCAATCGGAACTCACCGGCGCTGCGGGCGACCAAGCGTAGCTCGCTGATGTCCTGGTTTGTTTGCGGAGTCCTCTCTTCGATGAGCGCCGCGCCGGAGGGATCGAATACCGTCACGGTGAGATCAGCACCCTGCTCAGAGATGTCGGCTGCCAGATAGTCGCCGACGCGGAGTTGAAGCGAAAAGTGGTGCCGCTCGTTGGGAGCCAAGGATCTGCGCTGCGTCGTGCCCTCGTTCGGCACCGTTGTCGTGGCAGCGGTGGCCACTTGGCCGAACGACCAGATGAGCAGCAACGCACTGGAGGCAGTCGTCGCAAGTGTCGCGGTCATTTGCCGACCACGACAAAGTAATAGTAGGTCGGCTCTTCTGCAGGGCTGCGGCTCGCCGAGTCTTGCAGCGAGATCTCGTATTGCGACGGTTCCAACAGGCTCGCAGGCAGCTCGATCGCGATCGCCCGGCCCCACGGAACTGTCTGTGCTCTCAGGTCATCGGCATTCCAGACGGGTCGGCCCGCCAGTGTTTTCAACGCTGCATGGTAGGCGGCGTGCTTGGTTACGGTGGCCAGGTCCAGCTCCAGCCTCACTGTTCCGTTCGCAGCCGGCACCGTGAAGCGCACGACGTCCGCGTTGCCACGCACGACTCCGGGACCGAGCACCACGGTGGCAAGCGTGGGTTGCTGTTCCTCAATCGATGCACTGAGCCATCCACCGAGGCATGTCAGGACCATGATGCTCGCGGCGATGGCCCAGCTGACGCGCCTGCGCGGAGAGCTGCGCCGTTCCTGCACCATTGCGCGCATCGCCTGCAACACGTTCTCATCGTGCTGCGCACTGGTGCTAGCGTCGTGAGACTCCAGCAACTCACGGATCGCGCTTTCTTCATCGATTCCTGCTGGCTTCATGCGCGCCGCTCCTGGGGTTGGGGCGCGAGCAGCGCGACACGCAGCTTCGCCAGGGCATACTTCCGGCGGCTCAGAATCGTGTCGCGCGGCGCGCCGACGATCGCGGCGATTGCGTTGATCTCTACGCCGGCGGCCCACAGCGAGATGACATCGCGCTGCTCAAAAGGCAGCGTACTCAATGCTTCGTACAAGCGCGCTGCGCTTTCGTGGCCATGCATGAGCTCGACCGGGTCGGGTGTGGTTGTATCCGCCGCTAGCTGCAGCAGGCGAGGGATGTGCACCGAGCGCGTCGCGGAAATTTTCCGCTGGTACTCATCGATATAGTGGTTACGCGCGAGTACGCACAGCCAGGTCTTGAAGGCGGCGTCCAGCTGCGGCACATAGGCGCGCTGGTGTGCAACTTCCAGGACCTTGATCCAAGTGTGCTGCGACACGTCCTCCGCGACGGCGCGGTTTCCCGACAGGCGCAGCAGGAAGCGCAGCAACCCACCCTTGTGACGCTGGAACAGCTCCGTGAACGCGCCGCAATCACGATCGCGTTGAAACCTGAGCATCAGCTCGGCGTCCGTGGGCGCGCACGACATGGCGATGATTTCGATGTTTCGGCCGCAAGCCGGCGGTTTCTTATAGAGGTGCGCCCGCCCCCGTACATCTGCCCCAGGGTGGCGCCACGCCACTAACTAAAGTGAACGATCGGCCGATCCGCGCGGCGCTCTTGCGAAAAATGACTGCTCCGCGTGAGCCACGCCCGGCCGCTTTCCCGTTTAAGGCACTCAGTACGCCCAACTCACGAGGAGCCCGAACACTCATGCGAATTGGTTTCGATCGTGGTCGAGTTGCAGCTGCACTGCTGTTGATCGCAACGTTGTGCGGCTGTGGTGGTGGTGGCGCGAGCAATCCATCGCCATCGCCATCGCCATCGCCCCAAAACCCACCGACCGCGCCGACCTTGATCGCGAGCGCCGACATCAAGCAACTCAAGTTCACCTGGGCCAGCGCTACCGGAGCGACCAACTATCGTTTACTGCAAAACCCGGACGGCGCTTCGGGCTTCACGCAAGTCGGTGCCGACATCGCGGCAACTGTCACCAGCGCAAACGTCGACGTAGCCGTGCATCGACACGATTGGGTGAAGGCGCTGTATCGACTCGAAGCGTGCAACGCGGCCGGGTGCTCAGCATCGAGCGCACTCAGCGTGACGAGTGTGATGCTTGATGCGATTGGTTACATCAAGGCGTCCAATACCGGGATTGCCGACAACTTCGGTCGCAGCATCGCGATCAGCGGCGATGGCACCACGCTTGCTGTAGGAGCGTCCGGAGAAAGAAGCGGTGCGACGGGCGTGAACGGCGATCAAACCGATGACAATGTCCGCGACGCGGGCGCCGTATATCTTTTCGTGCGAGTGGGAGCGCAATGGTCGCAGCAGGCGTACTTGAAAGCCTCCAATGCGAGTGCGCTCGACTTCTTCGGTGAGAATCTGGCCCTGAGTGCAGATGGCAACACGCTTGCTGTAGCAGCACCCGGCGAGGACAGCAAGGCGACCGGCGTGAACCAGGATGAAGCCAATGACGACGCGCAAAAGGCAGGCGCCGTGTACGTCTTCACACGCGTCGGCGCTCAATGGTCGCAGCAAGCGTACGTGAAGGCATCCAACGCTCAGGAAGGCGACAGTTTCGGCGATGCCATGGCTATCAGCGCGGACGGCAACACGCTCGCTGTGGGCGCGACTGGCGAGGACAGTGCGTCGTCGGAGGTGAATGTCGGGCAATTCAACAATGCGGCCGACCAATCCGGCGCCGTCTATGTTTTCGCACGCACCGGCACACAATGGGTGCAGCAGGCCTACGTGAAAGCGTCCAATACCGGAGTGCTCGACGCTTTCGGAGGCGCTCTCGCGCTGAGTGCTGATGGCAACCTGCTTGCCGCAGGCGCGCCGAACGAGGCCAGCAACGCGAAGGGCGTTGGTCAAGATCAACACAATGACCTCGCCACATCAGCCGGCGCCGTGTACATCCTCGCGCGAGCAGGCGCGCAATGGTCTCACCAGGCATACCTGAAGGCGTCCAACACTGCCGCAGGCAATGTGTTCGGTGTATCCGTGGCCTTCAGCGCGAACGCCGACACGCTCGCAGTGGGCTCACCCCAGGAACGCAGCGCTGCGACCGGCGTCGACGGTAGTGAGGTTGATAGCGGCGTCGGCAGTGCGGGTGCCGTATATGTCTTCGTGCGAACGGGCACGCTCGGCACCCTGTGGGTACAACAAGCCTACGTAAAAGCTTCGAACACCGGCGCAGATGATCATTTCGGTTCCGCTGTCGCCTTGAGCAACGATGGCAATTCGCTCGCAGTGGCTGCGTTCGGCGAAGACAGCGGCGATGCCGGCGTTGGCAGTCGAGAGGACGATAACAGCGCGAGTTCCGCGGGTGCTGCGTACACGTTTGCACGCGTCGGGACACAATGGTCACAGGAGCGCTACGTGAAGGCTTCCAATACCGGCGCTGGCGACTTCTACGGCGCTTCACTCGCTCTGAGTGCAGACGGCAGTACGCTCGCCGTCGGGGCAGACCACGAGGATAGCCACGCGACTGGCGCAGGGGGCGATGCCGACGACAACAGCGCAATGGACGCCGGTGCTGCGTACATCTACTAGAACATCTCGAATGGTCAAGACAACGACCGACAGGGCGATACCGATCACTATGCGACATCCGCGACTTCATTCCTTGCTGCTGGCACTAGCAACCGCTCCGCTCGCGAGCCTCGCAGCGACAGACTCTCCTGCGCGGGACGTTGGGTGGCAAACACCCGTAATTATCGATACGGGCGTGGTCGACGCCCACAAGCCAGCCATCGCCGTGGACTCGAACGGTGCTGCGGTCGTGATCTGGACGCAAAAGGATTCGATCTGGAGCAATCGCTATGAGCCGGACAGCGGATGGAGTACGGCTCGACGTATCGGGCCGTTCGCTGCCGATGCCGGTTTCCCGCAGATTGCCGTCGACTCTCGCGGTAACGCGTTGGCAGTGTGGCGTCAGAGGGCTGGAGCCATCAGCCGCATCTGGGCGAATCGTTACGATGTCGTTGCCGGATGGGGCACGGCCAAGGTGATCGATGATCTCAGCGCAGGTGACAGCGCTTTACCTCAGATCGCTGTCGTCGCCAACGGCGACGCCGTGGCTGTATGGAGTCAGTTCGGCGGCGCCCACTACAACATCCTCGCCAATCGCTACACGTTGGGGAGTGGCTGGGGTACAGCCACGATCATTGAGGCCAATAATCTCGGCGATGCACGCGCTCCACAGGTTGCGACAGATGCGAGCGGCAACGCAGTCGCGGTGTGGGAGCAGTTCGATGGGGTGCATTTCGACATCTGGGCTAATCGTTATGCAGTGGGCTCCGGCTGGAGCGCACCGGTGAGACTCGAGGATGCCGGGGGTAGCGCCTCGGCTGCCTACGTCGCGATGGATCCAAGCGGCAATGCGACGACGTTGTGGCAGCAGGCCGACGCTTCGAGTATGCACATTCGATCCAACCGCTATGTTGTCGGCAGCGGCTGGGAAGGAGATACGCAGGTAGATACCAGTCATCAAGACCCCGGCGTTGCGGTGGCTTCGCGAATCGCTGTCGATGCAAGCGGCAGCGCGGTCGCCGTGTGGCACCAGTCGAATGGCAGCAGCACGAACCTCAGCCTTTGGGGGAGCAACCACACTGTCGGCAGTGGTTGGAACAGAACGGCGAGCCTGCTCGAATTCGACGCAGGCTATGTCGGCACCGCCGATGTAGCAATGGACGCGAGCGGCAACGCCACGGCCGTGTGGCAGCAATTCGAGAGCGTGGCACCGCTAACCGTTAGCGCTTGGGCGAGCCGATACATCGCAGGTCACGGCTGGCAGGTCGCTGAGCGGATCGAGAGCGAGGTGCCCAGCGCTGTGGACGTGCAAGTCGCAGTGGATCCAGGGGGAAATGCGATAGCAGTGTGGTCGCAGCAGGATGGCGTGCGCTATCGCATACGCGCCAATCGCTACCAAGCTGACTAATTCCCTGCCGAGCAGCAGTCCCCATGACGAATCGTAGGCCATTCTCGGCTGCGAATTCGTTTAACGCGTCCCTTCCTCACTAGCGATTGTGCATCCATGCAGCGTTACGCTCGTAGTCTTCTCGCCGTGTCCATGTTGGCCGGAGTCCTGTTGCTGTCCGCCTGTGGCGGTGGTGGAGGCGGAAGCAGGCCTCCGATTGGAACTGAGCCGCCGCCGCCACCGCCGCCACCGCCGCCGCCACCGCCGCCACCGCCGCCGCCACCGCCACCACCACCGCCGCCACCACCACCGCCGCCGGCTGCACCTGCTGCGCCGACGATTGCCGTGAGCGCCGACATCCGGCAGCTCAAGTTCGCGTGGACGGGTGTTGAGGGCGCAACGAGCTATCGCTTGCTGCAGAATGCCGATGGCGCTTCAGGCTTCACGCAGGTCGGTGGAGATCTTGCGGCAACAGCCACCAGCGCCGACGTCGCGGTCTCGGTACATCGTCACGATTGGATCAATGCGCTGTATCAGCTCGAAGCATGCAACGCGGTGGGCTGCTCAGCTTCGAGCGTAGTCAGCGCGACCAGCGTCATGCTGCAGGCGATCGGCTACTTCAAAGCTTCCAACACCAGCGAGGAAGACAACTTCGGCTTCTCGGTCGCGGTAAGCGCCGACGGTGGCACGCTCGCAGTGGGTGCACCTCGTGAGGACAGCAGTAGCACTGGTGTCAGCACTGGTGTCGGTGGCGATCAAGCGAACGACGACGCTGATGACGCGGGCGCTGTCTACGTTTTCGTCCGAACGGGAGCACAATGGGCGCAGCAGGCCTACCTGAAGGCTTCAAACACTGACCCGGCCGATAGCTTCGGCGCCTTTCTCGCCCTCAGCGCGGATGGCAATACGCTGGCGGTGGCTGCACCGGGCGAGGACAGTAAGTCGACCGGCATCAACCTGGGTGAAGCTGACAACGACGCTGACGCTGCGGGAGCCGTGTACGTGTTCACGCGTGCTGGTGCGCAGTGGTCGCAACAAGCGTATGTAAAGGCATTCAATGCCCAGAAGGACGATGCTTTCGGTAGATCCGTCGCTATCAGCGCCGACGGCAACACGCTCGCAGTGGGTGCCACCGGCGAGGACAGTGGCTCGACGGTAATCAACGAAGGGCAGTTCAACAACTCGGAAGAAGAGTCTGGCGCTGTCTATGTCTTTGTGCGCTCCGGGACACAATGGGCGCAGCAGGCGTATGTGAAAGCGTTCGATGGACGAGCTGGCGATCACTTCGGGCAGGCTGTGGCACTGAGTGCGGACGGCAGCACACTTGCAGCAGGAGCCCCGCTCGAGGATAGCGCATCGACAGCGATCAATGAGGGACAGTTGGACGACACTGCCAGAGAATCCGGCGCTGTCTATGTCTACGTCCGCGCAGGAACACAATGGGCGAAGCAAGCCTATGTGAAACCAAGCAATACCCAAGCAGACGACAACTTCGGGAGCGCTGTGGCACTAAGTGCGGACGGTGGCACGCTCGTCGCAGGAGCCCCATTCGAGGACAGTGCATCGACAACGGTGAATGAAGGTCAGTTCAATAACGAGGCCACTGACTCCGGCGCTGCGTACGTCTTTGTACGGGAAGGCACAGCTTGGGAGCAAGAAGCCTATGTGAAGGCTTCGAACACCAAAAAATTCGATGAATTCGGCGCCGCGGTCGCGTTGAGCGCAGATGGCATCGCGCTCGTCGTCGGCGCATCCGTCGAGGACGGTGGCGGAACAGGAATCGGCGGACTTGAGAGCGATGAAGGCGCTCCCGAGGCCGGCGCCGTTTATGTATTTGGGCGCAGCGGCACGCAATGGTCGCGGCAGTCCTACGTCAAGGCGGCCAATACCGGCACGATCGACGTGTTTGGAACTTCCGTCGCCGTCACCGCCGACGGAAGCATGTTGGTCATCGGGGCTCCGGCCGAAGACAGCAGTGCAATCGGCGTGGCTGCTGGCGGTACCGCAGACAATGGCGGCGCCCCCGCCTCCGGCGCCGTCTTCATCTTCTGACAATTACGGACAGCTGCGGACGGCGGTGGACGCCGTCCGCAGCACACGGTGAATGAAGAATCCGATCGAGATCAGATGCGATGTGCAGGGGCTGACGCTTCGAGCGAAGATGCTCGTCGCCTACGCGCTGGCAGTGGGACTGAGCGGCTGCGGCGGCTCCTCGCGCTCCGGGCCGACTGACGAAGGCAGCCAGCCGCCGCCGGTGGCCGTGTTCACGATCGGCGGGACGGTGCAGGGTTTGAAGGGAACCGGCCTCGTGCTCAAGGACGGCCAATCGCTGCTTTCTGTCTTCGGCAACGGTGCGTTCGCGTTCCCTCGATCCGTTCCTGCCGGCACTGTATTCGCAGTCACAGTTGAGACTGAGCCGAGCAGCCCCGGCCAACATTGCACGGTCACGAGCGGTGCCGGGACGGTCAGTGGCGATGTCACGAACGTTGGCGTGAGCTGCACGAGTCCAGACGCGGAGCCTGGAGTCTTCACCCTTGGCGGCACGGTCAAGGGTCTGCAGGGCACTGGGCTGGTGCTGCAGAACAAAGGACCTCTGCTGCCCATTGTCAGCAACGGCGCGTTTACCTTTCATGAGCTTGTGTCCAGCGGCGCGCTATTCGATATCACCGTGGCGACTCAGCCGAGCAATCCGATCCAACACTGCGCGATCGTCAACGGCACGGGTGCTGCCACTGCCAATGTCACCGGTGTTGAGGTGAGCTGTACAGCGGATAGCGGAGCGCCATCGCAGCGGTTCACCATCGGCGGCACCGTGCAAGGGCTGCAGGGCACCGGGCTGGTACTTTCCGACAACGGCGTCGCGCTCGCGGTTGCCGGTGACGGCGGCTTCGCATTTCAGGGTCAGCTGTCCAGCGGCAGCAATTTCAATGTGATCGTGACCACGCAGCCGGCGAGCCCGGCGCAACACTGCGTCGTCGAAAACGGTATTGGCATCGTCCTGAGCGACGTGACGGATATCCGCGTGCTGTGCGCCGTCCAGCTGGTGTTGACCGAAAGCACACCGGCGGCAGGAGCGACAGAAGTACATCGAGATGTGCGTCCCGTGCTGCACTTTTCCGGGGTGCTCAATCCAGCCACGGTCACTACAGCCAACGTGAGGCTCGAAAGTCCGGCAGGCCCCGAAGAGTTGACGATGGTGACGACCGGCAATTCAGCGGCGATAGTTGCGAGCCGCAAGCTGATGCCTGCGGTCCCCTATCAGCTCTCAGTCGCGAACCTGCGCGGCGCGAACGGCGAGTCGCACGATCCGCTGCACGTCGATTTCCTCACGCGGGATGGGGCTTGGCAGGCGCCGCTGGAGATCGAGGATTTCAACGGCACCTTGGACGGCCCGCAAATCGCGGTCGGTGCGAATGGGGCTGCCTTCGTGGTCTGGACGCATTTTGCCGACGGTGTCAGGCGTGTGTGGGTCAGCCGTTATGACGCTGCGGCCCAAGTTTGGGGGCCGAGACGGGCGCTGAATCCGACTCACCCATTTGCCGCCACGGATCCGCAGGTGGTTGTGAGTGCAACAGGCGATGCGTTTGTCGTGTGGCGCACCCACGTACAGCCCGCAGGGACTGCACCGCTGAGCGTGATCTGGGCGGCCCGCTACGACGCGGGCACGGGAGCTTGGAAGGACGAGAAGCTCAGCCATTTCCATGCCGACCAGCCGCGTATCGCGCTGGACGATGCCGGCAACGCACTTGCGGTGTGGCGTCAGGAGGAGGGGGTTGCGCTCGATCCGCGAAACATGATCGTGGCGCGACGCTACGAAGTCGGTAGCGGTTGGGAGCCGCCGGTCCCTCTGCATAAGGTGACGATCATCGATAGCGCTGCCTCCGGCCACTCGGCGACACCGCGGATTGTGATGAGTGCGGACGGACGTGCGGTGGTCGCGTGGGTACAGCAAGTGTCCAGGGGTGCAATCGAGAAACATGTCTGGGCGAACACTTTCAACTGCACTGGTTGGGGTCAGCCGGAGCGCATCGACTACGGCTACGCAAGCTCGACGAATCAACCGCCGCGAGTGGTGATCGACGGCAAAGGAGATGCGCTCGCCGTCTGGGTGCAGACCGACTCCGATGCCTTCATGCGCGTGGTGGCCAATCGGTTCGTATCCGGCACAGGATGGGGCGCGACTGCCGTTCCGATCAGTCCAGCCGTTACCCATGGGCTCGAGCCGCAGCTCGCCGTCGATCGAGGAGGCAATGCGATTGCCGTGTGGCGGGCCGTGTCGCCGTCATTTTCCGACGCACTCTTCGCGAATCACTTCGACGCCGCCGACAACGCGTGGGACGCAGAGGTGCGGGTGCTCGCCGATGACGAGATCGACGAGAGTCCGCCGGACCTGAGCGTTGACGCGAGCGGCAACGCTCTGGTGATCTTCAGAATCGGGGTGATCGAAACCGAGATTCCCTTCCTGATCACGGCGGCGAGGCGCTATGTGGCACACAACGGGTCGTGGGATGCCATCACACCGTTGAGCCCGAGGGGTGACTTCCTGGTGACGCCACCCAAACTCGGGCTCGATCGGCAAGGTAATGCCTGGGCGCTTTGGGAGCACAGCGACTTCGATCTCGGCCCGCGCTTGTTTACGACTCGTTTCGAGTAGCGCGCCGGCCAACGGGCAGCGATGTGTCAGCGACTACACAAGACCTACTCTTCGCGCGCTCGTGTCTGATACTTGGCTGTTCGTCGCCGAGTTGCTGATCAACATCGTTGGGCTCTCGTGGTTCGCCCTCGCTATGGAGGGGCATTGAGCTCAGCCGCTCGCGGCACGCACTTCCGCTGCTTTGCGCGGGCCTGGCATCTTGGCGCTCGCGCTATCGCTAGGCCTTTGTCTGCGTGCCGATCATGCTTCCATAGCTTCGCTCGTCTGGATCATGTCTCTGGCCGCGTCCGCGTTGAGCGTCGCCTTCGTGCTGGCTTGGCGGCCGCACTGGCTCGCTCCACTGGTTCTCGGTCGGGGTGTACGCGCGCCACGGTCGTATTGAAGCTGAAGGAGATATTTCTCCAGCCGTTCCAGCACATCGCGCTTCTCATCGAGACCAGCACGACTGAGCTGTCGGGAATTCGAATCCCAAAAGCCGGATTCGAACCGGCATCCGCACGCGATACCCCCAACCATACCCCACTGCGGAACGTGCTCCGGAATTCACGCAGGCGCCTGCAATGCCTTATGAAACTACACGCGCCAAACCGTCTGGCAACGATTCCAGCGGACTTCGCGTGCTGGCCGCCGACGAACTCAGCACATGTGTGTAGATCATCGTGGTGCTGACGTCGCTGTGTCCCAGCAAGTCTTGCACGCGACGGATATCAACGCCCGAATCGAGCGGTCCTTGCGACCTTTACCCTCGCGCACGATGAGCATCCTTCGATCGAAGTCCACATCCTTTACTCGAAGGCGCAGACACTCCATCAATCGAAGTCCTGATCCGTAAAGCAGTGCCACTATGACCGTGAACGTTGGCTCTACCTGCCCGAGCAAGCGAGCCACTTCCGCCCGTGATAGCACGACCGGAATTCGCACCGGGCTCTTCGGCCGTCCGATCTGGTGCATCCAGGGCAGATCGATGTCCAGGACCTGCCTATCTAAGAACAAGAGCGCCGCTAGCGCTTGCTTGTGAGTGGACGGCGCCACGTGTCGTTCTGTCGCCAAGTGACTGAGGAAAGCCTCGACCTCCGCAGATCCCATCGATCGTGGGTGTCTCAATCGATGGAACCGGATGAAGCATCGTACCCAGAATAGGTAGGCTTGCTCGGTGCGGAGGCTGTAGTGGCAATAGCGGATTCGCTCTCGCATCTGGTCGAGCAACCGGGTCGATCACAGAGGGGGAGGCGTGCTTGGTTTCACGGATTAGTTAATACTCCGTACGACGGCTGCATCGGAACGCACTTTCTCGACGTTTCAGGTGGTTATGTGTTCTCCGGCTGCCCAGGTTATTTGTCACGTGCTAGGTTATTCGTCATGACCTGCACTTCTAAATCAAGTTATGCAGTTTAGGAACTCCGAATCGCAAGTGCGCCGACTTCGGGCGCGCAATCTGCTGCTCGTTGTCGCCTTCCTCATCATGTTTGCAATAGGCGCGGCAACAAATCCGTCCTCTGATAGCCTGCGGCCCTTCTTGCTTGCCCTGTCGCTGACGATCTGTGCGAAGTTGGCAATCGAGTTCGCTTTTGGATTGCCGATGTACTTCTTGTATGTTCGACTTCAACCCACAGAGCGGCCGGCCCGCGTGAGGGTGTTTGTCGCCATGCTCGGGTTGGTCGTGTTTTTTCTGTACGTGTTCTACGCGGGTGTTGGGGCACATGCATAACAAGCCGCTGGAACCGACTCGCAACGGCGAAGCGCCGTTGCTCGCGGCACAGCGGCGGCGTTAGACCTTACGATGGCTCATCGTCATCCAGATGGCAGCGCTTGTCGCGAGGGAACACAAAAGTTGCCGACGCAGTTCACCGCATGCTGCGATCGCTTCCTAGCGGCGACGCTCGCATGCGTTGCAGACGTCCGTTTCGAGTGGTGGGCCAAGCGCCGAAGCTGGTATGTCTGTCTTGCTGACGGCACCAGCAGCGGCCTGGAGATTGGCCACTGTCCGTTTTGCGGCGCCGGCCTTAATCGTTCGCGCTACAAGAGGGCAGGTAGGTCCAAGCGTCAGCGAGCGAGGCGCAAGACCAATGTCGGCGCAGTGAGGTCTAACACCTCGCTGGAGCGCACGCGTGGAAGATAAAGTGCCAAACTCATACGGCGGCGCGCGCGCCGCTCAGCTCAACCGTTATGTTTGCGGAGACACTTGATGCACAAGCGTCTTGCGCTTCTGCTCGCTGCAGTGCCGCTACCGGCTGTGGCGAGCGGCAGTGAGATCCTTGTCTCGCTATGGTCTGAGCTCGCATTGTTGGCGGCCGTCGTCCTCTCACTATTCGTCACCCGGATCTCGCTTCGCTCAAAGGCGTTCGTGTTTGCCGCCTATCTCCTTGCTGCGATCACAGTCGCCTGGGTCACGTGGGATTGGCCGTATCGCGAGAACCAAGCGCTTATCATTTCCATATCGCTCATCGTGCCTGGCCTCTGTTGGCTTGTTGGCCTTGCGGTTGCGCGCTATCGTCACGGCGCAAACATAACAAG
>CADEEJ010000102.1:0-6130 GCA_902826315.1 uncultured Steroidobacter sp.
TATCGCACGATCGAGCCCGGCAATCCGCTCGGCATGCTGCAGGAAGCGCTGGTGCTGGCAGATGCGGCCGAGCCGCTCGAAAAGCGCGTGCGCGTCGAAGGCGTGAAGACCGGCCGCGTGACCGCGCTCGACATGCCGGGCCAGATCCAGCAGGCACTCGCTGCCGGCATCATCTCGGAAACTGACGCTGCGATGCTGCGCGACTACGACCGTCGCGTCATGGAAATCATCCATGTCGACGACTTCACGACGGAGGAGATGGCCGCCGGCGAACAGCCCGTCGACGTGCGTCCGGCGCGCGTCAGCAACGCGTGACAGCCCCCGCTCCGAGAAAAATTTTGCACGTCGACATGGACGCGTTCTACGCGTCCGTCGAAGCGCTCGACAATCCGGACCTGCGTGGCAAGCCGCTGATCGTCGGGGGCACTGGCGGCCGCGGCGTTGTCGCTGCTGCCAGCTACGAGGTGCGCAAGTACGGCGTGCACTCGGCGATGCCGATGGGTGAAGCGCTGCGACGCTGCCCGCATGCGATCTGCGTCCGACCGCGGTTCGATCGCTACAAGGAAGTGTCGCGAATAGTCTTCGGCATCTTCCACGAGTACACCCCGCTCGTGCAGGGCCTGTCCCTCGACGAAGCATTCCTCGACGTCACAGAGAGCCAAGCCGCGCTCGGCGACGGCGCCGCGATCGCAGTCGCGATCAAGAAGAAGATCGTCGCACGCACCGGAGTGACCGCCTCAGTCGGCGTGGCACCGAACAAGCTCGTCGCCAAGATCGCCTCCGACCTGCGCAAGCCGGACGGGCTGGTGGTGGTGCGCGACGATGAAGTGACCGCACTGCTCGACCCGCTGCCGATCGGCAAGCTGTACGGCATCGGCAAGAAGACCACGCCGCACCTGGAGCAGATCGGCATCCGTACTTTGCGCGACCTGCGACTCGCGAGCGATGCCGTGCTGCGGCCCGTGTTCGGCCGCTATGTGACCGAGATCAGGGCGCGCGCGGCCGGCATCGACGAGCGCGCTGTGATCCCCGACTGGGACGAGAAACAGATCTCCTCCGAAGAAACGTTCGACACGGACATCAGCGATCGCGCGCAGCTGCACGCCGAGCTCGCGCGGCTCACGGATCGCACGGCCGCGCGCCTGCGCTCTCAAGAGTGGCTCGCAGAAACCGTCGTAGTGAAGATCCGGCGCAAGGACTTCAAGACGTACACGCGTCAGAGCCCGATCAAACCAGCGACGCAGCAGACACGGCCGCTGCTCGAAGCCGCGACGAAGCTGCTCGACGAATGGCTGCGCGAGCAGCCGCGCGCCGCAATCCGCCTGCTCGGCGTCGGCGCGACGGACCTCACTAGCACTCCGCAGCTCGAGCTCTTCTCGATGCCCGAGGCGAGCCGCAACCAGCACCTGGATACGACCCTCGACGACATTCGCGCAAAGTTCGGCAACGACGCCGTCGCGCGCGGCAGCTCGCTGCGCAACCGTCATCCACGATAGCGCGCCCGCAGCCGCGCCCACTGCAACGTCGATCCCTGCAACTCCGCGGCGATCAACTGACTGCCGAGCACCTTGACGGTCACGAGGCGCTGCACATCTCCTTCCGTCGCAAAGCGTACGAGGTCAGGCCAGAACCCCGGGTTGGTCGGCCACCGCGGCAGCAGCAGCGATGCGTGATGCACGGCGAGACGCCTGACGTACCACAGCGGTGCGGCCGTCAACTGCTGCACGACACTCTCCGGCATTGCGTAGATCAGCCGTGCTGCTAGCGGACTCGATACCGCCACGTGCCACGCGTACAGCAGCGCAACTTCGCACAGCGAGGCCTGCAGCGATGCTCTGTGCGGCTGCGCATAGCGGTCCTCCATCGACAACGATGCTCCCAACGCCGCAGGCTCCGCGAGCGAGCGCCAGAGCTTCTCGTCTTCGAAGCCGAGCGAGTACAGCGTGTACGGAAGCGCAGTCAGCGCCGCGCGCGCAGTCGGTGACAGCTCAGCTATCGCCGCGTGCAGCTTGCACGGCAAGTGCTGCAACTGGCTTTCGCCGGCAGCTGCGTTGTGCTCCGCAGTCAGCAGCTCGATGTAATCGAGATTGAGCTCGTGAATTCGCGCCAGCACTGCGGCGCTCAACACCGGCGCGGTCGCGCCGGGCAACTCTTCCGTGGCGTTGCGTAACATCGATGCATCCTTGCATGACGGGGCGCGCATTAAACATTCACTTCAACGCGTCGTCAATTGCGGGCACACTACTCGCGAAGGAGCGCTGCACAGGGAGGGACCTCCATGCACATCAGTAACGAGCGCTACTTCCACGAGCGTCAGCGTCACGATCTCGCGCTGCGCATGATCCGTCACGAAGCCCGCACCTGCACGATCCGCTCGTGCACGGGATTGACGGACGATCGCATCCGCCGGCTCTACAAGACGTACGCGAGCTACATGCCGAGCGCACCGCTGCGTCGCCGCCGCGGCAGGTCGCCGCGACAAGTCGGATTCTTCGTGCGCAACGCGCGCGCGCAACTCGAATCGTCGATGCTCGCCAGCGTGTTCGCGACGTTCGGCCTGTGGCGCGCACAGTCGAGCTTGCAGCAGGAATCCAACCCCGTCGGGTCGATCGAGTTCGGCCGGCTGTTCTGCGACGCCTACGAAACGCATCGCCAGCTGCTGCGTACCGCGGATATCTCGTTCGAGCACGCATGGTTTCTCTTGCAACTGTTGACGCGTAACGCACATCTGCACGCGGTTCGCTGCCGGCACTGCGACAGCCAGTACCTCCGCGATCGCGTCAACATGCTTCGACGCGCTTGCCCGGTGTGCGCGCTGAAGCGAACGGGCGCGCAACGAGGCTGATACAATCGCGCGCATGGCGTTTACGCGTTCTCATCCCAATGTGCTGGCCGGGCCGTATCTGGAACGCGCCGCGCACTGGCGCAAGGACGAAGAGCGTCTGCGCGCGGCGCTCGACGATCCGGCGACGTGGTTCGTGCCTGTCTGGCAGGCGCGCAGCGCGATCGTGACTTCGTCGGACGGACACACCTCGGCGTACTTCGCGACCGGCATGCAGACGCTCGCGGGACTCGACTCGAACGGCTTCATCCTGCTCGGCGAGTTCCACGAGCACGTCGTGTTCGCGGTCGCGCTCGCTGGCGAAACGCCGCCGGCGCTGACGAGCGGCGCGGAGCTGCACGACTTGCGGTTGATCGCCGGCGAGTTGCCTGCCGAGGAGGCGGGACTGCTCGCGTACGCGCGAGCGATGGTGCACTGGCGCGAGCACAATCGCTTTTGCGGACGCTGCGCCTCGCCGATGATCGCCGTGCAAGGCGGTCACGTCATGCAGTGCTCCCTGTGCAAGCACCAGCAATTCCCGCGACTGGATCCGGCGGTCATCGTGCTGGTCACGGATGGCGAGCGCGCGCTGCTCGGCCGCCAGCCGTCCTGGCCGCCGGGCCGGTATTCGACCGTCGCCGGCTTCGTCGAGCCCGGGGAAAGCCTGGAGGACGCGGTCGCCCGCGAAGTCCGCGAGGAAACCGGCGTGCTCGTCGACACGGTGGAATATCACTCCTCGCAGCCCTGGCCGTTCCCGTCCTCGCTGATGCTCGGCTTCACCGCCCGCGCGAGCCGTACGGACATCGACCTGAGCGACGAGGAGCTGGAGGACGCCCGCTGGTTCACCCGCGAGCAGATCGCGGCCGGCGAGATCGCGCTGCCGACGACGCATTCGATCTCCTTCCGCCTGATAGAGGATTGGTATGACGGTGGCGCTACGACGCCGTTGCGGGCGGAGCCGGGTGTGCGGATGTGGCAGCTGCCTAAGCGGGGCGGCGGTTAAGCGTTCATTCAGTGCCCGGAGCGCATTTCAGTTCTTGCTCCGTGCTCTACAATCCTCGCCATGTGCCTGCTCGTTCTCGCCTGGAAACACCACCCGCGCTATCGGCTGCTCCTCGCCGGCAATCGCGATGAATTTCACGAACGTCCCGCCGCGCCGCTCGGCTGGTGGCAGGACGATCCGCGCATCCTCGGCGGGCGCGACCTCAAGGCCGGCGGCACCTGGCTCGGTGTCGCGCGCTCCGGACGGTTCGGCGTCGTCACCAACTATCGCGACCTGCAGGCACCCATCGAGGGTGCGCCGTCGCGCGGACAACTCGTCCCGCGATTCCTCACGGGCGCGACCTCGCCGAAGGAATTCCTGGACGACCTGCGCGGCGCGGCCCCGCGCTACTCCGGGTTCAATCTGCTCGTTGGTGGCGCCCGGGCGCTGTACTACTTCTCGAACCGCGGCCCGAACGCTCCGGCCGCGCTCGCGCCCGGCGTCTACGGGCTCAGCAATCACCTGCTCGACACGCCGTGGCCGAAGCTCGCGCGCACCCGCAAGCGCTTCGAAGAGCTGCTGACCGGCGCCGACGTCGCGCCGGAAGATTTGTTCGCGATGCTGGCCGACCGCGAGCCGGCGCTCGACGACCACTTGCCTTCGACCGGCCTGCCGCCGGACTGGGAGCGCGCCGTCTCCGCGCCGTTCATCGTCAACGAGCGCTACGGCACGCGCTGTTCCACCGTCTTGTTCGTGGAACGCAACGGCCGCACGGTGCTGCAGGAACGCCGCTTCGACGCCGCCGGCGTGCAGAGCGGCACCTCGCGCTTCGAGTTCAAGAGCGTGGAAGTGCCCGAAGTGTGGCTCGAAGCGAACGATCCCGCCGCGGCGGTCGCGACCGACCCCTCGTTCGATTCCTCGCCGGAATAGCGCGCACGGAGACAGGGTCGCCCACGATGTCCCGCAGCTCCGTCCGCCGCTCGACCCGCTACGCTGCCGTGTTGCTCGCGCTGCTGCCGCTCGCGGCCGCGCGGGCGAGCATCGAGATCGTCATTCCCGAAATGACGGAGCCGGTGCAGAACAACATCCGCGCCTTCCTCAGCCTGACGCGCTATGCCGAGCGCGACGACGTCACGCAGGAAACGATGTCGCGTCTGCAACGGCGCATCGTCTCCGAGACGCGTGCGGCGCTCGAGCCGCTCGGCTACTACGAGCCCGAAGTCACGTACGACACCACGCACGAAGGCGACAAGTGGCGCGTCACGATTCACGTCAAGCCGGGCCGGCCGGTGCGACTGTCGGACGTGAGCATCGCGGTGACCGGGCCGGGCGAGAACGAGCGCGCGATCCGTGAAGTCGTCGACGCACAGGACCTGAAGCCTGGCCTGCGACTCAACCACGGCACCTATGAGCGTGTGAAAGGCGCGCTGCTGCGCGCAGCGAAAAACGACGGCTATCTCGATGCACATCTGACGAAAAACGATCTGGTCATCGATCGGCAGGAACGGCGCGCGGCCGCGACGATCGAGATGGACACGGGCAAGCGCTACAGCTACGGCCAGATCGACGTCGCGCAGGACGTCATCAACGACGACTCGATGCGCCGTCTGCTGCGCATGAAGCCAGGCGATCCTTACACGCTCGACTCACTGCTGCGCACGCAGTACGTCCTCGACGATAGTCAGTATTTCTCCTCCGTGAACATCGAGACTGGCACTGTCGATCGCGAAGCGTTGATGGTGCCGATCACTGTGAACGCGCAGCCGAATCGCCGGCATCGCTTCGCCACGAGCCTGGGCTACGGCACCGATACCGAAGTGCGCGGCAAGTTCACGTGGGACAACCGCCGCGTGAACAGAGACGGCCATCGCTTCAAGCTGGAGCTGCTCGGCTCGTCGATCATCAAGGATCTCGGCGCGCGCTATGTCATTCCGGTGATGGACGTCGCGCTGGAGAAGCTGGAGTTCACCGGCAATCTCGTCGAGGAAGAGATCGGCGACACGGAGAGCCAGCGCGCCGAAGCCGGCACGGGCCTGACGCAGGTGCAGGGCCGCTGGCAGCGCGTGCTGTTCGTGCGCGTGGCGAACGAAACCACGACCGAAGGCGGCGGCGATCGCAACACCGCCTTCTATGTATTCCCGGGCATCAGCTACTCGACGATGCCGAGCTACATCGTCGGCGGCAAACCGCGTCCGTACCGGCTGTACTTCGAGCTGCGCGGCTCGCCGACGACGCTCGGCTCCGATGCCTCGTTCCTGCAATTCCGCTTCCAGGGCGAGCGCGTGTTCGATTTCGCGGAGCGCTGGCATCTGTTCCTGCGCAGCGAG
>CADEEJ010000102.1:6230-13864 GCA_902826315.1 uncultured Steroidobacter sp.
GCCGCCTTCTACGACATCGGCAACGCATTCAACGATTTCAAGGATCCGAAGTTCGAGTACTCGGCGGGTCTGGGCGTGCGCTACAACATCGCCGTCGCGAGCTTCGGCGTCGACGTGGCGCAGCCGCTGTCGGAATCGGGGCGCAACCCGCGCTTCCACCTCTACATCTCGACTCAATTCTGAATGCGGCGGCGCCTGTTAATCGCTGCGCTCCTGCTGCTGATCCTGGCGCCCTTCATCCTGCTCGGCATCGTGTTGTACACGCCGGCCGGCCTGCAGCTGGTCGCCGGGCAGCTCGGACGACTTGAGCGCTTCGGCGTGCACATCACGGGACTTTCCGGAACGCTCTCGGGCCCGCTGCGCGTCAAGCTGTTCGAGCTCGACCATCCCCGCGTGCACATCGTCGTGCATGACATCGTCATCGAGCCTCAGCTGCGCGGATTGCTGTTGCAGACACTGAAGGCGTCGTCGGTCACGGCGCGCGACGCCGTGGTGACGCTACGCGATGCCGATATGCCGCCGAGCACGAAGCCGCCACGCTTCGTGCCGCAGTTCCTGCGCGTCGATGCGGACAACGTCGTGTTGACTCGGGTGCGCTACGTACAACCGAATGGCACGGTGATCGAAGCGGGCCGCGCACAGGGCCGCGGGACGATCACCGCGCGAACGCTGCGCATCCGCGACGGGCGGATCGTCGACGGTCGCATCAACGACCTGCCAGTCGACGCAACCGGCACGCTGACATTGCACGCCGCTCGACCGATGGGCATGGAGGGAACTGCGACCGGGCACCTGCAGATGAGCGGTGTCGTGCTGGCGCTCGATGGCACCGCGAAGGGTACTTTCGATCGACTGGAACTCGCGGGACAGCTGAAGCAACCACAGCGTGCGACGGCGACCGGAGTGCTCACGCGGCCGGACGAGCGTTGGAACATCGCCGGCCACGTCGACGCCACCACGTTCGCGCTCGACCCGTGGATGCAGAAGCCGCCGTTCTCGCTCCGCAACGTGTCGCTGGATGTGCAGGCCAATCCGGATGGTATCGGCGTCGCCGGCAACGTCGGCATCCCTGAGCTGGATAGCAAGGATCTGACCATCGAAGCGAGCGGCAACTACGCGAAGCGCGTGCTGACGATCGCGTCGTCGGACATCGCGCTCAACGACAGCCCGGCGAAGGTCCACGCGAAAGGAACTGTGACGTTCGACGGCGATGCGCCGACGCTCGATATGGCGGCAAGATGGGAAGATCTGCAGTGGCCATTGCATGGCGATGCGGTGGTCACCAGCGCCACTGGCGAAGGAACGTTGCGCGGGGCGATGCCTTACGACTTCGCGACGACCGCACGAGTCGATGGCCCGAATCTTCCGCCCGCACAGGGCTCGGCACGCGGCGTGCTGACCAAAGAACAGCTCACGGTCGCGCAATACGATGTCAAAGCCTTCGATGGCACCGTAACCGGCAACGCACAGCTGCAGTTCGCACAGCCACGCGCCTGGAAACTCACGACACGTGCCGATGACATCAACCCGGTCGAGCTGCACAAAGAGTTCCCCGGACGCATCGACGTACGCGCGGAAGCCGAGGGCAAGGGCTTCGACAAGCGCGCGAACTTCCGGCTCGCACTCACGAGTTTGCGAGGAACGCTGCGCAACGAGCCCGTGCGCGCACGCGGTACCGTGCAGCGCGACGGCAAGACCTGGCAGGTCAGCGACGCGCGACTCACCTTCGGCGGTGCGCGTGCCACGCTCAACGGCAAATTGCGCGACACCATCGAGGCGCAATGGTCGATCAACGCACCCGCGCTCGATCGCCTGCTGCCCGAGGCCGCGGGCTCGATTGAGTCCACCGGCTCGGCAAGCGGCACGCTCAAGGCGCCGCACGTCGTCGCGAAGCTGCACGGCGAAAATCTGCGCTACGAGGGCTGGCTCGCGCGACAGCTGGAGATCGATGCCGACGTGGATGCCGCGGGGGGCAACCCGTCGCGCCTGACCGTGCAGGCTCGTCAGCTCGGACGCGGCAGTCCGCTGATCGATCGACTCCAAGTCACCGGCACGGGCGTCGCAACGGATCACCGCATCGGGCTCGATGTCACAGGCGTTCCGCCGCAGCCGCAGCTCGGCGCGCCGCACGCCGTGATGGAAATCGCGGGCCGCTACGACAAGGAAGTGTGGAACGCGACGATCACGACGACGGAGTTGTCGACGGGTTCACCGAATCAGCAGCTGAAGATTCCCGAACCCGCGACCGCGCTCGCGTCGCGCGACCGTGCACAGCTCGAAAACTTCTGTCTCGTCATCGGCGCCGGACGCATGTGTGCCGAGGGCAAATGGCAAAGAGGCGGCGCGTGGCAGGGAACTGTGTCCGGCTACGAGATTCCACTCGCATCCGTGCTGCCGCCGAGCGGCGCCGAAGCGGAGATCGCGGGACGCATCGAGGGTCGTGTTCATGCGTTCGGCACAGCGGGTCAGCCGTGGCAAGGCGAAGCCGGTGCACGCATCATCGACGCCGCGATCATCTATCGGCCGCCCGGCGCGGAGCCGGAGACTCTCAATCTCGGCACGGGCGGTCTCGCAGCGACTGCCACGCCTCAGCGCATCGACTTCTCGTTCGGTATCCAGGCGTTCACCGACACATTCTTATATGCGAGCGCGCGGCTGCAACGCGACGGCCGCAACGACATTCTGAATTTGCCGTTGACCGGCGACATGCGGGCGCGCGCGGCGGACGCGAACATCCTGCCGCTGGTCTTTCCGGAAATCGATCACGCCGCGGGCCTCCTGACGGCGAATGCGACCTTCGGCGGCACGCTCGCATTGCCCGAGCTGAACGGCCGCATCGAGCTCGCGAACGGCGAGTTCGATTCCTATCGCGTCAATCTCGCGCTGCGCGATCTCGGCGTCGTCGCCGACCTGGAGAACACGTCACTGCGCTTCCGCGGCAAGGCCCGGGCGGGCGAAGGGCAGCTGCAAGCCGATGGCCAGCTGACATGGCACGCCGGCGCGTCCAAAGGCGAGTTGCACGTCAGCGGTCAGAATCTGCTGGTCTCCGACTTGCCCGACTATCGCGTGGTCGCCTCGCCGGACCTGCGGTTCCTGGTCGACGGCTCGCGCATCGACGTCGCGGGCGACGTCAAGATTCCCAGTGCGCGCGTGCAGCCGGCGCAACTGACCGGCGCGGTCAAAGTCTCGGACGACGCACGCTACGTCGGCGAACATCCCGCCGAGCGCGCCGGCCGCTACGTCGTGCACAGCAACGTTCGCATCGAAATGGGCGATGACGTGCGCGTCGACGCTTTCGGCCTGCAGGGACGCATCGTCGGCGGTGTCGGCACGACGACGCAGACCGGCACGACGCCGATCGGCCGCGGCGAGTTGAGCGTTGCCGACGGCCGCTACGAGGCCCTCGGCCAGAAGCTGGAAATCAATCGCGGCCGGCTGCTGTTCGACTCCTCGCCGCTCGACGACCCGGGCCTCGACATCGAGGCGCGGCGGCGCATCGAGACCACCGAGGTCGGTCTCAACGTGCGCGGCACGCTGCAGGAGCCGCGGCTGACGTTCTTCTCCGATCCGTCGATGCCGCAGTCGCAGATCGTGGCGTACCTGCTGACGGGCAAGTCCTCCGACACGCTCACCGGCAGCGAAGCTTCCAGCCTCAACTCGGCCCGCGACTCGCTGGCGATGCAGGGCGGCGGCTTCCTCGCCTCGCAGCTGGGCCGGCGCATCGGTCTCGAGGAAGTCGGCGTCGAGAGCACGGTCAACAGCGCTGGGCAGGCGAACACGGCGCTGGTACTCGGCAAATTCCTGTCGCCGCGCCTGTTCGTCAGCTACGGCATCTCGCTGACGGAACTGAGTAACACGGTGAAGCTGCGCTACACGATCAGCGACAAGTGGGTGTTCAAGACCGAGGCGGGCGAGAACCAGAGCGCGGATCTGGAGTACGCGACAGAGCGCTAGTACAGCGTCGCGCGCAGCGCGGACACGAGCGACAGCGGCTGATCCAGCAGCACGTGGTGGTGCGACTCCGGAATCGCGATCGGCCCGCGGGCGTTCGCGATATGCCGCACGATCTCATGCGCATGCTTGCGCGACACGATCGCGCTCGCATCGCCGTAGATGAACGTCACCGGTGCCTTGATCCTCGCGAGGATGTCGGTCGCCTTCGTGTCGTCGTGCTTCGGGATCAACTGCGCGTCGAACTTCCACGTCCACCCGCCGTCCGCTTCCTTCAGCGAGTGGCGCGCCACGTAGTCGAGAATGTAGGGCGCCGTGCGATTCTCCGGCGGCACCAGCCGAAAGCGCGCGCGGGCCGCTTCGAACGTCGGGTACACGCGTCGCGGTCCGATCTCGAACGGCCGCGTCGAGCGCTTCTCATCCGTGAGCCGCATGTGACTGTCGATGATGACTGCGCGCGACACGCGGTCTGGAACTTCAGCGCACGCGCGCGCGACGCGGCCACCGCCGAAGCTGTGACCGACCAGCGTCGCCTTGTCGAAGCCCGCGTGATCGAGCACGCCGACGATGTCACGCACGAAGCCGAGCGGCGTGTACTCGCTACGGCTGCCGCTGTCGCCCATCCCGGCAAAGTCCATCGAGACTATGCGGAAGCGGCTGAGAAAGAACGGCGCGATGAAGCTCCACCAGCGCGCGTGCGCGCGGAAGCCGTGCGCAAACAGCAGCGCCGGCTTGGAATTGTCGCCGACGTTCCACGACAGGTAATGGATCGGCGTGCCGTCCACTTCGGCGAAATGGGATTCGGCGGGCGCGGCGATCGCCCGCGTGAACCACTCGGGAACGTTCTGTTCGGACATACTCAATCGAACTCGGTCGGCAGGCTGGGCTCGACGAAATGCTGGTGCATGCGGCGGATCTGCTCGGCGCTCGCGCGGCCCGACGACAGCTCCGGCAGGCTGTCCAGCGCGAAGAACTCGACGGCAGTCGTCTCGTAGCTGGTGCACGCCTCGCCGCCGGTGATCTCGCAGATGAAAAACAGCTTCCAGGAGTGGAAGAACGACGGCGGCAGATTGCGCTTGTTGCGATCGTAGACGGCCGCCAGCTTGAGGATGCGCGCGGTGAAGCCGGACTCCTGCTCGATCTCTTTCAAGACCGCGGCGCTCGGCGTGTCGTTGACGTCGGCCCAGCCGCCGGGAACCGTCCACTTGCCGTCGGCACGCTCGCGCACCATCAGCACGCGGCCGTCGCGGAAAATCGCGCCGCGCACTTCGACCTTCGGCGTGGCATAGCCGGTATCCGTGAACCAGACGTTGCTGACGGCCGCGGCGCTCGCGACGCCCTGCAGCTCCAGCAGCTGCGCCGCGATGTCGCCGATCTCGCGATAGCGCTCGCGATCGTATTCCTCGCCGCTGAAATGCAGCCCGTTCTGCGACAGCGCGAGCAGGCGGCGGGAAAGATCGAGCACTGAAGACATGCGATGAAGGGTATCATTCGCGGCCGCGGCCAGCTTGCCTGCCTATGAACGCCACCGCCCGGTCGACGCAGCCCTCCCCGGTCTCCACACGCACCGATCCGCGCGGCCTCGCCGCCGCCGCGTCGGCATTTTTCATCTGGGGGCTGCTGCCGCTGTACCTGAAAGCGCTGCAGGGCGTGCCCATCGTCCAGATCACGGCGCACCGCCTCGTCTGGGGCTGCTTGTTCGCGTTCCTATGGCTGCAGCTGCGTGGCGAAGTCGGCCAGGTGGTCACCGCGTTGCGCGATCCGAACACGCGCTGGCGTCTGTGCGCGAGCGCCACGCTCATCAGCATCAACTGGCTCACCTACGTGTACGGCATCGCCGCGAATCGCGTCGTCGAGACCAGTCTCGGCTACTTCATCAACCCGCTGCTCAACGTACTGCTCGGCGTGCTGATCCTGCGCGAGCGGCTCAATGCCGCACAGTGGACTGCCGTCGCGGTCGCGGCGGCGGGTGTCAGCTGGTTGACGTGGTCCGCGGGTCATCCGCCGTGGATCTCGCTGACGCTGGCGCTGTCGTTCGGCCTGTACGGCCTGGTCCGCAAAGTCATCCGCGTCGATGCGCTCCCCGGCTTCGCCAGCGAGACGCTGCTGCTGGCGCCGCTCGGCATCGGTTACATCATCTGGTGCGAGCTCGGCGGGAACGGAGTGCTGACCACCGGCGGCGTCGGTCTCGACCTGTTGCTGGCGCTGGGCGGACCGCTCACTGCGATCCCGCTGGTGCTGTTCGCCTTCGGCGCCCGCCGCATTCCCTACTCGACGGTCGGGCTGCTGCAATACATAGGTCCGACGATCCAGCTGATGCTGGCGGTGTTCGCGTTCGGCGAGCCGTTCCACGGCCCGCGCGTGTTCGGCTTCGTGCTGATCTGGGCGGCGCTGGCGCTGTATGCCGGGGACGGGCTGTGGCGTGCGAGGAAATTGACGGCATAGTTCTTGACAGAGCGTGCATATTTATGCACCATCCGCGCGTTTTTATGCACACACGCTCCGGATGCAACTAGGTGGCAGCTGAAATTCACCAATCAGTGGCGCGGCGCGCGGCGATCCTCAGGATCATCCGCGAGTCGACCGTGCACAACCAGGACGAGCTGGCGAAGCTCCTGCGCAAGCAGGGGTTCGATGCCACGCAGTCGAGCATGAGCCGCGACCTGCGCGAGCTCGGCGTCGCCAAGGCCGGCGACCACTACATCCTGCCCGGCGGCGACACCAGCGCGGCCGGCACGCCGTTCGCCGCGGTTTCGAACTTCGTCACCGACGTGCGCACCGCCGGCCCGTCGCTGACGGTCGTCAAGACGACCACCGGCACGGCGCAGAGCGTCGCGGTTGCCATCGACGAGTCGAGCTGGCCCGAGGTCGTCGGCACGATCTCCGGCGACGACACCATCTTCATCGCCACCGAAGGCGGTCGCGAGCAGCGCAAGCTGCGCGAGCGCCTGCGCGTCATCTTCGGAATCTGACCATGAGCGAAGCAGTACTTCCGGCCGGCAACGAGCCGATCCTCCTCGCATTCTCCGGCGGCCTGGACACCTCGTTCCTGGTGCCGTGGCTGAGTGCCACCTACTCGCGGCCGATCATCACGGTGACCGTCGACACCGGCGGCATCGATGCGCAGGCTGCCAAGGTGCTGGAGCAACGCGCTCGCGAGCTCGGCGCGCAGGATCACATCCTGGTCGCCGCGAAGCAGGCGTACTTCGACCAGGTCATCAAGTACCTGATCATGGGCAACGTGAAGCGCGGCCAGATGTATCCGCTGTGCGTCGGCGCCGAGCGCGTCATGCAGGCGCAGACGATCGCCGAGTACGCGCGCAAGCTCGGCACGAAGGTCGTGGCACACGGCTGCACCGCAGCCGGCAACGATCAAGTGCGCTTCGAAGTCGCGCTGCGCACGCTCGCGCCGGAGCTGACGATCCTCGCGCCCGTGCGCGACCGCGCGTTCAAGCGGCCCGAGCAGCTGAAGTATCTGGAAGACCGCAAGCTGCCGATTCCGCCGTATGGCGCCGCGTACTCGGTGAACCGCGGCCTCTGGGGCGTGACGATCGGCGGCAAGGAGACGCTGACGTCGACCGGCAGCATCCCGGATCATGCGTGGGTGCTGTCCAAAACCGCGTTCAGCGAGCCGCAGGAGCCGACGACGCACACGATCGGCTTCGAGCGCGGCATGCCGGTGA
>CADEEJ010000102.1:13964-15594 GCA_902826315.1 uncultured Steroidobacter sp.
TATGGCGATCTCGTCCATGAGGGCCAGCACCTGGATCCCGTCTGTCGCGACATCGAGGCGCTGTTCAGCGCTTCGCAGGCGCGCGTGACGGGCGAAGTCGCCGTGCTCTATCGGCCCGGCAATGCGTTCGTCGCCGGCGTCGCCTCGCCCTACTCCCTGATGACGGCATCGAAGGGCGTGTATGGCGAAGCCGCTGGCGAATGGACTGCCGCCGATGCGCTCGGTTTTTCCAAGATGGTCGGTTTGCCCGGAATGTTCTGGGCGAGGGCAGGACAGCAGCAATGAACGCAGTGGTCGCGTTTCCCCAAGTTTCCAATATGGTTGCCAACATGAAGACGGTACTGGCTGACAAGATCGCTTCCATCACCCAGGCGTTGAACCTGGGCCACGAGTTGCGCGTCGCCACCGCCGACATCCCGTGCGAGGAAGGCGTCGTGCTGGTCGTCGAGATCCTCAACAACAAGTCGACGTACAACACGCTGGAGCTGACCAGCGGCCGCATGGCGAAGCTCGCGAAGGGCGACGTCATCGTCGGCGCGCTCGGCCATCGCCAGGCGCTGTTCGGCTACTCGGGCCACCTGCCGGAGTCGGTCAAGGCCGGCGACGTGATCCAGGTGCTGAACATCGGCGGCGTGCTCGGCATCGTCGACTCGGTGAATCCGGAGAAAGGCCGGCCGTTCGACGCGCGCGTCATCGGCGTGGTGCTGCAGTTCCCGTATCTCGGCGAGCGCATCGGCGTGCCTGCGCGCATTGGCTACCAGCGTCTCGACTACAACGCGACCGTGAATACGCGCGGCGTTCCTGTGGTCGCGCTCGCCGGCACCTGTATGGAAGCCGGCAAGACGGCGGCGGCTTGCGCAATCGTCGCGCGCATGCGCCATCGCGGCTTGAACGTGCATGCGTTCAAGGCGACCGGCGTGTCGCTGCGTCGTGACATTCTGGCGATGGAAGACGCCGGTGCTCACCGCACCATGATCTTCACCGATCTCGGTGTCGTCACGACGACCGCGAAGACGGGCCCGGCGATCACTCGCGCGTTGCTGACGGAGATGTCGCAGGGCGAGCCGGACGTGATCGTGTTCGAGCTGGGCGACGGCATCCTCGGCGCGTACGGCGTCGAGGCGATCCTGTCCTCACCCGACATCAAGGAAGCGCTGTCGTGCGTCGTGCTGTCCGCGAACGACCCGGTCGCGGCGTGGGGCGGCGTCAAGCTGCTGCGCGAGAAGTTCGGCATCGAGCCCGCGGTCGTCACCGGCCCGGCGACGGACAATGCGGTCGGCGTGAACATCATTCGCGACCAATTCAACGTGCCGGCGTTCAACGCAATCACCGATGGTGCGAAGCTGGGCGACTGCATCATCGAGGGGCTCAAGCTGAAGACGAAGCAGATTGAGACCGAGGATTCGGAGTGAAGACTCCCGTCCTCGTGCTCGGCGGCACCGGCTACGTTGCCGGTGACCTGCTGCGCCTGATCGCCGCGCATCCGCAGCTCGAGCTCAAGGGCGTGCTGTCGGACAGCCAGCCCGGCGAGGCCGTCGCGAAGTCGTTCGTGCACCTCGCGCCGATCTACCCGGAGCTGAAGTTCGCGGACCTGGAGACGATCACGAAGCTCGCGACGTCGCTGCCGCAG
>CADEEJ010000103.1:0-7773 GCA_902826315.1 uncultured Steroidobacter sp.
CAGCGCGGTCGGATAGAGGTCGGCGCCCATGCGCGTCAGCCGATATTCGTAGCGCGTCGGGCGCACCTGGTACGGATGACGATGCAGGATGCCTTCATCGACGAGCGAGCGCAGGCGGGAAGTCAGCGTCGCACGATTGGCGCCGGTTGCAGCGACGAGCTCCTCGAAGCGGCGTGCGCCGAGGAAGATCTCGCGCAACATGAGTGCGGACCAGCGATCGCCGAGCGCCTCGAACGCCATCGCCACCTGACTGCTACGCAGGATCGCGCCGGCACGCTCGGGCCCGACTCGCGCGGCAATGCCTGCGATGCCTTCGTGTCCCTTCGACTGCTTGACGGCCAGTTGCTTCATCCGTGGCGCACTATAAAGAGCGTGCTGTCGCAACACCACAGAAATGGGGACATTCCTCATTTCCATCCTGACGCTCTCAAGATCACACGACATTCGCGGAAATGAGCAATGTCCCCACTTCTCACTGGGCCGGTACGCGCGCGCTGTTCTCGTTGATGACGAGCCAGGCGCCGCCCATTTTGCGGAACACTTGGCTGGTGCAGCCGGCGACATTCTCGCGCGGCGTATGGTGCGTCCAGGTGTACAGCGCGATGCCGAGGTCGTCGGCGAGCATCTGCACTTCGATGTCGAAGAGCGCCGTGATGCCCATGGCGCCCTTCGGGTAGTCGGCGCCGTAGATCTCGTTCATCGACGACCAGCCCTTGTACCAGACGCCCTTCATCGACCAGCGCATGTCGTCGCTCTTCCAGTAGTGCTGCATGTAGCTCTTCTGGTCTTCGCGATTCCACTGGTCGAACATCGTCGCGAGCGTCTGGCGGATCTCCTGTTGCGCGCTCATGCCTGCCTCAGAACGAGTACGTGAAGTCGACGCCGTAAGTGCGCGGCGGACCCCACACCTCGACCAGGTCGCCGAGGAACGGCAGGCCGAGCTGCGAGTACAGCTCGTCCGTGATGTTCTTGCCCCACAGCGTCACGGCCCAGTTCTGCGACGGCCCGTTCAGGCGCACCGATGCGTCGATCAGGCCGTAGCCGGGCTCGAAGCTGATGTTGTCCGGCGCCCAGTACATCTTGCTCTGGTGCGTGTAGTTGACGCGCGCTTCCAGCGCGTCCGACCAGCTGCCGACGCTGGTGGCATACGCGAGGCCGAGGTTGTACTTGAACTTCGGCGTGCGCTGCATGGTCTTGCCATCGTAGATGTGGCCGGCGCGATCGTCGTAGTCCTCGTATATCGGATCGAGCGCGGTGAGTGCCGCGTTGATCGTGAGGCCGTCGGTCGCTGCCGCTTCGAGCTCGAACTCGACGCCGCGAATGCGCGCGCTGCCCGCGTTCGACGTGATCAGGCACAAGCACGTGAGATCGGTGCGCTGCGCCTGCAGATCCTTGTAGTCCATCTCGAACACGGCGGTGTTCACGCGCAGCCGTTGATTGAAGAGATCGGACTTGAGACCGACCTCGTAGTTCGTGACCTTCTCGGGATCGAACGAGATCTGCGCGGCTTCCGGTGTCGGCGGAATGAAGTCCCAGCCGCCGCCCTTGTAGCCTTGCGCGATGCTCGCGTAGACCAGCGCGGAGTCGTTGAAGCGATACTCGACGTTGCCCTGCCCCGTCACTGCATCCCAGGATTCGCCGTAGCTGACGTTCCAGTGCGTGCCCACCGGGCCGCGCAGCGGCGTCACGCACGAACCGTCGCCGCCGTCGTCGAGACAGGTGACGTCTTTCGTGCCGGACTTGTCGTCGTTGAGATAACGCACGCCGCCCGTGACCTTCCAGCCGTTCTGGAAGTCGTAGCCGAGCTGACCGAAAGCCGCCGCCGTCTCGATCTTCGCCGACGCGTTGTAGAAGCTGTGGCCGCTGAACACGGCGAGCGCGGTCGCATGCGCGTTGTGCTGATACGGACGGTCGATGTCGTCGTTCTGGTAGTACGCGCCGACCAGCCACTCGAGCGGAGAATCCGAGTTCGACGCGAGCCGCACTTCCTGGCTGAAGGTCTGCGGTGTCTCGGTCTGGAATACGAACGTGTCGACGATCGACGGCGGATTGTCGAAGCCGATCTGGTTGTAGCCCCACTCGGCCTTGGAATCGCGGTAGGCGCTGATCGAGGTCAGCGTCGCGTTCGGGATGCCGTCCCAGTCGACGCGGAAGCTCGCGCCGATCGAGCGGCGCTTCACGTACTCTGCCTCCGGGCTCATGTCCTCGCGCTTGCCGAGGCCGTTGGCGGCGCGGAACGCGCCGAGCGAGCCGATGCCGGCGACGGCCGGATCGTCGATCGCCGAGCGAATCGTGCCGTTGCTCTCGTCTTTGCCGTACTCGACCGACAGCAGCGCCCGCAACTCGTCGTCGGGATGACCGAACTGCAATTGCGCGCGCGCCTGGTAGGACTCCAGATCGTCGAGGTCGCGATTCAGCAGCACGTTGCGGTTGTAACCGGAGCGATCGCGCACCTGGAACGCGAAGCGCGCCGCGACGTTCTCGGAGAGGCCGCCGGTCAGGTGGCCGTTCGCCATGAAGCTGTCGTGATTACCGTAGGAAACCGTGGCTGCGCCGCCCGGCGTGTAGTTCGGCTTCGCGGTGATGATGCTGAGCGCGCCGCCGACGACGTTCTTGCCGAGCAGCACGCCCTGCGGGCCGCGGATGACTTCGATGCGATCGAGATCGAAGAAGTCGGTGAACGCCGAGCCCATGCGCGAGACGTACACCTCGTCGACGAACAGGCCGACCGAGGGCTCCGCGGACGCATCGTTGAGCTTCACGCTGACGATGCCGCGGATGTTGAGCTGCTGCGAGACCGCCGAGTCCTGCGTCATGTTGACCCAGGGCACGCTCGCCGCGAGCGTGTACAGGTCGGTGACGCGGTTTGCTATGAGCGCGTCGGCGCCGACGGCGCTGATCGCGACCGGCACGTCCTGCAGGCGCTCCTCGCGCTTCTGCGCGGTGACGACGACTTCTTCGAGCGAGGGCCCGGTCGCAGCGGTGTCGCCGGCCGAAGCATCGGCGCCCAGGGCAGTAGTGATTGACGCAGTGCTGATCGATAAGCCGATGAGGCTCGCCCAGGCGATGGCGCCGGGCTTGCGGTCCTGAACGGACATGAGAAATCCCCCGTAACGATGCAGACACACCGGCTTCCGCGTACGCGGAACAGCTGGCCGCTCCTTTGCCGTCGCGGAAGCCACCGTAAGCGGCACCGTTGTAACTTGCGAAACTAGACTCGTCAAGTGACGGATGTGGCGGGGAGTGCGCTCAATGCAGCATCGCAGCCAGTTATCCATTGCTGCCGTGGCTGAAATATACTTGCCAGAACGAACTGAGGATCGCCCGTTAGCGAGCTTATCTTCGACAAGTTCTTGGGAGATCGAGCATGGCCGTGAATCACGAGCGCCTGCTGGCGCTGCAACTCCCCGACCACGAGTGCGCCTGGACGCAGCGCGATTGCCAGCTGTACGCGCTGGCGACCGGCTTCGGCCAGGATCCGCTCGACGAGCGCGAACTGCGCTATCTGCTGGAAGGTCCAGGATTTCTTGTCAGTCCGACCAACGCCATCACGCTGTACTACGACGACCGCTGGATGCGCGAGAGCGGCGTCGATCTGGCGATGTCGCTGCATGGCGAGCAGCGCAACATCTTTCATCGGCCGATTCCCCCTGACGGGCGCGGCCGGGTGTCGTCGCGCATCACGGGCATCTACGACAAGGGCGCGGGGCGTGGGCTACTGGTCGTGTGCGAGCAAGTTTTACGCGATGCCGCGACCGGCGAGCCGCTCGCGACCAACATCATCACCAATTTCGCGCGTGCGGACGGCGGCATCGGCTTCTCGAGCGGCACAGCACCGGCGCCGCATGCGATGCCGACCCGCGCGGCCGATGTGGTCGTCGAAGGCGTGACGCGACCCGAACAGGCTCTCGCCTATCGACTGTGCGGGGATCGCAACCCCCTGCATGCCGATCCCGCCACCGCGCGCGCCGCCGGCTTCTCGCGACCCATCCTGCACGGCATGTGCACCTACGGATTCGCCGCACGCGCGGTTCTGCAAGCAGCCTGCGGCTACGACCCACGACGCCTGCGGACTTTCGGTGCCCGCATAAGCGCGCCCGTTTATCCCGGTGACGTCTTGCGCACGGAGATCTGGCAGGATGGCGAGGTGGTGTCATTCCGAACGAGCGTGCCTGCGCGTGACAACGTCGTCGTGATCAACAACGGACGCGCCGATGTCATTGCCAGCGGCTGAGCAAGCAGCGCCCGCAGTGGGCGATGTGCCGCGCGAGGTGTGGGTCAACCCGCTGTACGCGTGGTTCGTGGTCATCGTCCTCACGCTCGCGTACACCTGCTCGTTCATCGACCGGCAGATCCTGACCCTGCTGATCGAGCCGATCCGCCGCGACCTGCACATCAGCGATACGCAGGTGAGCCTGCTGGGCGGCCTGGCCTTCTCGATCTTCTACACGACGCTCGGCATTCCGATCGCGCGCCTCGCGGACCAGACGCATCGTCGCAACCTGATGGCGGCGGGACTCGCGTTCTGGAGCCTCATGACCGCCGCGTGCGGACTCGCGCGCAGCTTCTGGGGTTTGTTCGCAGCACGCGTGGGTGTCGGCGTTGGCGAAGCCGCGCTCTCCCCTGCCGCATTCTCGCTGCTCGCCGACTACTTCCCGCCACGCAAGGTCGCGCTCGCGGTCAGCGTGTACTCGATGGGTTTGTACTTCGGCGCGGGCCTGGCGCTGATGATCGGCGGCTCCGTCGTGAAGGCAGTGTCGGGCGCCCCCATGCACGAGCTGCCCGTCGTCGGTGAAGTGTTCTCCTGGCAGCTCACGTTTTTCATCGTCGCCGCACTGAGTTTGCCTGTGCTGCTGCTGATGACGCTGATCCGCGAGCCTCTGCGACGCGCACATGTCCGCAAAGGGGTGACGTCGACCGATGCAGCACCGAGCAGCTGGCGCGCGCTACGCGCTTTCATGCGCGAGAACGTACGGACGCTCGTCTGCCACATCTCCGCGTTCACGCTGTTCGGCGTCGGCATCAACTGCTACCTGTTCTGGTCGCCGTCGATGATGATGCGTACGCACGGCTGGGATGCTCCGCACGCGGGCTTCGTGATTGGCGCGATGCTCTTCGTGCTCGGCACGGCCGGCGTCTACTGCGGCGGATGGGTTGCAGATCGGCTGGCAGCAAGCGGGCGGCGCGATGCGATTCTGCGTGCCGCCTTGTTCGGCATGCTGTGCGGCATTCCGTTCCTGCTGGCAACGCCGCTGCTGAATGACGCGGGGCTCGCCACGATCTCCCTGGGCGGAGCGGTGTTCTTCATGGCTTACCCGCAGGGATTGCCGGCTGCGGCGCTGCAGGTGATCACGCCCAATCCGCTGCGCGCGCAGATGACCGCGATCTATTTCTTCATCGGCAATCTCATCGCGAGCGGCCTCGGCCCGACCATCCCGGCGCTGCTGAGCGATTATGTGTTCCGCGATCCGGCGCAGTTGCGCTATGCGCTGTTCATCGTCGAAGCGGTCGTGTTGCCCGCGAGCATGTTGTTCCTATACTTCGGCCTGCGTCCGTATGGCGCGAGTGTCGAGCGAGCGGAATGACCCGCGCCTTCACCTTCGTCCCACCGAAAAATCCCCAGCCGCTGGGCCAGATGCTGGATGTGCAGGCTGCTCGCGATCCGCAGCGGCCGGCGCTCACCTGCGGATCCACGACACTTTCACGCGGCGAGCTGGCATTTCGGGCCCGCGCACGGGCGCATGCATTGCAGAAGCTCGGCGTGCAGGAAGGCGACTTTGTCGCGCTCTCGCTGCCGAACGGGACCGCAGTCCTGGAGCTGGCGTTCGGGTGCTGGATGCTCGGCGCCACGCCGACGCCGTTGTCGCATCGACTACCGCCGCTCGAGTTGCAGGCGATGCTCGATGTCTTGCAACCGCGAGTCGCAATCGTCGACGAGCGATCGGTGTTCGACGACGCGAACGCAAACTCACCGCTCCCCGCGCGCATCTCGCCGCACGTCAAAGCAATTGCGAGCGGCGGCAGCACTGGGCGCCCGAAGATCATCGTCGATCACACGCGAGCCGTGCTCGATCCGGACGCGCCTTCGGTGGGCATGCGCGCAACCGATACCGTGATCATCCCCGGCCCGATGTACCACTCGGCGCCGTTCGGACTCGCCTACCAGGCGCTCGGCTGGGGATGTCACGTCGTGATCATGCAGAAGTTCGACGCCGCGGAGACGCTGCGCCTCGTGCAGGCACATCGCGCGGAGTGGCTGTATCAGGTGCCGACGATGATGCATCGGATCTGGCGCCTGGACGCGGCGCGCGCGGACTATGACGTTTCTTCGCTGGAGCTCGTCTGTCACATCGCGGCGGCGTGTCCGCCCTGGCTCAAGGAGAAATGGATCGAGTGGCTCGGGCCGGATCGGGTGTGGGAGGTGTATTCCGGCACGGAGGCAATCGGCGCGACGGTCATTGGTGGCCGCGACTGGCTCGAGCATCGCGGCTCGGTCGGACGGCTGGCGCCGGGCGCGAGCGTGCGGATTCTCGACGAAGCGGGCGAGGACGTGCCGCCCGGCGAGATCGGCGAGATCTATTTCCGGCCGGCCGGCGGCCTGGGCTCGACCTACCACTACCTCGGTGCACAGCCCAAAGCGCGCGGCGAATGGGAAACGTTCGGCGATCTCGGCCGCATCGACGCCGAGGGCTATCTGTACATCGCGGATCGACGCACCGATCTCATCATCAGCGGCGGCGCGAACATCTATCCCGCCGAGATCGAAGCAGCGATCGACGCGTTCCCCGGTGTGCTCGCGAGCGTCGCCATCGGCTTGCCGGATGAGGACCTCGGCCAACGCGTGCACGGCATCGTCGAGGTGCGCCGCGATGCATCTTTCGACGTCGAAGCCTTGCGCGATTTCCTCGCGCAGCGATTGGTGACCTACAAGCTACCGCGCAGCTTCGAAACGACGTTCGAACGGCTGCGCGACGATTCCGGCAAAGTCCGCCGCAACGCGCTGCGCGAAGCTAGACTTCCGCCGTGACGACCAGCTTGCCGAGCGCACGACGCGCCGCGACCTCGGCAATCGCGCGTCCGCCCTCCGCTAGCGGATACCGCGCCGAAACGTAAGGCTGAATCGCGCCGCGGGCATACAGATCGAACAACTCGCGCGTCTCTTCCTGCACTGCCTTCGGATCCCGTTGCGCATGAGCGCCGAACAGCGCGCCCTGGATGTCGCACTGCTTGAGCAGCGGCAGATTCAGTGGAATCTTCGGGATCGCGCCCGCGGCGAAGCCGATGACGAGATAGCGCCCGCCCCACGCGATCGAACGCAGCGCCGGCTCGGCATAGACGTCGCCGACCGGATCGAGAATCACGTCGACGCCCTGCGGCCCGATCTGCTCCTTGAAGAACTGCGACAATGCCTTGCCATCGCGCGCAGCCTCGCCGGTCGGGTACACGAAACCGGACGAAGCGCCGCGCTTCAGCGCCAAGTCCAGCTTTTCCTGCGTCGAAACCGCTGCGATGACGCGGGCGCCCGTCGCCTTGCCGAGCTCCACGCCTGCCAGGCCGATTCCGCCCGCCGCGCCCAATACGAGCAGCGACTCGCCCGACTTCAATCGCGCGCGACGGCTCAACGCATAGTGCACGGTGCCGTACGTCGCCATCAGCGTCGCAGCGTGCTCGAAGCTCATCGCGTCGGGCAGCTTCGTGCAAGCCGTCGCCGCGGCTTTGACGAGCTGCGCCATGCCATTCCAGCCCGGCATCGCCAGCACGCGATCGCCCACC
>CADEEJ010000103.1:7873-11499 GCA_902826315.1 uncultured Steroidobacter sp.
CGCTCGCCTTCGCGCAAGTACACACCAAGCGTTTCCTGGATGACGATGCGCGAATACCCACCGGCAATCGCCGCCAGGATCGTCCGGCGCGGCGCATCGTCACTGACGAGGAATACCGCCGCGGCGCTGACCGCTTCCGGTGTCATCAGTGCGAGGGCTGCTTCCGGCATCAGGCCCTGCGTCATGCGGGTCGCCGCAGAAGGACACAACGCATTGACGCGGATCCCGTACTTCTCGCCCTCGATCTGCAGCACGTTCATCAGCCCGATCAGCCCGGTCTTCGCGGCGCCGTAGTTCGCTTGTCCGAAGTTGCCGTAGATGCCCGACGTGGAAGTCGTCATGAGGATGCGCCCGTAGTTCGCTGCTCGCATGTGCGGCCACACTGCATGACTGCACACAGCCGAACCGAACAGGTGCACGTCGAGAACCTTGTGAAAGTCGGCAAGCGTGCCCTTGGCAAAACTTGCATCGCGCAGGATGCCGGCGTTGTTGACGAGGATGTCCACCCGACCCCAGCGCTCGATCGTGCGCGCGACCATGTCCGCGACCTGCGTGGCGTTGCACACGTCGGCGCCGTGCGAGATCGCTGCACCGCCGGCCGCGACGATCTCGTCCGCGACGCGCTGCGCCGGCTCGGACGAGCCACCCGTACCGTGCACGTCGCCGCCGAAGTCGTTGACGACGATCTGGGCGCCCCGCGCCGCCAGGGCCAACGCGTGCGAGCGGCCCAAGCCGGCGCCCGCACCGGTAACGATGGCGACGCGACCGTCGAAACGTATACTCATGACCGCGGCCGCCCTGTCAGTCTCATATCGCAAGTAACTAACTCAGCAGGCGGCCCGATGTCAACGTGGGAGCAAGCATCGCCATGAGCTGGGAACGGGAACTCGAAGAGCTGCGCCAACGCCAGGCGCTCGCGCAGCAGATGGGCGGCGAGGAAAAAGTCGCACGGCAGCGCGCCGCGGGCCGTCTCACGGTGCGCGAGCGCATCCAGGCGCTGCTCGATGCCGGCACCTTCCAGGAGCTCGGCTCGATTACCGGCGTCGCGACGCACGACGAATCGGGCGCGATCGCCGGCCTCATGCCGACGAACTTCGTGTTCGGACGCGGCTGCATCGAAAGCCGTCGTGTCGTGGTTGCGGGCGACGACTTCACCGTGCGCGGCGGCGCCTCGGACGCATCGATCATCGAGAAGCAGGTGGCGGCCGAGCAGATGGCGAACGAGCTGCGCATGCCGATCGTGCGGCTGATCGAAGGCAGCGGCGGCGGCGGCTCGGTCAAATCGCTGGAAGCGCTCGGCTACACGTATGTGCCCTACCTCCCTGGCTGGGAGCACATGGTGCGCAATCTCGCGACGGTGCCGGTCGTGAGCCTCGGCCTTGGACCGATCGCGGGCTTTGGCGCAGCCAAAGTTGCACAAAGTCATTACTCATTGCTGGTGCGCGGCCTCGCACAGATGTTCGTCGCCGGACCACCAGTCGTCGCTGCGGTTGGACAGAAGGTGTCGAAGGAGGAACTCGGCAGCAGCCGCATTCACGCAGCGAACGGTGCGATCGACGACGAAGTTGCCAGCGAGCAGGAAGCTTTTGAGCGCACTCGCCGCTTCCTTTCCTACCTGCCCTCTTCGGTTTACGAGCTGCCGCCGCGCGGGCCGATCACGGACGACCCGGCGCGCCGCGATGAATTTCTGCTCTCAGCGGTGCCGCGCGACCGCCGCGAGGTCTACCGGATGCGTCCGATCCTCGAAGCCGTCGTCGACGCCGGCTCGTTCTTCGAGATCGGCGCGCGGCATGGCCGGTCGATCATCACCGGTCTTGCGCGGCTCGACGGCTGGCCCGTCGCCATCATCGCGAGCGATCCGTTCGTGATCGGTGGGTTATGGACCGCCGCCAGCTCCACGAAACTCGAGCGCTTCGTGTCTTTCGCGGAGACGTTCCACCTACCCGTCGTGCACTTCGTCGACAACCCGGGCTTCATGATCGGCAAGCAGGCCGAGCAGGAAGGCACGATTCGCGCGGGCGTGCGCGCGCTGACGGCCGTCTACCAGGCAAGAAATCCGTGGTGCACGATCATCATCCGCAAAGTCTTCGGCGTGGCCGGCGCGGGACATCAGAATCACACCCGCTTTCACTATCGCTACGCGTGGCCGTCGGCCGATTGGGGCTCGCTGCCGATCGAGGGCGGCATCGAAGCCGCGTACAAGGCGGAGCTCGATGCGGCGGAGGACCGCGAGGCGCTGCTCGCTGAAATCTTCACGCGATTGAACCAGATGCGCTCGCCGTTGCGTTCGGCCGAACGCTTTCAAATCGAGGAGATCATCGATCCGCGTGACACGCGCCGCCTGCTATGCGAGTTCGCGTCGATCGCTGCCCCGCTGCGCACACCGGGACCGGTGGCGTTCGCCTATCGGCCGTGAGCATTGTTGTGCGTGGGGCTCAGTCGCGCGCGCCGAAGTGGTCGACCGCCAGTTGCCAGGCGTAATCCGCAGTCGGCTCGGCCATCCCGCCGAAGACCTCCGCGTCACGATTGACGGCAGTGCCCGCTGCCGCGCGGGCGCCGACGCCATGATTGATCACGGCCGTGCGGTAGCAATTGAAGATGATCAGCGACGTGAGCAGTGCGCCGGAGGGTGCGGGACGACCTGACGCTTCCGAGTACAACGCGAGCATCTCTCCCATCGACGGAATGCCGAGGGCGGCGAGATCGCGGCTCGGGAAGTCGCCCTGCGGATTCTGCGGCATCGCCGGCAAATACCAGGGCTGCACGAGGTAGACGGCGTCGGCAACGGGATTGCCCAGCGTCGACAGTTCCCAGTCCAGCACCGCGACGATGCGCGACTCGCGCGGATGCAGAATCGAATTACCGATACGAAAGTCGCCGTGCACCAGGCACGTGTCTTCGGGTATGTCGAGATGCGTGGGCAGCCAGTTCGCGAGCCGTTCGAGCGATTTGACCCGGCACCAGGTCGACTGCTGCGCATAGACCTTCGCCATCGTCGCGAGCTGCCGCTGCACGAACGAGCCGGCGCGGCCGTACGTGCCGAGCCCGACGCCGCGCCAATCGACCCGGTGCAGCTTGCCGCAGGTGCGCGCTAGATCGACGAACGCTTCGCGACGCTGCGCGGCAGTCATCCCGACGCACTCCGCGTTCTCGTACACGCGGCCCTCGACGTAATCCATCACATAGAAGATGCCGCCGATGACCGCGGGGTCGTCACATAACAAATGCACGTGAGGCGCCGGCACATCGGTCTTCTGCAGCGCATGCAGCACCTGGAACTCACGGTCGATCGGAAACAGATAGGCGGGCCAGTTGCCTGGCGGCCGGCGCCGCAAGACCCAGCGACGCGCGCCGGATTCGATCAGGTAGGTGGGCGTCGATTGCCCGCCGGAAATGAGCGTGAGCCGGGGCTCATCCTCGTATCCCGCGAGACGGCCGCGCAGCCAGCGGTCGAGCGCAGCGAGATCGAGGCGCGAGTAGTCGATAGCTGCTTGCGTATTAAGACTCACTCGACGATGCTAGTCGCGGTCACCCCGAGCGCGCAACCTCAACCAACCTGGCCTGCTGATTGGCCCGGAGCCCGCCATGGCCGTCGTCGACTTCGTTGTCCGCGATTTCATCGCAAC
>CADEEJ010000103.1:11599-15472 GCA_902826315.1 uncultured Steroidobacter sp.
GTCAAACCCGTGATTGCGGCGATCAACGGCCATGCCATTGCCGGCGGCATGGAGCTGGTCATGGGCACCGACATTCGCGTGGCCGTGCCGGGCGCGAAGTTCGGATTGCAGGAGGTGAAGTGGGCGCTCTTCCCTGCCGGCGCTTCGACTGTGCGGTTGCCGCGGCAGATCCCGCGGGCCAAGGCGATCGAATTGCTGTTGACCGGCGATCTGATCGAAGCCGAGGAAGCGCTGCGCCTCGGCTTCCTCAACTACGTCGTGCCGCCCGAGAAGCTGATGGATCGCTGCCTGGAAATCGCCGGCAAGATCGTCGCGAACGGACCCATCGCAGTGAGCCGCATCCGCCGCTCGGTCATCGAGTGCGACGGGCATCCCGAAGCCGAGGCGCTCGCGATCGAGAAGGTCCACGCACAGGCGGTCGTGGCGACCGAGGACGCGGTCGAAGGGCCGCGCGCTTTCATGGAGAAGCGCAAGCCCGTGTTCAAAGGACGTTAGGACTGTCGCTCAGCCTGTCGAGCGCTGCGCCGTGAGCGGCTGCGTGTGCGTGAAGTCGAGATACTCGCGAAGCGAAGTCACGCGTCCGTCCTTCACTTTGCAGATGACGCACGCCGGCATCGCGAAGTCTTCGCCGGACGGCAACTTGCCGCGCAGCACGTGCTCCTGCAGATATCCGTCCGGCAACTCGACGAGGTTCACGACGTCGTACGTGATCCCGCTCAGGCGCTTGTGGATCCAGTACATGCCGCGCATGTTCTCGTCGATGGTCTGATGCTTGTCGTCGAAGTTGTGCCAGATCGTCGCGCCGGGCGCATAGAGCTGGCGAATCGCGGCTTCGTCTTTCTTGTTCAGCGCGCTCACGAAGCGGCGCGCCAGCTCGATCGTGCTCGACATCGAAGTTCCTCTAGCCTGTTTGCAACTTGCCCCGACGCACGGTCACACCATGCGCCTCCCGATCCCAAGTGTCTGCTGTGACACCCTCGCTGCGTAAGCGATGTTTCTCGACCTTCGCTGTCGGCGTCTTCGGCAGCTCGTCGAGCTGGCGGACGTAGCGCGGCAGCATGTATGCCGCCACGCGCGGCTCCATGAAGCGCAGCAGAGCGACTGGATCGACAGTGCGGCCCGCGACGGGCACGACGACCAGCATCACTTCATCCTCGCCCAGCTCGCTCGGCACCGGAATCGCCGCGCATTCGCGGACATCCGGATGCGCGCTCGCTTCCGACTCGACTTCGAACGACGAGATATTCTCGCCGCGCCGCCGGATCGCGTCTTTCATGCGATCGACGAAGAAGAAGTTGCCGTCCGCGTCGCGCCGAAAACCGTCGCCCGTATGGAACCAGCCGTTGCGCCAGGCGCGCGCGGTCGCTTCAGGATTCTTGTAGTAGCCCTGCGAGATTTCCCAGGGCCGCGATGTACGCACGATGAGCTCGCCGACCATGCCCGGCGGCACTTCGATGTCGTTGTCGTCCACTACGCGACACTCGACCCCGGGGCGCGCCTGTCCGCATGTTCCGATCAGGGGTGGATTGGCCTTCGAACGGATCGGCGTCGCCAGCTCGGTCATATTGAACGCGGTATGCATATCGATGCCGAAGCGCTGTGCGACCGCGACCGAGTCCTGATTCCAGGGCACGGTGATCACCGCGCGCAACGGATGATCGCGATCGCGACTGCTCGGCGGTTGATTGAGCAGAAAGCGCGTCATTGCACCGACGAGGCAGCAGCCCGTGATGTTGAAGCGACGCACCGTGTCCCAGAACGACTCCGGCTTGAAGCCGTCGTAGAGCACGCAGGTACCGCCCTTCGTGAGCCGATCCATGACCGCGCCGGCGCCGCTGACATGGAACAGCGGCAGATTCGCGAGCAGCCGGTCATCCTGGCCGAAATAGTCCATCGCCATCGCACCGCCGACCCACGCCTGGATGTACGTGCACACGACTGCCTTCGAGGGACCGGTCGTGCCGGAAGTCAGAATGATGTAGTTCGCATCCCACGGCTGCACCGGTTGCTCCGCTTCCGCCGAGCCCGGCTGCTCCAACACGTCGAAGGTGTGGACGTGCGGGCCAGCGATCGGCGGCGGCAGACCACCCGCGCACACGATGTGCTCCAACAGAGCAGCAGATCCCGGCTCGAGCCTCGGCAACAGGCTTGCATGAGCGATCATGACCTTCGCGTCGGACAGCGCGATCGCGTGACGCAGGATGGCGCCACGATATGCTGTATTCAGCGGCACATACACAGCGCCGAGCAGATTCGCGCCGAACCAGCCGAGAATCGCTTCGCGCTCGTTGGGCATCCACGAAAGAACATGCGAGCCGCGCGCGACGCCGAGGCCACGTAGCGCCGCCGCCGCGCGCTGTGCCCGAATCCGCATCTCCGCGAACGTCCACGCGGAGCCGTCGTTGAATTCCAGGAAATTCCGCTGCGGCTGTTCGCGCGCCCAGCGGTCGAGCAACGGCCCGACCACGCATTCGTCACGCGCGGGGATGCCAGGCATCGGGAACGTCAGGCGCGCGGTGCCCACGGGAAGAAGCCGCTGGTCCGACGCACATAGTCTTCGTAGCCGGGGCGCTTTTTACGCATCCGCCGCTCGACGAGTTCCTTGCCCATCATCCCGACGATCGACCAGGTCATCAGCGCCGGTGAGAACACGGTGAACCAACCCCATGGATGCTCGCAGGCGATCAGCCAGTAGCCCCACCACACACAGGTTTCACCGAAATAGTTGGGATGCCGCGAGTACCGCCACAACCCGGTATCGAGCACTGCGCCAACGTTCGCAGGATTGGCCTTGAAGCGCGCGAGCTGCACGTCGGCCACACCTTCGAAGATCACGCCGATGATCACGAGCACCGTGCCGATCCACGCGAGTGGCCCAAGCTGCGCAGGATACGGCGCCGTTTGCGCCACGATGAAGGGCGCAAGCGCCACGATGACGATGCTCGCCTGGAACAGATTGATGCGCGTGAAGCTGTGCCAGGCGAAGCTATGACCCTTCTCCTCGACGTGCTTGCGCAGGCGCGCGTAGCGCGGATCTTCGCGGCCCCAATTGCGCCACAGCAGATAGCCGCCCAGCCGGACTGCCCAGATGATCGCCAATACGGCGATGAGGATACGGCGCGGCTCTGCACCGCTACCGATGAAGAATCCGAGAACTGCAGCAGCTGCGATGCACGGCGCGAACCAGATGTCGACGAGGCTCGAATCGCGCGTCGTCATGCTGACGAACCAGAGAGCGATGAACGAACCGAACACCAGCGCCGCATCGGCAATGGCCAGTCGAAGCAGATCTGCAACCATGAGTCCCCCCTCGGATTGTCTACAGCGCAATCGCGCCGCTGCACGGCGCAGGCCAGCCAAGCGTTGCGTGGTCACGTAGCAGTGTGTCGATGCGCTCGGCGACTGCGGCTGGCAGCGGCGCCGCACGGCGAGTCGCGAGGTTCACGGCCAACGACATGAACTCGATGGCACTGGCGACTTCGGCAGCAGCAACGTTGACCATGAACATCAGCCCGTGCACGCGTTTCGCATCCCGACCCATGAACCTGACGTAGAGCGCGACTTCCTCGCCGACGTGCAGCTCGCGCTGAAACCACGTGTGATGCTCGAGGTCGACGAGTCCCAGTTGCTCGCGCCGCACCCAGTCCTCGGAAATCCCGAGCAGCTCCAGCATCGTGTCGCTGGTCAGGTTGTACATGCTCAGGTAGTGCTGCACGTTGACGTGCCCGTTGAGGTCGAGCCATTCCGCCGGCACGCGGACACGGCCGAGCTCCGGAAGCGACCCCAGCTGGGCCGCGTCGGGCATGATCACGCGCAATTTCGTCCCCGGGCGAAAGGTCGAGTTAGTTAGTCTTATAATGCAAGCCACGCGAT
>CADEEJ010000104.1 GCA_902826315.1 uncultured Steroidobacter sp.
TTATCATCGGCTCGGGGCGGCCGGAAGCATGTTGCGCGCGGCCAAGGCAGCACGGCGTCGCGCTCCTGCCGTAGTAACGGATAAGACCAACTCTGCCGACGTTGCGGAGGAGCCTGCGACGAGTCTCACAGTGCGCGCTGCGGCCGGCGTTGCGCGGTTGATGCCGGCGCATCTGGCAGATGCTCAGCTGGTCCAGGCTCGCCGCCGCAACTATCAGCGCGTCGTGCGCGGATTGCAGTCGATCCCCGCGCTCAAGCTGTTCGCGATGCCACCCGCCGATGCGTTCGTGCCGTATGTCGTGCCGGTGCTCCTGTCGGATCCGCCGCGGCAGTTTGCGCGGCTGAAGGAGCTGGGAGTGCCGATGTGGCGCTGGGAGTACAGCCAGCTCGGTATCTGCCAGGTCACCGACTGGTACTCCCGGGCGATGATCCAATTGCCTTGTCATCAGTCGCTGACGGATGCGGAGATCGATCGCATGCTCGAGCTCATCGCGACCGTGTGCGTCGTGGCACGAGCTGCATGAGCGAGCGCGCACGCTGGCAGCTGCACGAGCAGCATGCGTTACCGGCCGATTGGTGGCCGGAATGGGATGCGCTCAACGTCGGCTTGAACGGCGGTCATCCGCTGCTCGCGTCGCACATGACGCGGGTGCTGGTTGCACACACGCCCGAGAATCCCAAGTGGTATGCGCGATTGCTCGTCGGCACGCGTACGGCAGGCATGGCTGTGCTAACGCGCGCGCAGTCGCGCCGTTGGACCGTATTCACTCCGTGGCAGGCACCGCTCGCATTGCTCGTGTTGGAGCCTGAGCTCGCGTCGCGCGCGACGTTCACTCGATTGTTGAGGTCGCTGCCCGACTACGGCCTGTCGTTGGACATGCCGGCACTCGATCCGCTGTTGCTGACGGGCTCCGCTACGAGCGATCTCTGCGAGCGTGTCGTGCTCGGGACAACGATCGCCGTCGCGGCGGACAAGGGGTTCGAAGCGTACTGGGCGGACCGTTCGAAGGATCTGCGCAAGAACGTGAAGCGCTACTTCAATCGGATCGCGCAGGCCGGCCTGCAGCACGACCTGAAGTGCCTGACCACACCGGATGAGATGGGTCCCGCTGTCGATCGCTACGGGCTGCTGGAGAGCCTCGGCTGGAAAGGCAGCAACGGCACGGCGCTGCATCCTGACAACGTGCAGGGCCGCCTGTACCGCGACCTGATGACGGACTTCGCGAAGAACGGCGCAGGGCGCGTCTACGAGTTGTACATCGGCGCCGAGCTGGCGGCGTCGCGCCTGATCGCCTCAGGCCCGACGATGCACGTGATCCTCAAGACCAGCTATCGCGAGACGCTGAAGGATTACGCGCCCGGCCGGACGCTGCTGTATCTGATGCTGGAGCAGTTGCTGGGCGAGCCGAATGCGCGGCCTGTCGAGTTCTATACGCGCGCCAACAAGGATCAGTTGAGCTGGGCGAGCACTCAGCGCGAGATCTTCGCTGCCACGGTGTATCGCAATGTGGTCGTACGAACCGCAGCACGCCTGCGGCGACGCATGCGTGCTGCGAAACCAGCAGCGACTGCGGAGGGCGACGCTGCTGCCGCTGCTGGTTAGTTAGCCCGTTAGTTGGCTGAGACGTCGGTGGGAGGGTTCGGTGTGACCAGGTTCTGCGAGCCGGGCATGCGGAACACGTACACCGGGCTGTTGATGCCCGTTACGACCATCGCGATCTCGGCGTCCGAGTAGCGCATCACGCGGAAGCGGCTGTAGTCGCCGACGCCGTATTGCGAGCCGTTGGCTGTCGGCGTGACGCTGTTGCCGCCGCCGGTGATCCGTTGCCACGTCCACGGACCGCTCTTCCAGTTGCTGCCGGTGAGCTTGAATTCGTACACGTCGGCGCCGCGCCGCCAGTAGATGAATGCCTTGCGGATATCCGACCACTCCCAGCCGCTGCTGCTGTCCTTGGAGGGAGCCGAGCCGGCCTCGGGCAGGCGGACCGCCGCGCTGCCGGGATTCGCGGGGTCGACGCCCCACACGTTACCGGATGCGCCGAAATCGGCGACCGTGATCGCGTCGTGCACGGGATCGTAAGCACCGACCGTATAGAGCGCGCCGACCTTGCGGCTGTAGTTGGTCCACGAGCCGCGAGTGCCGTCGCCGTTGCTCACGTTCGGATCGAACTTCGCGAAATCGGTGCCCGATTCGCCGCCCTCGACCCAGAACACGTCGCGCTTGCTGTCGTAGGCGGACCAGCCGCCGGGCGCCGAAGTGAAGCCCGAGTTCACCGGGCTGCGCGTCCACTTATGCGTGTCGAACGAGAACATGTGCGCGATCGAGACGTTGTAGCCGCCCGCGTTGTTGCGATCGGCGCGCAGGCGCACGAACGAATTGCTCGCCGGGTGATAGTCGAGGAAGTCGTAGGTGTGCGTCGCGGTCGGGGTGCCGTCCGGGAAGGTGCCGTTTGCGTAGCCCGAGTCCATATTCGGGCTCGGGTACGGATTGCTCTCGCGCTTCCACATCCGCGTCGCGAGGTCGAACACGTAGACCTCGTTACCGTAGTAGTTCTTGTGGCCGCCGCCGTGCGCGATCAGACCGCCTTTCGTCCCATAGCGCGTGGCCAGGGCGCCGCCGCACCATGCCTCGATGAGGCTCGTAATGCCCGTGCTGCCGCTCCAGGGAGCGCTATTGGGATAGTTGGGGTTGGCCGCCGGATCGTTGCGCGCGTCGACCGAGCTGAGCGTATTGCCGCCCACAGCAGCCCAGGTGCCGGGTGCGATATCGAGAACCCAGCTGGGCGCGCTGGGCGCGCTCTGGGCCCAGGAGGACGTCGCCCACAAGCATGCGAGTGCGCTGCTCAGAGCGAGGGACCTGGCGTTATGCAACATCGTGTCAATCTCCGATCGGGTCGGCAGCGAGCATTCGTGATGCCGTTCACGGACAGTCCGACGGCGAATCGCGCATGCCCGAAATTACAGCATTCGCAGGCGCGAGACGTGCTCACGCGCGGGGAGACACTAGCCCAAATCGCCGGGCGGTGCGACTGTCGGTACCTTGCAACATGCAGCTGCGAGCGGGCGGGACAGCGCGTGCAAATTTTCTCTGGCAGCAAGTACTTAATTTGCCGTGCGCGCTGTTGCGGAGTCATTCGTCATGCTCCGCCGGATGCGCATATCAGGGGCTGCTCCGCATGCGCGCAGTGCGCGCGCGTTGGCAGTTTCAGCAGGGTTTAATGCGTAGAATCGCGCGCACAAGAACTAGCACAGCGAACTCCGCGATGGGTCTCAAGCACTGGCTGACGCAACGGTTCGAGTTGTCGCGCGGCGGCGGCGCGCACAACGTGCGGCCGATGGAAGGCCTGCGCGGCTTCGCCGTGTTCCTGGTGTTCCTGGTGCATTTCGTCACGCTGATCCATCCGTGGATCGAGCAACAGGCGCGCCTGCTGCGCTTCGCGTCCGCCGTGCACACCATCGGCAACACCGGCGTCGATCTGTTCTTCGTGCTCAGCGGCTACCTGATCTACGGCTCGCTCATCGGACGCGCGCAGCCGTTCGTGCGCTTCATGTCCCGGCGCGTCGAGAGAATCTATCCGGCGTTCACCGCGGTGTTCGCGATCTACGTGGCGTTGTCGCTGCTCGTCCCGGCGCAGAGCAAGATCCCGGCGCCGCTCGGCGCGGGGTTGCTCTATCTGGTGGAGAACTTCCTGCTGCTGCCCGGACTCGCGCCGATCGAGCCGTTGATCACGGTCGCGTGGTCGCTCAGTTACGAAATGTTCTACTACCTGGCGATTCCGCTGATCATCGCGCTGCTGAAGCTGCGCGAGCGCAGCGTCACGTGGCGCGTCCTGTTTTTCGGCGCACTCGCGCTCGCGATCGCCGCGTATTGCGCGGTCAACGGCGGGCACGTCCGCCTGATCATGTTCATCTCCGGGATCTTGTTGTTCGAGGCGGCCGGGCGCACTCGCGTGCCGACACCGAGCGCGACGCTCGGACTCGCGGCGTTGGCCGTCGGCTTGGCTTGCACGCTGTTGCCGGTGCAGGGCTCCGCGGGCTTCACGCTGAAGATCGGCATCCTGTTCGTGACCTTCTTCGTGCTGTGCCTTGCGTGCTTCCGCAATCCGCTGTCGTGGCTCGCGCGCGCGTTCTCATGGACGGGCCTGCGCTGGCTCGGAAACATGAGCTACTCGTATTACCTGCTGCACGGCCTCGCGTTGAACATCGCGTTCAAGCTGCTCGGCTTCGTGCTGCCGCCGGCTGATTACGGCTGGGGATTGTTCTGGCTGCTGTTGCCGCCGATGTTCCTGGTGACGCTGGTGCCGACGGGAATGCTGTTCCTGCTCATCGAGCGTCCGTTCTCGCTGGCGCCGCGTCGCGGCGCCAAGGCACGCGCCGGCGCCGTCACGCCGGAGACGACCTGACTCAGTCGTGCCAGACGCCGGCCTGGCGCAGCTTCTGCTGCAGGCCGGGCAGCGGATAGTTCTTCGCGTACGCCTTGCGACCGTATTCGAGCGCCTCGTCCATGTCGCCGAGCTCGAAGTAGATCAATCCCAGGCTGTAATGAAGCTCGATAGAACGTTGCTCGACGGCCTTGTCGCCTGCGAGCAGCGTATCGCGCGCGCGCTCGAGGTCTTTGTTGGCGCGATAGAGCATGGCGAGGCCGAGATAGGCCCGCGCATCGTCCGGACGTTGTTCGATCGTCTGCTGCATGAGCTCGATCGCTTCCTTGCTGCGGCCGAGCTGGTCGTAGACCTGGGCGAGCGTCACTGCGACCTGCGGATAGATCGGCGAGGTGGGCGGAATGCGCGCGAACGTGTACGTCACTTCCTCGTTCGCCTGATCGAGCAGCGTGCCCTTGTGCTTCTTGTCGGGCTCGAGCCGCGCACGGCTCAACCATGCGAGCCCGGCGCAGTAGTGGTGAACGTGCAGGAAGCTCTCTTCGCCGATCCCCGAGCGCGTCTTGGCAATCGCAGCCTGCGAATACTGGCGTGCCCACTTGGTCGTGCCGCCGACCTGCGTGGTGACGTAGCGCGCCTTACAGAACTCGGGCCAACCCGCCCATTCGAAATCGCTCGGCTCGAATGTGTAAGCAGAGGCGGCGAGGGGGAAGAGCAGGGCGCAGACCAGCGCGGCGATGCGCGCGGTCGGCAAAGAGCGCTGGTGCATCATGGTCGGTACTCTACGCCGAGTGCTTGCCGAATGGCATCTGGCACCGGCCGGTTATGTCAGACGAGCACTTCGCCCGGCGGCGGATGGCTCAGGAATGCGAGCGGGCTCGCGGTGAAGCCGTAGGCGCCACTCTGCAACACCGCCACCAGGTCGCCGACTTCCGCGCGGGCCAGCTCGACCTTGTCGGCGAGCAGGTCCAGCGGCGTGCACAACGGACCCACGACACTGGCGACTTCGCGCTGCGCGCCACGGACGCGATTGGCGATCACGACTGGATAGTTCTTGCGCAGCACCTGACCGAAGTTGCCGGAGGCGGAGAGATGGTGATGCAGGCCACCGTCGGTGATCAGGAAGACCTGGCCGCGCGAAACCTTGCGATCGACGATGCGGCAGATGTACAGCCCCGCCTCGCCGACGATGTAGCGACCGAGCTCGAGCATCAGTTGCGCCTGCGGCAGTTGCGCGCGAGTGGTTGCGACGAGCTCGCGCAAGTTGCGCCCGATCGGCGCGAGATCTAGCGGCTGCTCGCCAGGAAAATACGGGATGCCGAAGCCGCCGCCGATGTTCAGCATCTGCACCGGCGCAGGCGTCGCGCGCGCCAGTTCGATCGCTTGTGCGACGGCCTTCTGTTGCGCCTCGACGATGCTTTCGGCGCGCAGGCTCTGCGAGCCGCTGAAGATATGGAAGCCGACGAATTCGAGCGGCATGTCGCGCAGCCGCTGCAGGACCTGCGGCACGCTCTCGGCGTCGATGCCGAACTGCTTCGGGCCGCCGCCCATTTTCATGCCTGATGTCTTCAGCTCGAAGCTCGGGTTGACGCGAATCGCCACGCGCGCGCGTCCGCCGCCGTCGCGTGCGATCTGCGCGAGACGTTCCAGCTCCAGCTCCGATTCGACGTTCAGCGTCACGCCGGCTGCGACTGCGCGCGCCAGTTCTTCGGGCTTCTTGCCCGGCCCCGCGAAGCTGATGAGATCTGCGGCCATGCCGGCGTCGAGCGCGACCTGCATCTCGCGCGCGGAGGCGACGTCCAGTCCATCGACTAGCGGCGCGAGGAACTGCACGACGGCGGGCGACGGGTTCGCCTTGATCGCGTAGTGCAGATGCACTTCGGACGGCAGCACCTTGCGCAGCTGCTCGACGCGCTCGCGCAGATGCGTGCGAGCGTACACATAGAACGGTGTCATGCCGACTTGCCGCGCGATGTCGGCGATCGAGCGATCGTCGATCATCAGCTGATCGTCGGTCACCGCGAAGAACGGATGCGGTGCGTGCTGCGGCAAGGAGTCGATGGTCATCGGGCGGCGCTCGCGGCGAACAGACCTTTGAGCTCGGCAGCCAGCTTCGGCCGATCGTACTTGCCGTTAGGATTACGGGGCAGCGAATCGCGCCACTGCACCTGCTGCGGCACCATGAATGCCGGCAGCTGCTTGCGGCACGCATCGAGCAACGCTTCGTCCTGTGCCTGCTTCCCCGGCGCCGGAGCAGCAAGCAGGACAACCGCCTGGCCGAGTGTCGGGTGCGGTACGCCGACCACCACTGCGTCGGCGACGAGTCCGGTGGCGAACACGACTTCTTCCACTTCCGTCGGACTGACGCGATAGCCGGACGTCTTGATCATCTCGTCGCGCCGTCCGACGAAATACAGAAAGCCTTCCTCGTCGCGCCGCACGGTGTCGCCGGACCAGACCGCCATTTCCTGCAGCACCAGCGCGGGATTGTGATCGGGCGCCGGCTTGAAGCGCTCCGCGGTCTTCACCGGGTCGTTCCAGTAGCCGAGCGAAACGAGCGAGCCGCGATGCACCAGCTCGCCCGGCTCGTTCGGCGCGCACTGCGAGCCGTCGGGCCGCACCACCAGGATTTCCGCGTTCGGAATCGCCTTGCCCATCGATTCGGGCCGGCGGTCGACTTCTTCCGGCGGCAGGAACGTCGAGCGAAACGCTTCGGTCAAGCCGTACATCAGGAACGGGCGCGTACGCGGCAGCGACGCGCGCAGCTTCGCGAGCGTCGCGACTGGCATCGCGCCGCCCGAGTTCGTGATGTAACGCAGCGAGCTCTTGGCCTCTTCCGGCCAGGTGAGGTCGGCGAGTTGAATCCACAACGGCGGCACGCCGGCGAGACCGGTGATGCCGTTCTTCGCGACCATCGCGATGACGTCCTTCGGAAACAGGTAATCCATCAGCGTCACGCTCGCGCCGACATGAAAGGCCGTCGACAGCTGGCTGAAGCCGTAGTCGAAGCTGAAGGGCAGCACCGCGAGCAGCCGATCGCGCGGCGTGTTCTCCAGATACTGAGTCACGCTGTGCGCGCCCGTCACCATGTTCTTGTGCGACAGGACGACACCCTTCGGCTTGCCGGTGCTGCCGGAGGTGTAGAAGATCGAGACCATGTCGCCGTCGATGACGCGGTGACTGCGAGCAGCGCGCTCGCCGCCGAGCAACGCGTCCCAGCCGAACAGCTGCAACGACGAGCCCGCGGGCAACGTGTGGCGCGCATCGCCGACGATCACCAGATCACGCAGGTCCGGGCACGCAGCGAGGACTTCTTTCAGAGAGTCGGCACGTTCGCCCGACGTGACCAGCATGCGCACGTTGCAGTCGCGCAGGATGTGCTCGACCTGCGCCGGCTTGAGCAGCGGATTGACCGGAACGAACGTGCAGCCGGCCCGCGCGCTGCCGAACATCGTGATGACGGTTTCGAACTGCTTCGGCAAATAAACGGCGATGCGCTCGAGCTTGCCGAGCCCGCGCTGCACGACCGCGCCGGCGAAGCGCTCGATGCCGTCGGCGAGCGTCGCGTAGTCGATGCTCGTGCCTTTGAAGGTCAGTGCAGGCGCAGTTGGGGTGCGCGCGGCGGCCGCGAGCGGGAGTTCGAAGAGCAGTTGACTCATAGTGAGCGATCCGCGTTGCGCGGGATGGGAAGCAAAGACAAGGCAACGAGGCGGTAGCCACGCACCTGGAACGGCCAGAACGAGATGCTGCGCAATGCAGATCGCAAGGCTGTCAGCCGGCTGCCGCGCACCGCGTGCTGCCAACCGAAGTTGAACCAATGGTCGGCGAGGCGCTGGCGCATCGTTGCCATGCTGGTGATGCGGCCGTCGGGTCCTTTGCGACCCCACTTGTGCAAGGCGCGTTGAATCACGACGGCTGCATAGTTGACCGGTTGCGGACGCCACGAGCTGTTGGTGGCGTGCAGTCGATACGCGGAGAGCTGCGCCTCCAGTCGCGGGATCGGCGTGACGCGCGATGCGCGCAGCCAGTAGTCGTAGTCCTGGCCGCGACGCAGAGTCGTGTCGAACGAGCCGATCTCCTGCAGGAGCTTGCGACGCATGACGACCGTGGTCGTGTGTACAACGCAGTCCAGCAGCAGATCGTTGTAGATCCACGGTTGCTCGACGCGCCCTTGCGCGTCGCGATCCAGGCAGCCGTTGAGGTCGGCAGGCTGATCGAACACCGACGCTTCCTGTTCGGTCTGCAACACGCGCCAGCGGCTGGCGATCAGATGCACGTCGGCTCGCGCTTCGAGCACGGCGATCTGCACGTCGAGCTTGTTGGGTGCCCACAGGTCATCGGCGTCAAGGAACGCGATGTACTCGCCGCGGGCCGCCGCGAGCGCGGCATTGCGTGCCGCAGCGGCGCCCATGTTCGACTGACGCAGATGAGTGATCTGCGAGCCGTGCTTGGCGACGTACTGCGCGAGAATCTCCGGCGAGCGGTCGGTCGAGCCGTCGTCGACCGCGATGATCTCGATCGGCCGATACGTCTGCCGCAGCGCGCTGTCCAACGCATGCGCGAGATGCCGTTCCGCGTTGTGCACGGGAATGACGATGGAGACGAGCGGTGCGTGCCGGGCGGGTGTAGTCACGGGCCGGAGTGTGGTTGATGCGGACTGAGTCACGGTTCGAACGGGTTACGTTAGCAACTTGCGGGAGCGGCGAGCGATGGGCGGTTCACAGATCCCAGGGTTTGTGACGAACGGCATTTCTCGGGCTCGGCCGAACTGGCACAATCTCCGGCAATTTCCGCCCGGCGAGAATAACCCATTCGTCCATCCCCGGCGGACCCTGCGAACACCTAGACTGCCGCCTTGCGCTCCATTCTGGACTTGCACTCCGATCGTCATACGGCGCCCGCCCTGCTGGCCGCCGCGCTTGCGCTGGCCGTGGCGTTGGCAATGCGCTTCGACGTCACGCTGATCCTCCCCGATACGATCCAGCTGATGAACGCGGCCGGGCATCTGCTGGCCGGCGAAGGCTTCTCCAGCAGCATCATCTACTACGAGCCGCAGCATCAGTTCGCGAACGTGCCCGCACCGCTGACGGTGTGGCCGCCAGGGTTCTCGTTGCTGATGGCCGGCGCCATGGCGCTCGGCTTCTCGGCGCCCAACGCCGCATTCGCGCTGAGCCTGCTCGCGCATCTGGCGGTCACGGCGCTGATCTATGTCGGCCTGCGGCGCGTCGGCGTTTTGCCGTGGATCGCATGGCTCTCGGCGCTCGTGTGGCTGATGTATCCGTCCGCCTGCAATCTGGTGCTCTCAGCCACGAGCGAGCCCACGTTCACCGGGTTCACGACGGCGTCCTGCATTCTGCTGACGGAGGCGTTGCGCAGGGAGCGTGCCGGACCGTGGTTGCTTGCAGCCGGAGCCTGTGCCGCGTCCGGAATCCTGATGCGCTACAACGGTGTTCTGTTGCCTGCGGCCGCCGGCCTGTGGTTCGCGATAGCAGCAGTCAAGCACCGCAGCTGGCAGCCGATCGGACGCGCGCTCGTATTCGGTTCGTTGCCGGCGCTGACGACTGTCGGCTTGTTCTGGCGCAATTGGGCGCTGACGGGCCGTCTGTCCGGCGGTCAGTTCGAATTCGGCGGCGCCGGCGGCGTGGTCGCGGCCGTGAAGCACATCTATTGGGAGTCGTACCTGCTGTTCGGCGGGCTCATGACGAGCAACAGACTGCTGCTGGCGCTGGTACTCGCAGTGCTGGTCGCTGCGATCGTGACGATCGTGCGTCGTCTCTCCTTCGAGCAGCCGCGCGCCGTGCTGCTCGGCCTGGCGATGCTGAATTTCCTGGTGGTCGCGGCCTTCCAGTTCGCCAACGGCGCGCTGTCGTCGATGGTGTTCGTCGAGTACCGCTACTGGATCCCTGCGATGCCGTTCCTGTTCCTGTGCATGGGCATCGTCGCCGATGAAAGCGTGACGCGCGTGCGTGCGGGTCCGGCTTGGGCAGCTGCATCGTTGCCCGCGTGGCTCGCCATCGCGAGCACTGCAGTGGTGGCGATCAGTCTGCTCAGCGAGATGCCGCGGCGCTGGTCCAGCCTCGCGCACGCTCATCCGGCCACGCACATCATGGAGCAGGCGCTCGCGGAACGGCTGCCGGACGGCCGGACGCTCAGCGCTGAGATCGCGCAGCAAGGTGCAGGTGGCGCGCCGCTGCTCGCCAATTTCGAGCATCGCTTCTCGCGCATCACCGGGCGCGCCGTGATCGGGTTGACCGACGCGCGTTACACCGGACGCATCTGGACCGCCGCCGAAACCGCGAAGCTGGTGAAGGCGCACGGCGTCCACGAGGTGATTTTCTTTCCGACGGCCTTCGATCCGACGCTGGCGATGAATGCGAACGTGCCGTTCTTCCATGACTTGTACGAACGGCGTCCGCCGGACTGGCTGACGCCGCGCTACATCAGCGACGACGTACAGCTCTACGACGTCGCGACCGCGAAGCTGCCGTAGACGCAGCTACTTGGCCGGTGCCGAAGCCGGCGGCAACAGACGCTGCGCGAGCGGACGCAAGCCGCGCGGCAGACGCGGCGCCAACCATTCCAACAGCAACCTTTCTGCTCCCGCGGGCCGTTGCCACAGCATCCACAGCGACAGCAGCGCGATCGCGTAAATCACCGGGCCGATGAGCAAGGCGACCAGCAGCGTGCCGAGCAGCTCGAACGTGCCAGCCGACGCGGCGGGTGCGCCGATCCACGGCCGCAGCACCAGGAACATCGCGAGTGCCGCGAGGACCGGGCGGATCAGGATCGCGGGCAATGTACGCAGCGGCAGCCGCAACCTCGGCAGCAGCAGCGTGTAGTTGATCGGCACGATCACCACCGAGGTGATGAACACCGCCATGGCTGCGCCCTGCGCACCGAGGCGCGGGCAGAGCACGATCAGCAGCACCGCCTGCAATAGCACGCAACCGAAATCGATCAGCGCCGGAGTCCGCGGGCTCTGCAGCGCCAGGTATGCAGCCCACGAGCTGCTGAGCAACGACGCCGTCGCGCTGCCGAGCGCCAGCAGCTGCAATACCGGAATCGCATCGAGCCACTGCTTGCCGAGCAGCAAAGGCACGACGACCGGTGCGGTCACCGCCAACCCGACGCCGGCAGGAATTGCCAGCATGCACGTGAGCCCGAACACATTGAGCGCGCTGCGCGCGAGCTCATCGAGCTGGCCACTGAGCTTGGCAAGCCCCGGCAGTACTGCACGATTGATCGGCGCGATGAGCTGCTGCGTCGGCAGCGACGCGAAGTCGTAGCTGAGCGCGTACAAGCCGGTCGCACGCGGTCCCGAGAATCTGCCGAGCGCGAGATTCGAGCTCTGCTCGCGGAAGTAGTAGAGCGCGCTATTGAAGACCAGCCAGCCGGAAATGGTCATCAGGTCGCTCGACTTCTTCAGCGACCAGCGCGGGCGGAACGGGTGCGCGACGTAGCTCAAGGCCACCCACGCCACGCGTCCCGTCACTGCGCCGATCGTCAGCGCCCAGTAATTGCGCAGCAGGAACGCGAGCGGCACGGTGACAGCGATCATGATCAGCCGCTTCGCGATCTGGAAGCGGAACTCGGTCGCGAAGTTCAGCTCCTTGCGGAAGTCGACGACGCCGATGTTCTCCAGGCCCTGGATGAACGAGCCGATCGCCAGCACGCGCAATATGTTCGCGACGCGGGGATCGTTGAAGAACAGGGCAGCGGGCGCGGCGATCACGAGCAGCGCGACCGCGATCGCCAATCCCAGCAAAACCTTCATCGTCCACGCGGTGTCGTAGTGCTCGCGCGTGACGTTCGGCTTGCTGATGAGCGCGACGTCGAGGCCGAGCGCGGTGAACACTTCGAGGAACGCGAGCACCGACGAAGCGATCGCAACGACGCCGAATTCAGCGGGCACGAGCAGCCGCGCGAGCACGAGCATGCTGACCAGCGAGAGCATCCGCTCGGACAGCTTGAACAACACCATCCAAGCGGCGCCCACGGCCATGCGCCGAGCGATCTGGGTCAACGAAGGGTCTCCGGGTAGCGGCGCCGCAGCTTAGTCGAATTCGCCGCGCCAAGTCGTGACTTACGCCCTTCAGGACAAGGTCGGCGCGCGCACCGCGCGGCTATGCTCGACAGCGATGACCGGGTGGCGCCTACGTCGACGATTCTTACAGCTGGACCGCGCGCATCGCGCACACTCGCATTGCTTACCCGCTAGCCGCTTGCCGTGGCGGACCTATTTCCCCACCGGTACGAAACTTGCTGCATGGACGTAAATGCTTTGTGGCTCAGTGGTTTGTGAACCAGTTCACGTTTCGACTTCCCTCCAAGTCGAATGAGACGATTGCCAATGCAACGAGCGCGCGATTTCCTTCTCCGTTGTCTGTGCCTGCTGCCGTTCCTCGCTATCACCGACGTGCCGGCTGCCTCGTATCCGCCGGGTTTTTCCGAACAGGAGATCCTGCGTCCGGACGGCGCCGCGACCTGGAACGAAGCCGTCGGCATGACCTTCCAGTCGACCGGCCGGCTGTGGGTGTGGGAGCGCGGCGGACGCGTGTGGATCGTCGACGACGCGAGCCCGGTGCCGAATGCCATCCTCGACATCAGCCCGGAGGTCGGCTCGTGGGGCGACCACGGCATGCTCGGCTTCGCGCTGCATCCCGCGTTCGAGACCAACGGCTACATCTACCTGCTGTACGTCGTCGATCGTCACCACCTGATGAATTGCGATTCGCCGGCGAACGGCCCGCCGGTCTGCTCGGGGAGCTACAACCCGAACACCGACGATTACAACTCCGCGACTATCGGCCGCGCCGTGCGCTATCGCATGGTCAAGCCGGCCGGTCAGCCTGACTACACCAACGCGACGGTCGTCGACCTGACGACTCGCCGCACGCTGATCGGCGAGACGTTGCGCACGCAGCCGAAGAGCACGGGCTGCCCGATCCTGCACACCTCGCACGGCGTCGGCACGCTCGCGTTCGGCATGGACGGCACGCTGCTCGTGAGCTGCGGCGACGGCGCCAGCTTCACGTCGACCGACTCGGGCAGCGCCAGCGAAACGTACTACTCGCAGGCGCTCGCGGATGGAATCATTCGCACGGCGGAAAACGTCGGCGCGTTCCGCTCGCAGCTCGTGAACTCGCACAACGGCAAGATCCTGCGCATCGATCCGGACACGGGCGACGGCATCCTCAGCAATCCGTTCTACAACCCGGCCGCGCCGCGCTCGGCGGCGTCGCGCGTGTGGACACTGGGTATCCGCAACGGCTTCCGCTTCTCGGTCCGTCCGCTGTCCGGCAGTCACGATCCGGCAGCTGCGAATGCCGGCGTGCTGTATGTCGGCGACGTCGGCTGGGCTACCTGGGAAGACCTCGACGTGGTGCGCTCGCCCGGCGAGAATCTCGGCTGGCCGCTCTACGAAGGTCTCACTGCGCAGCCGACCTACACGGCTGCCGACCCCGACAACCTCGACGCGCCGAATCCGCTGTTCGGCACGGGCGGTTGCACGGTCCACTGGTTCACCTTCAACACCCTGCTGAAGCAGGAGACCACCGGCGCGCCGTCCTGGCCGAATCCGTGCAATGCCTCGCAGCAGATCACGACGGCGGATGTGTTCATGCATTCGCGTCCGGCGCTGGACTGGCGCCACGGCTCTGCGCAGTCGCGCTTCGCCGCGTTCGATCTCTCCGGCAATGCCGTCGCGCAGGCGCTCGGCACGACCGCACCGAACGGCTACAGCGTCGACGGCACCGCGTTCAGCGGCAGCTCTTCGCAGGGCGGCGTCTGGTACACGGGCACCGACTTCCCGGTCGAGTATCGCAACACGTATTTCCACGGCGACTACAGCGGCCAGTGGATCCGCAACTTCGTCTTCGATTCGAACAACGTGCTGCAGGAAGTGCGCAACTTCATGACGGCCGGCGGTGGCGTCGTCGAGATCGCGACGCATCCGGTTACCGGCGCGCTGTACTACAACGCGTGGACCGCGTTCGTTCGCAAGGTCACCTTCTCGCCGACCGGCAACGTGCCGCCGGTCGCGCAGGTGACGGCGGCGCCGACGTTCGGCGCCACACCGCTGAACGTTCAGTTCGACGCGAGCGGCTCGACCGACGCCAACGGCACAGCGCTGACGTACACGTGGAACTTCGGCGACGGCAGCCCCGCGGGCAGCGGCGTCAGCCCGACGCACACCTACACGGCTCCGGCCGGTGTCGTCACGAACTTCAATGCGACCGTGACTGCGCGCGACCCGGGCAACCTCACGTCGCAGAAGACCGTGCTGATCTCGGTGAACAACACGCCGCCGACGGTCAACATCACGAGCCCGGTCGACGGCACGCAGTACCCGCTGAACAGCGGCAACATCAACGTGCCGCTGACGGCAACGATGAGCGACGCGCAGACGCCGACCAACAATCTCGCATGTCAGTGGCTCGTCGTGCTCCATCACAACACGCACCAGCATGAAAATCCGGTGGTGAATTCCTGCAGCACGAACTTCGTGCTGGCGCCCGTCGGCTGCGATGGCGAGACGTACTACTACCGCTTCGCGCTGACCGTCACCGACTCCAACGGCCTTTCGACGGTGAAAGAGTCGCGGATGTATCCGGCCTGCGGCGGCGGCAGTCCGGACGTACTGCCGCCCTCGGTGCCGCAGAACCTGACCGCTCAGGCGACGGGTGCGACCGACGTTGCGCTCAACTGGAGTGCCTCGACGGATAACGGCGGCGGCTCGGTCGCCGGCTATCGCATCTATCGCAACGGCATCGCGCTCAATACGGCTGCCGGCACGTCGTTCACCGACAGCACCGCGTCGCCGAACACGACGTACACGTATCGCGTGAGCGCCTTCGACAACGCGAACCCGTCGAACGAATCGGCGCAGTCGAACCAGGTGCAGGTGACCACGCCGAATCCGGCAGTCACGATCCGCGTGAATACCGGCGGTCCGGCGTACACGGATTCGCTGGGACGCGTGTGGTCGGCCGACTTCGGTTTCACCGGCGGCAGCCTCGTCACCGTCTCGAATCCGATCAACGGCACGCCCGACCCGGCGCTATACCAGAAAGATCGTTGGGATCCGCCGA
>CADEEJ010000105.1:0-6104 GCA_902826315.1 uncultured Steroidobacter sp.
GCGAACGCGATGACGCCGATCGGCCCGTACAGTCACATCGCGAAGGCGGGCTCGTTCATCGCGATCTCCGGTACCGCCGGCATCGACCCGGCCACCGGCGACTTCGCGGGCCCGGACGCGTACAGCCAGGCGCGGCAGATCCTGCGCTCGTTCCGCTCGATGCTCGAAGGCGTCGGCTCGGACCTCGACCACATCCTGCACGTGAACGTGTTCCTGAAGAGCGCGGCCGACTTCGAGGAAATGAACCGCGCGTATCGCGAGGCTTTCGGCAATCACTTGCCCGCGCGCACCGCTGTCATCGTCGCCGACCTGCCGAAGAAGAACGCATTGATGACGATGAATCTGACCGCGGTCACGAAGGACTGACTCGCGTGCGAACCGCCGACCTTCGACCTGCGCCACTCGTGCGCGACGCCACCGACGCGGACATGGGCGCGATCACGAGCATCTACGCGGCGCACGTCCTGCACGGGCTCGCATCGTTCGAAGAGATTCCGCCGTCAGTCGATGAAATGAAGTCGCGGCGCGCAGGCGTGCTGCAGCTCGGCCTGCCGTATCTCGTCGCCGAGCTGGAAGGACGCGTCGTGGGTTACAGCTACGCGACGTTCTATCGCACGCGCCCTGCGTATCGCTACACCGTCGAAGATTCCGTCTATGTCGAGGATGGACTCAACGGACGCGGCATCGGCACGGCACTGCTCGCCGAGCTCATCGCGCGTTGCGAGCGCGGTCCGTGGCGACAGATGCTCGCCGTCATCGGCGACAGCGGCAACACCGCCTCGATAGCGCTGCATCGACGGATGGGTTTCGCGCCAGCGGGCAATCTGCTCGCGGTCGGTTTCAAATTCGGCCGCTGGGTCGACAGCGTGTTCATGCAGCGCCCGCTCAGCGGAGGCGACTCAGCAGCGCCTGCAACGAGGCAAGGTCCACCGGCTTGACGAGGTGATGATCGAAGCCGGCTGCGCGCACGCGCCGCTGGTCTTCGTCCTGTCCCCAACCGGTCAGCGCGACGAGTGCGACGCGCTGGTCGCGTGCAGCCTCGCGGAGTCGCCGCGCGACTTCGTAGCCATCCATGTCGGGCATGCCGATGTCGAGCAGCACGACGTGCGGCTCGCAGCGCCCGAACTCGGCCAGCGCAGTCGGGCCGTCGTTCGCGAGGGAAACCTCGGCGCCGGCAGTTCGCAACAGCATCGCCAGGCTTTCGGCCGCGTCCTTGTTGTCGTCGACCACCAGCACGCCGAGGGATTCGATGCTCGAATACTCGCGGCCGCGGGCCAGCGGTGGGGCGATCTGCCGGACGTTCAACGGCAGGCGCACGCTGAAACAACTTCCCTTGCCGACGCCCTCGCTGGACGCCTCGACGCGTCCGCCGTGCATTTCGGTCAGCCGTCGCACCAGCGCCAGGCCGATGCCGAGACCGCTCTGATTGCGCCGCGCGCTGCGCTCGCCGCGCGTGAAAATCTGGAACAGCTTGGGCAGCTGCTCCGGCGCGATGCCATCGCCGCTGTCGCGGATCGTGACGAGCGCGTCCTCGCCGTCGCGCCGGGCCGCGATCTCGATCTGTCCGTTCTTCTCCGAATACTTCGCGGCGTTGTTCAGCAGGTTGCCGAAGATCTGCGCGAGCCGCACCGGATCGGCGTCGAGCAGCAGCGGCTCGTCCGGGAGCGAGACGATCAGGCGGTGGTTGCCGGCACGAATCAGCGGCTCACTGGTCTCGATGGCGCTGCGGACCGCAGCATCCAGCCGCACCGACTCGCGCCGCAATTCCACCTGGCCGCGCGTGATGCGCGACACTTCCAGCAGATCGTCGACCAGCCGCACGAGATGGCTCAGCTGCCGATCCATGATCTCGAGCGCCGCCGACGCGATCGGTGGCGCAGTCGCGACTCGCTTGACGACTTCCAGCGAGCTGCGCAGCGGCGCCAGCGGATTGCGCAGCTCATGTGAAAGCGTCGCCAGGAACTCGTCCTTGCGCGCGTCCGCTTCGCGCAAGCCATCGCGCGCCAGCACCGTTCGCGAGATATCGCGGAAGTAGCACACGACACCGCGGCGGCCGCCGGGCAACGGGATGCGATTGACCTGCCACTCGTAGTACTCGACGACCTGGCGATCCTTGCGGCGCGCGATGAACTCGGGCACCGCGTGCGGCTCGCCGGTCTGCAGCGTATGACGGAATCGATCTGTGATCGCGGCGGCGTCCGCGTCCGACCACACCGTTCGCATCAATGATTCGAAATCGCGACCGATCAGGTCGATGGTACCGATCAGCGGCAGCGCGACCGGGTTCACGGCGGCGATGCGGAAGTCTTCGTCGACCAGCATGACGCCGAGCGGTGCTTCGTTGAGCAGTGTCTCGAACTGTGCGCGCGCTTCTTCGGTGTGACGCCGCAGCTCGGCCGAGCGGATGACAGTCCCCGCGCGCACCAGCAGCTCGCGCGCACTGAATGGCTTGACCAGGTAATCGTCGGCGCCGCGATCGAGGCCCTCCATGCGGGACTCTTCGCCGGCACGCGCCGACAGCAGAATGATCGGAGTGGCGCGCAGCTGCGGATCCGCGCGCACCTCGCGTATCAGGCCGAAGCCGTCGAGGCGCGGCATCATTACGTCGGACACGATCAGATCCGGTCGCAGCTCGCGCGCTGCCTGCAGAGCAACCTGGCCATCGGGTGCGACGTGCACGTCGTAGTGCTCGGCAAGCAAGCGGCGCGCGTACTCCCGCAGGTCCGCGTTGTCGTCGGCAAGCAAGACCTTGGGCACGCGCGGCCGAGGCAGCACGGTCTGTGGCGTGGCCGGCAACCATTCGAGCGCTTCTCCAACATAAGCGGCAGCCGCCGTCCCGACGGCCACGGCAGGCGTCGTGCGCAACATTCGCACACGCTCGGCGGGCAGATGCGCTGTGCCCTTCGGAATCTCGACGCAAAATGACGTGCCCTCGCCCAGTGCGCTTTCGACGGTGATCGAGCCGCCGTGCAGCTTGACCAGCTCGTTGACGAGCGCGAGGCCGATGCCGCTGCCTTCGTGGCTGCGCCCGCGCGCGTTCTCCACGCGATGAAACCGCTCGAACATCCGCGGCAGCTCGTCGGGAGGAATGCCCGTGCCGGTGTCGCTCACAGTGAGTGTGACGCTGCTCCCCGTATCGCGGACGCGCACCGCAATCTCGCCCTCCAACGTGAACTTGAACGCGTTCGACAGCAGATTGAGAACGACCTTCTCCCACATCTCGCGATCCAGGTAGATCGGATCGGCAAGCGGCGGGCAATCGACGATGAGACCGATGCCGGCACACTCGCACGCCGACCGGAAGTTGCTCGCGAGATCGGCGGTCAACTCACAGAGGTCGGTCGGTTGGTACGATGCCTGCGCGCGGCCGGCTTCGATGCGCGCGAAATCGAGCAGCGTGTTCACGAGTCGCAGCAGTCGCACGCCGTTGCGCTGCGTGACGGCGAGCAACGCACGATCGTCCGGCGGCAGGCCGTCCGCCTTCGCCAGCAGGTCTTCGAGCGGGCCGAGCATCAGCGTCAGCGGCGTGCGGAACTCGTGACTGACGTTGCTGAAAAACGCAGTCTTGGCACGATCCAGCTCGGCCAGCTGTTCGGCACGCCGACGCTCGTCCTCCAGCGCACGCAGGCCCGCCAGCGCCCCGGAGATGTTGGTGCCGACCAGCCGCACGAAGTCGCGATAATCGTCGTCGAACTTGCGCCGCGCGCTCAATCCGCAAACGAGATAGCCGTAGGCTTCGTTCGCGCGAGTGGCGAGCTTCAGGATCGCCACCTGCTTCACCGGCTCCGGCCAAGGCCCGCCGGGCAGCTGAACGTCCGCGGGCGGCTCGGCCAGCACGAGCTCCAAGTCGCTGCCGAGCGGCCAGGATTCGTGCCGCCGGGTCGAATCGATGTGCAACGGCGCGCCGTCGTCGCCGGCGGCGATGCCCGCGACGGCTTCCAGCGTCCCAGCGCCCGATGCCTCGTCCCAGCTGTAGAACGCGACGAACGGCATGTCCTTGCCGTAGTTTTCGAGGACGCCAGCCGTGTTGCGGAGGATGTCGCCCGCCGACGTTGCGCCGCTGCTGACGCGCCCGAGGTCGCGCAGTGCCGCCAACCGGCGCTCGCCGACGACGCGCCCGGTCGTTTCGCTGACGATGCAGAACACGCCGCCGACCCGACCCGTTTCGTCGCGCACGGGGTCGTACGAAACGTCGAAGTACGTCTCCTCGACGTAGCCGTGGCGCTCGATCACGAACATCAGGTCCTTCGCCCAGAACGCGTCCCCGGTCTCGACGACGCCTGCCAGCAAGGGCCGCAGCATGTCCCACAGCTCGCTCCACGCCTCCCGCGCCGGCTTGCCGAGCGCAGTCGGGTGCTTCGAGCCGAACACCGGCCGATAGGCATCGTTGTAGATGGCGACGAGCTCGGGTCCCCAGAACAGGACGATCTGCGCTTTCGACGGCAGCAGGATGCTGACTGCGCTGCGCAGGCTTTGCGGCCAGGCGTCGATCATGCCGAGCGGTGTCGCCGCCCAATCCTTCGTTCGAATCAGCGCGCCGAGCTCACCGCCGCCGACGAGCCAGTCCGCTGCCATTGGCCGAGGCTGTTGCGCCGCCTGTTTTGCCACAAGACTCCCGACAGGATGGTGTGTCGCACCCCAACGCACGGGCACGAAAAACGTTCAATTTCGATTATTGTAGGAGTTACAACGAGGGCGCTGGACATTCCGGTGCCTCGCCGACACTCTCGCGCGATGAGGAACCTGCCCCTTTTGGCCCTGCTCTTCCTGGCCCACACCGCTACCGCTGCCGACGTCCGGACGCCCGCCCAGATCTATGGCGAACTGTTCGAGCGCGTGCAGCTGGAACACGTTTACGCCGATAGCAAGAGCTTCGTCGACGCATTGCCCGTCAAGCCGCCAGAGCAGGTGCTCGCCGACTACCGCCGAGCCAGCGCGCGACCCGATTTCGATCTGCGCAAGTTCGTCGCGGAGCACTTCGCGCCGCCACCGCAGGCCGGTGCCGAATACCATACCGTGCCCGGTCAGGACGTGCGCGAGCACATCGACGCGCTTTGGAAAGTGCTCGAGCGCAAGCCCGAGGATCAGCGCCCGTACTCGTCGCGACTGGCGCTGCCGCACCGCTATGTCGTGCCGGGCGGGCGCTTCAACGAGATCTACTACTGGGACTCGTACTTCACGATGCTCGGCCTGGAGGACAGCGGCCGGCACGACCTGACGACGTCGATGCTCGACAACTTCGCGTGGCTGATCGACCGGGTCGGTCACGTGCCGAACGGTAATCGCAGCTACTACCTCAGCCGCTCGCAGCCGCCGTTCTTCGCGGCGATGGTCGAGCTTGCCGCGCAACGCGACGGCGACGCGACGTATCGCAAATACCTGCCGCAGCTGCGCAAGGAGTACGCGTTCTGGATGGAGGGCGAAGCTTCGCTCGCACCCGGCGCGGCACATCGTCGCGTGGTACGGCTGCGCGACGGCACTTTGCTCAATCGCTACTGGGACGATCGCGATACGCCACGCGAGGAGTCCTATCGCGAAGACGTTGCGACGGCGCGCGACTCGAAGCGGCCCGTTGCGGATGTCTATCGAAGTTTGCGAGCCGCCGCGGAAAGCGGCTGGGACTTCAGCTCACGGTGGCTCGCAGACGGTAAAACGCTCGGCACGATCCACACGACCGACTTCATTCCTCCCGATCTCAACAGCCTGCTGTATCAGCTGGAGCTGACGATCGCGAGGGGCTGCGAAGTCACGTCGGACGCGGCGTGCGCGAAAGACATGCGAACGCGCGCGGCTCAGCGCAAAGCAGCCGTAGAGCGAACTCTGTGGAATCCCGCAATCGGCGCGTACATGGATTACGACTGGCGTGCGCAGAAAAGCAGCGACGGCATTTCAGCCGCTACGCTGTACCCGCTCTATTTCAAGCTGAGCGACAAGGAAAGAGCGCGTACCGTCGCCGGAACCGTGCGCGCGCAGCTCCTGCGACCGCATGGTCTCGCGACGACGACCATGAAGACCGGGCAGCAGTGGGACGAGCCGAACGGCTGGGCGCCGTTGCAATGGATTGCGATCGGCGGGCTGCGCAACTACGGCGAGGACACGCTCGC
>CADEEJ010000105.1:6204-15468 GCA_902826315.1 uncultured Steroidobacter sp.
ATCTGTAATTTCTGTCCATACAGAAATTACGGGCACAACATGAATGCCAGTACCGTAATCGTCGACCGGACCCGGGGCGCACTACGCGTACCGCCAGCCGATCACCCCGCCAGCGTCGATATCCGCACACTCCTCGGCGACGCCGACTGGCTCTCCTTACCCGCCACGACCCGCGCCCGCTTCGCCGAACATGCAGCGAGCGTCGAGTATCGCGGCAGCTTTGACGAAGTCCGCGCCAGCTTCGCGGGCCGACTGTTCGCTTGGTGCTGCAGGTTGGTTGGCACGCCGGTCGCGCCGTTCACCGGCACGAATGTCCCTGCCACCGTGCATGTCTTCGCAACGAGCGACGGCGGCACGGCATGGCAGCGCGTCTACGAATTCCCCGGCCGCAAGCCGTGCGTCGTCGCAAGCATCAAACGCCTGTCGCGCGAAGGCACGCTCGTCGAGGCCCTCCCCGCTTGCCTGCGCATGCCGCTCGACGTGTACGCCCGCGACGGCGTGCTGCACTTCGTGAGCACCGGTTACTACTTCGAATTCGGCTCGCTGCGCATCGCCGTGCCCGACTGGTTGCCGCCCGGCACGACTCATGTCGAGCACATCGATCTCGGCGACGGCAGGTTCCGTTTCACGATGCGCGTGCGGCATCGCTGGCTCGGCGAAGTGTTCTATCAGACCGGCTGCTTCAACGATCCGGCATCTCCATCAGCCAGTCGCTGAAGACCGCGCGCGCCTTCGCGCCCTCGAAGGTGCGGCGGACCGCGTCCATCGCCTGCAAGGTCGCACGCTCGCCCTGGCCGAAGAACCCGAGCCAGTAAGGGACATGAAATTCGACCTCCAGCGGCCGCGCGCGGATCTGCAGTGCGCGCACGCCGAAGAAGCCCGTCTGGAAAATCGCGCGCCGCACCTTGTTCTCCAACCGCTCGAGCGCGACTTGCAGCTCGAGGCGAGCGTCCGGCGCATTGCGCGTCGTGACAGTCACGAGTTCGGCATCGCCGGGCGCTGCCTTGAACTCGTACAGGTCGAGCGCCCCGCTGACCGCGTCAGCTGCGTACAGCGCCACCTTGCTCGCGCCGCGGTTGATGACTTCGACGTGATACAGGCGGAACGGCAGATAGGCAGCCGCGATCTGCCGCAATTTGCCACGCATCAGGCCGCCGCGGCCTTCCAGCGCCGCCAGCGCTTCCTGCTGCGTGACGTTCGCACGCAGGCAGCGAATCTCCCTGCGCGCGCCGGCTGCCGCCTCGGTCAGCGGAACCAGATCCACAACCCGACGACGGTCGCGATCAGCAACAGGCTGAATGCGACATTGAGCTTGTGCTCCATGGGGGACTCCCGCGCGAGCGACACCTTGGTCACGCCGACCGTGTCGATCTTCTCGTCGACGGTCGCGAACGTCAGGCCCGCGAGCTTGCGGCGATCCGGCGCGGGCGTGAGCAGGCTCACGACGACCAGCACGGCGGAGCAGATCGCGAACATCAGGATCGCGTAGTGCAGGAAGTTCATGTCGAGCAGCCAGCGCACTGCTCCGCCGGTGAAATGACTGCCCTTGTCGAGCACTTCCAGCACGAAGCGCAGCGTGCCGAGCACGAAACCCGTCAGCAGCGCGCTGATCGCGCCGGCACCGTTCAACCGCGTCCACAGAATGCCGAGGATGAAGCACGCCGCGATCGGCGGACTGATGTACGCCTGGACCGACTGCAGATAGATGTAGAGCTGCGAGCTGAGCAGCTTGATGAACGGTACCCACAGCAATCCGAGCACGACGAGCGCTCCGGTCGCGAGGCGGCCGAAGGTCACCAGCTGCTTCTCGCTCGCATCCGGACGGACCCGCTTGTAGAAGTCGAGCGTCACGAGCGTCGAGGCGGAATTGAAGACCGAGGCCATGCCGCCCATCAGCGCTGCCAGCAGCGCCGCGACCATCAAGCCGACCAGACCCGCGGGCAGCAGGTTGACGATGAGCGTCGGGTAGGCGATGTCGCCGTTCGTGACGGTGCCGCTCGCGTTGGTCGTGAACAGCTGCGGATACAGCGCGATGGCAATGAGACCGGGCAGCACGAGCACGAACACCGGCAGGATCTTGAGGAACCCCGCGAAGATCGTGCCGGCCTTCGCGTGGCCTTCATCCTTCGCCGACAGCACCCGCTGCACGATCACCTGGTCGGTGCACCAGTACCAGATGCCGAGGATCGGCGCGCCGAGGAAGATGCCGGTCCAGGGGAATTCCGGGTGGTCCGCCGGCTTCATCATGCTGAAATAATGCTCCGGCAGCGCAGCCCGCAAGCCCTCGAAGCCGCCGACCTCCGACAGACCGATGACCGTGAGGATCACCGCGCCCGCGAGCAGCACGATCGTCTGCATGAGCTCGGTGTAGATCACCGCGGACAGCCCGCCGATGATCGTGTAGACGCCGGTCGCGACGACCAGCGCGACTGCGGCCGTCATCGGATCCCAGCCGACCACGCGCTCCAGCACGATCGCCGCTGCATACAGGTGCACCGAGATCTTCGTGAAGATGTACGCCAGGATCGAGATGCTCGCGAGGTACACGCTGCTGGCGCGGTTGAAGCGCCGCTCCAGGAACTCGGGCATCGTGAACACGTTCGAGCGCAGGTAGAACGGCACGAACACCCAGCCGAGGATCAGCAGGATCAGGCACGCCAGCCACTCGAAGTGGCCGACCGCGAGGCCGGAAGTGGCGCCCGAGCCGGCGAGGCCGATGAAGTGCTCGGTGGAAATGTTCGAGACGAACAACGAGGCGCCGATCGCGAACCAGCCGACGTTGCGCCCGGCCAGGAAATAGTCAACGGAGTTGCGACCCTTGCGTGCGAAGTACACGCCGATGCCGAAGATGATGACGAAGTAGACCGCGATGATGCCGATGTCGAGCCCGGTGAGGCTCTTGGTCGTGACCACGGCGGCGACTGTCGGGCTGGCCATCGGTTTTCCTCCTTTCTTTTCCTACGTCTGGCGAGGCATTCTATGTGCGCTGGGCGGAATGCGCATCCGCTCCCGTTGCCTGACGAGGTACTCGATGAATTCAGCAACCCTCGCGCGCGCATCGGACGCCGATTTTCAACTCATCACCGATTGGCACATCGGCGCCGACATCGATTCGGTCTGGCAGGCCCTGCATCATCCGGACTATTGGCCGCGCTGGTGGCCGTATGTCCGCTCCGTGGAGAAATTGCGTGCCGGCGACTCCGAGGGTGTCGGCTCGCTGTACCGGATCGAGTGGACCAGCAAGCTGCCGTACGAATTCTCGTTCGAAATCGAGACCGTCGAAGTGGTCCGCTACGAGCGGATCCGCGGCCTGGCGCGCGGCCAGTTGAACGGCCAAGGCGTGTGGGAAGTATCGCCCGACGAGAGCTCCACGCGCGTGCGCTACACCTGGACGGTGAGCCTCACCGTGCCGTGGATGCGGCGCCTGAAACCGCTGGCGGCGCCGATCTTCCGCTGGAACCACAACGCAGTGATGCGCGCCGGCGAGCTCGGCCTTGCGCGCCACTTGCATGCGCAGGTGCTCAAGCCGACCTAGCTAGTTGTTCGACCGGAAGCCTATCCTGGCGTGCGTGCCGTCGCAGAACGGCTTGCTCGCACTCCCACCGCAGCGACACAGCCGCGCACCTGTGACCCGCGCGACGACCCGCCCCGTCCCACTGATGATTTCCAGGTTGCCGCGAACCGCGAGCGGACCGTCCGGCTGCGGATCGATCGCGAGCACGCCGTCGCGCACTGGCAGCATCTCGGTCTCGCGGCTCGCCGGCTCGCCGGAAGCGTCGAACCCGATCTGATTGTGTGAGCCGTCGCAGAACGGCTTGTTCTTCGAAGCGCCGCAGCGGCACAACGTCGCACGAAAGCCGCGCGGCTCGCCGTCGATCTGCAACTGGCCGCGGAAGGCGTAGGGCCCGCGCTCGCGCACGCCCGCCAGGTTCACGGGCGGTGCAGTTTCGTCGCTCGCACCGTCGATGCGTCGATAGCGAATCGCACCGGAAGGACATGCGTGCGCGATCTCCACCAGTCGCTCGACCGGCATCGCGTCCGGATGAATCCACGGGCCTTGAACGTTCGCGAGAAACACCTTCGGCGCACCGGTGACGCAGAATCGCGCGTGGATGCAGCGCTTGGCTTCGAACAGCAGTTCGAGCTTGTCGCCCTGGACGTGCTCGACACCTTCGACGGTTGTTGAAGCCGGTGCGGCGGCGACTGCCCCCTCCCTGCCCTCCCCCGCCTGCGGGGGAGGGTTGGGGTGGGGGCCCGCGTCAAGACTTGCATCGAACCCGCGACTCGCCTGCCGCGACAACGCCAGCAAGTGCTCGCTCGCTTGCATTACTCGCTCATCTCCACCCTTGGCGAGCGCCGTGCCGACATCCGCGAGCTGCTGCAATCTCTCGATGAAAAACACTCGCGCCGCGCGGCCGGGTTGCAGCGGCGAAGCGTCGCGCAGCGTCGTGAACGACATGCCTGCATGACAATCCGGGTTCGATGGCCCGGCCGGCAGGCGCGCAGCGCGCTCCGCCAGCGGCACGATGACGTGCATCATCGCGATCGCGAGACGCAGCACCAGCGACTTCTCTTCGCCCGGAGCACGACACAAGTACGAGTACGCGAACAGCCGCAGCATCAGGCTGTACGAGGCGTTGGCCAGATCGACGACCGCGCTCGCTTCGCTGTCCTCGATCCACACGCGTCCCTCCGGCCGCGGCGGCCGGCGCAGCACCGGGTTGGTCGCAGCCGGAAATGCGGGCGCGAACCCCGGGCGTTTGCGCTGGAATGCGAGCAGCTCCTCGCGCACGCTCAGGAAGCGCTGGAAATGCGAGCCCATCATGTCGCGCGGCGCGCCCTCGCCTTGCATGACGATGCTCTCGAATGCGGTCAATGCTGTCTTCACGCAGATTACCGGCCTGGCGCCGCTCAAGCCGAACTCCGCGAGCGAGATCTGCAGCGCCGGATCGCCGCAGAACACCTTGCTCTCGCCGCAGCGCTCGACCAGCGTGCGCAAACCGAGCGACAGCGCCGTATAGAAATTGCCGACGGTGTCGTAGTTGATGCCCATCGGCGTGAGCCGGGGCACATCGCTGCCGCGCACATAATCACGCTCGACGGCGAAGACTTCGCTGTCGCGCTCGTCCGAGCCGGCCGGCCGCTCCAGGTAGATGAAATGCTGGAGCGTGTGCGCGTTGAACGGCGCGAGCTTCACGACCACGCTGGCGGGCAAGAGCCCCGGATCGATCGGAAAGTTCGTGCGGCCGACGCGCGGGCTGCCGCCCAGCGCCGATGTGATGTTCCAGACGGCTGCGAGATGCGACATCTCTTCGATGGCAACGTCGAACAGCGCCTGCCGCCAGCGGCCGGCCGCAGCGGCCTCGTCGGGCGCGAGCCCGTCATCCGCGCCACTGCGCAGGCTGAAAGCCGCATACAAGTACGTGCACATGAGGTTGTGCTCGAGCTCGGCGGCTTCGTAGAGCGCATGCAGGACGGCCTCGCGGTCGGCCAACCGCGGCGAGGCGACGGCTTCGGTCATAGGAGCTCTCCGAGAATGGCGCCATGGTGTGCCCCAAGGCAGCGGGACGCAATCCGCCGGCCGGCGGGCTGACAGCTCGAGCAAGGGTTGAGCAAGCGCCGCGACCCATGTAAAAAGTCCGGAACTCGAAGACTTCGTCCCCGCCTGCCCCCTTCATGCAAAATTTCGCGCCCGGAGATCTCAAGGAAGTCCTCGCGCTCCTGCAGACAGGCCTCGAGCTTCCGGTCGAGCAGCGCGACGCCTGGCTCGCAGCGCTCGACGAGTCGAAGCTGCGTCTCAAGCCGACGCTGGCAGCGCTGCTGCAAAAACATGCCGAGCACGAGACCGACGATTTCCTGCAGGACCTGGCCCGGTTCACTGCCGGCACGGTGCCCGGCGGCACCACGACGATTGCCGCTCCGCCCGTCGTAGGCGGTGTCGTGGGCCCGTATCGGCTGCTCGGTGCAGTCGGCGAAGGCGGTATGAGCTCGGTGTGGCTGGCGGAGCGCACCGACGGCGTCATGCGGCGGAAGATCGCGCTGAAACTGCCGCACTGGTGGGCGCTGTCGAAACTGACCGAGCGCGCGACGCAGGAGCGCGAGATCCTCGCGTCGTTGGAGCACCCGAACATCGGGCGCCTGTATGACGCCGGTATTACAGAGGACGGACGGCCCTATCTCGCGCTCGAATACATCGAGGGCAAGGCGATCGATGTCTACTGCGGCGAGCACAACCTCGACGTGCGCACGCGTGTCGCGCTCATCGCGCAGATCGCCCGCGCCGTCGCCTACGCGCATTCGCGCCTCATCGTCCATCGCGATCTCAAGCCGTCGAACATCCTGGTCGACGCGCAGGGACAGGTGCACCTGCTCGACTTCGGCATCGCCAAGCTGATCGAGGAAGGCAGCGCCGCGAACAAGGCGCTCACGCAGGTCGGAGCACGCGTGCTCACGCCCGAGTACGCGTCGCCGGAGCAGATCACCGGCAGCCCGATCACGACGGAGAGCGACGTGTATTCGCTGGGTGTGGTCGCGTACGAATTGCTCGCAGGCAAGCGGCCGTACACGTTCAAGAGCGCGCTTACTGCTGACTGGGACGTGCTGTCGAGCGAAGTGCGCGCACCGAGCATGGTCGTCACCGAACGCGCGGCGGCGCGAAGTTTGCGTGGCGATCTCGATACGATCGTGCTCAAGACGCTGAAGAAAGAGCCGAGCGAGCGCTACGCAACTGCGGCTGCCTTCGCCGACGATCTCGATCGATACCTGCGCGGCGACCCGGTCGTCGCACGGCCGGACTCGGCCGGCTACCGCTTGCGCAAGTTCGCGGTGAAGCATCGGATCGTCGTCGGTGCAGTCGCTGCTGTGGTGCTCGCGCTGGCTGCTGGCCTTGCGGTCGCGTCGTGGCAACTGCGCGTCGCGCGCGCCGAGAAGAAGCGGGCCGAAGACGTCAAGGAATTCGTCGCTTCGATCTTCCGCTCTGCCGATCCCTACTTCACCGGCGAGCAGCAGATGAAGGCGTCGCAGCTGCTCACGCTCGCCAAGGAACGGATCGATCGCGAGATGGCATCGCAGCCCGAGAGCAGCGTCGAGCTGCTGGCGATCGTCGGCGAAGCACAGGCCAACCTGGAAGAGTACGACGACGCGCGCGCGACATTGCAGGCGGCACTCGACCTCGCCGCGCGCAAGCTGCCGGAAGGGAACGTTCACACGTCGCAGGCACTCGCACAGCTCGCGACGATTCACGCGAATGAGCGCGACTACGAGCTGGCCAAACGCGAGCTCGACGCAGCGATCCCGCAACTGCGCGACTATGGCCGCCCGGCCGTGCGTGACCTGGTAAACGCTTTGCAAACGCGCGGCTTCATGGCTGGCGACGAGGGCGACGCCGAACGCGCCATCGCCGACATGCGTGAAGCGGTCGCGATCGCCGAAGAATCGCTCGGCGAGAACGACTCCGAGACGATCCTCGCGAAGCGCCAGCTCGCGCAGGAATACCTGATGGCCGGACGCTTGCAGGAAGCTGTCGAGTCCTCGCGCGAAGCGTTCAGCCGCGCGCAGGCCAACTTCGGCACCGGCGGCCGCAATGCGCTGCTCGTCGAAACAGAAGACATGTATGGCCGCGCGCTGGCCGATTCCGGTGAGCTCGCGGCGGGCATCGAGCATTTGCAGAACTCGATCGAGAGAACCGAGGCGCTGCTCGGCCCGAACAACGGCTCGATAGCAAGCAAGCTGTCGTGGCTGGCACGCGCGCAGCTCAAGCTCGGCGATCTCGCAGGTGCGATCGCGTCGATGGGTCGCAGCGTAGCCGCCGCGACCAACGATCTGGATCGCGCACGAGCGCAAGCGAGTCTCGGCGTCACGCTGGTTGCGGCACGACGCATCGATACAGCCGTGACTGTGTTGCGAACCGCGGTCGACGATCTCAAGCGCCTCGACACCGGCGAGGGTTCGTGGCTGCCGAACGCGACGGCGACTTACGGCACGGCGTTGGCTCTTGCGGGACAAACAGCCGAAGCACAACGCGTACTGCAGGAGAGCATCGACAGCGGCAAAGTTGCAGGGCCCTCGCTTGCAGACATGCACAACGGTCTCGGCCTCAGCGCGTTGAACAGTCGCAACGCCACGGCAGCGCTCGATCACTTCCAGAAGGCGCTCGCAACGGCCGGCCCGCCCGATCCGCCGTCACGCATCCGTGCCGCAGCGGTGCTCGGCGCAGGCATCGCACAACTCGAGCTCGGCAAACTCAAGGAAGCCGAGCAGACCTTGCAGGAAGCGGATGCGGCGTATCGGAAGATCTATCAGCTGCCGACGCCCGCGCTCGCCGACGTTCAAGTCGCGCGCGGCCGGGTCGCGATGCTCGAAGGGCGCGCGGCCGATGCGTCCGCGTTGCTCAAGGAAGCCGACGAGTTCTGGCGCCGTTACGCAGCGAAAAGCCGCTGGGCGCGCGAAGCCGCGCAATGGCGCGAGCGCCAGGCAACCCAGAACATGGACCAGAACATAGACAAGAGCGACCGACCTGCCAACGAATGAGCCGCTTGACCTTCACGTAACGTCAAATCCTACGGTCCAGTCTCCTCACACCAGGAGCTGACCATGTTCACGATCTATGGCGTCCCGCTGTCCATTCACGTCCGCAAGGTGATCGTCGCCGCGCTGGAGAAGCGGCTGGAGCACCGCGTCGAGACCGTATTTCCGTTCGATCCGCCGCCGGGCTGGCGCGACCTCAGCCCCACCGGCAAGATCCCGGCGCTGCGGCACGGCGAGCTGACGCTGGCGGACTCGTCCGTCATCGTCGCCTACCTGGAAAAGCGCTTTCCGGAGCTGCCGCTCAACCCTACCGACCCGACCCAGTACGCGCGCGCACTGTGGTTCGAAGAGTACGTGGACTCGCAGGTCGCGCCCGACGTGATCGCCCTGTTCCAGCAAAAGGTACTCGGGCCGATGCTGCACAAGAAAGAACCGGACGCCGCGGTCGTCCGCCGCTTGCTGCTCGAAGATCTGCCGCCGAAGCTCGACTATCTCGAAGCATCGCTGCAAGGCGAGTACCTGGTCGGCGGCCGCGCGAGCGTGGCGGATATCACGCTGGCTTCGGACCTGGCGATCTTTCACTACATCGGCTGCACGCTCGATCCGGCGCGCCATCCGAATCTGCTGACGCATTTCAAACGTATGCTGAGGCGGGACTCGTTCCGCACGGCACTGGTGGCCGCAGCCGTTTGCCGAGAAGATGGGGCTCGACCGCAGCTGGCTGCAGCAAGCGGCGTA
>CADEEJ010000106.1 GCA_902826315.1 uncultured Steroidobacter sp.
CCTCATCCGTCCGCCGTTCGCAAACCACGTCGCCTAGTCATCGCACGTCATGCAGAGGCGCGGGCTGTCGACCGCAGCCACAACGTTGGTGCGCCGAACCGCTTCCAGCTTCGGGATCAACACTCGTATGGTCTGTAAGGCCTCTTTGCAGAGACGACGCTCCGTGGTGAGCTGCTGAGAAGTAATCACGCGCTCGTCGACTTCATCCAACAGGAACTCGCTCAGCGTTTGAAGGCTATCGAGGGTTTCATTGATGACAGTGAGGGGACTAGCGAGCATGGCGCGACTCCGCGTGGGGTAACTGTATCTTTGTACAGCCGCGTCGTCGAAGTCAACTGCGTCGGCGGCCGGAGCGTCGTTCTATCGAGCAATGAATGACTTAGCGTTCTGGGGCCGATCATTGGAGTCTGAGACCAGCAATACAGACCCCGTTGTATGCTCGCGTGGCGGTTCGTCCAGGAGCTAGCCATGCCAACAAAGAAGAAGACACCTTCGGCTCGACCTCCGCGTGCTCCTCAAAAGGATCACCCTCCTATTTTCCGTACACCAATGGCCGCCTTGGCCGTGGACACCTTGCCGGAAGGGCCCGAATGGTCGTACGAGCTCAAGTTGGATGGCTACCGAGCGCTGATAATCAAAGACGGTGCCTCCATCCAGCTTCGATCCCGAAACGATAAAGACCTGACGCCGATGTATCCGGCGATTGTCGCCGCCGGACGTCGAATACAGGCAGCGCAAGCCGTCATCGATGGCGAGATCGTGGCGGTGGATGCGCAGGGTCGGCCGTCCTTCCAGGCGCTTCAACACCGTGGCACTCATCCGACACATTCGATTGTGTTCTTCGCATTCGACCTTCTGCATCTCAACGGCAAGGACCTCAGAGCTCTGCCGCTCGAAGCGCGTCGCGCGGACCTTGCGAAGGTCGCTGAGAAGTCCGGGCTACTGCTCTCGATTGAGCTACCCGGACGTGTGCCAGACATAGTAAATGCTGTGCGGGCAATGCAACTCGAAGGTGTCGTTGCCAAGCGTAAGGACTCGATCTATGAACCGGGCGAACGATCGCGCAATTGGCAGAAACTGAAATTGGAGTGTCATCAGGAGTTTGTCATCGGCGGCTATCGACCCGCGAGCAACAACAGTATCGATGCCCTCCTCGTCGGATATTTTGATAAGCAGGAACTACGATTTGCCGGCAAGGTTCGCGCCGGCCTGGTGCCACATGTCAAAAGAGATCTGGCACGGACGCTCGCGAAGTTGCGTGTGGATGTGTGTCCTTTTGTAGACTTGCCGACGGAAGGGTCATCGCGATGGGGTGGCGGCGTGAGTGTGGATGACATGAAGGAGATGACCTGGACGAAACCTGAGATCGTCGCGGAGATTCAGTTCGTCGAGTGGACCGCGGAAGGCCGATTGAGACTCTCCAAGTTTCTTGGCCTGCGACCCGACAAGAGTGGCCAAGACGTTCGGCGCGAGATATGACTGGAGCGAGTCCCGGTTAATCTGTTAGTGCCGACTCGGGCAGTGCCACCTCTGACTGTACGCACCAACGTCTGATGACATCGTTCGTCACTGACAACCAGAACTCATGAAGAGGACCCTGCGAATTGCGCCCTATCATCCGGCTCGCATAGAGCTTACCGCCGCGAGGCCACATACAGACCGCCGTTTTCCACTGCAAAAGCGCATCAGCGGTTCGGCCAGTCTGCGCAAGCTTTGTCCCAAGATCGACCCACGACCAGAAATTGTTGGGGTTGTACTCGTAGTCTCCCAACGCAGCATTCGAGGCCATCTTCTCCTTAGGCCACACTTCGATTGAGACCAAGAGCAACCTCAACCCGTCGCGACTTGACGCCCCGGCGGCCGCACAAAGGTGGGTAGCGACCAAGCGGTGCGGGAATGCTCCTGTGCTGTCCATGTCCACGATACGGAGGACGGAAGAGTTCCGATCACTGAGAACAAGACGAAAGGCCTCGATCAAGGGTTGGTCTCTGCGAACGAAGCGCCCACCAATTGTCTTGCCTTCCGCGAGCGACTCGGGTGTCTCTTTGCCATTGAGGGCGATCTGCACAACGAGATCGCTAGCGATATCTTTCAGCTTCAAAGGGCAATCTGCGATCTCCACCTCCGGTAGCCCTGCCTCCCGTAGTCCGTTGCTACGGACGAGGCAACGATCACCGTCTAGAATCGCGTCCACACTCACTCGAGTACCACTCAGCCGTTCAAGCATCTTTACCAGCCACCCTTTCACAAAGTCGGCGCCGCTTAGATAGCGCTGTCACCAACGCAAATGCCGAAGCGCACAAGGTGAGCACGCCAGACGTGACGAAAGGGCTGCCATGGCTGCGCAAAACCTCTCGTCGCACGCGCTCGACGCTCAAATTGCGCCGTTACGGAGATATATCCAGTATCCCGTGACTGCGGGTGTAGCAAGGCTGAGAACTCCATAGACAAAGAGGCAAATCGATCGAAGCCTGCGCTGCCTTTCGGATTCGCTGCCGAATTCGTGAGCGAACGTCGTATATCGGCCCGTCTTGATCCAACTACGATAGAACAGACCGAAGACGATGAACGTCGAACAGATCACGGCAATCTGCAGCTCAGCTTTGGAATACATCACAAACGTGTCGACGTTCACCAATTCGAGCACAACTAGAACGACTGTCATCGTGTTGAAGCTCAGAAGCAGACTACTCAGCGCAAGAGGCCTTAGCCACGGCACGCTCGCACGCTGTCGAATATTCAGCTGGTAGTTACGGAAGAAGAAGTAGCGAAATAGCTTCATCGGAGTTCTTCAATGCAAACCCGAGGCGCCTGGCGGCGCAACGCCACCCTTCCAAGAAGCGCGTCGTCATGGAGATGCTGGAAGGATTTCTCAATCAGGCCAGCCGCTGATGTGAAGACGCTGGAGTCGCCGCACGCGTCACAGCGAGGAGACGGCGCCGGCTCTCCAGGTAGCCGTCGCCGCTTGCGATGACGAACACAGTCACTCCAGCTATGCGACAAGCACGTCCAAAATCAGCTGTACATCGCGACTGTCAGAAGTGCCACCCCTGCAATGCTGCCAAGCCCAAGCAAAGTGGTAAGACACCACTTGATGCGATCACTCAACGTCCAATAGCGCCCTGCCAACGAGGAAACATCTTCACGCATATCACGAAAGCGGTGCTCCACCCAGAGGCCAACCATGAGGAAGATACCGGCACACGCAATACCCAAGACCTCCTTTGAAGCCGTCGCAGGATGAATGGCCGCAGGAATGAAGTTCGGAAACAGGGTCGCGATGGAGAAGCACACGAATAGCGCAAAGGCTCCCAGCGTCGCGGCGAATCCAAATACTGCGTACGACCAAACCCATCGCGAATCAGTCCGTCCGTACAGCCGCATGAGGAACGCGCAATCGCGCAAGAACATTCGGTCCAATAGGCCTTCATTGTTCGAACTTGGATGTCCCATGCGCTACTTACTCCGCGAGGCGGCGCATAGTGCACCGAGGCTGTTCATTCTCTCGATCCTCCCAAGATAACTTTGGGCCTGATGTATGCCCCGGGAGCCGCCTTGCAGATTGTAGAGCAGCGCATAACCGATGCCTGCCCAGCCAAGGCGCACCGAAAAGTTGGTGACGCCAGCATCAATTGCTGCGAAGCCCGCGCCGCGTGCTCCGTCTCTCTGAGCTCCAATTGCGATCTGCGCTGCATTCAGGCCCAATCCAACGTAGCCAAGCCCCCGCGCCAAAGGTCCAAACTCCTCCGCCATCGATGGAATCCCTCGCGACGCGAGGGCACTGGCATCGTCGGCAGCGGAGGTCATCCCGACGAAAGCATCCCCTTTCGTAGAATTCGCTGCAGCGGTCGCCGCCCCCGCCAAGATTGTCAGCTGACTGTCGGCAGCACTCAACATGTCATCGTCCGAGTTCATGGGAGCCGCTGCGTCCTCCTCTGCCAGCGCATCAGCGGCTGCGCACCAGTCAACCTTACTGTCTATGCTGGCCTTCGCACTCTCACCTGTCGGTGTGCCTCCGGGTACTGCGCCCGGAACAGCCTGGTCGCTCGCTCCGGTGCCTCCGCCGCCCGCGTCATCGCCGCCAAAGCCAAACCCTCCATCGAACGGGCTCGACGACGGACCCAAGTCCCATATCCCCTGGCCCCAGCAGTAATCGCACGTGTTGATCACCTCGTGGGTGAACCCACTTGGATCCGTGTAGCGCAGCGGGTTGTTTAGCACATATGCATATCTGTTAAAGCCCTGCGTCAGCCCGGGCCGCGCAACGAACGGATCAGGGCTTAGGAAGCGACCCGTGATCGCGTCCTGCACGCGCCCGTTCATGTGATTGAGCCCCATACTCACGCCGCCGATAGCTTCATGCTCGGTGTAGCCGCGACGAGTGGTGTCCTTGATCTTAGCGAGGTCCGGGCACGGACAGGGACCCGACCAGGTGCTGGCATCGCGACGCGCACCAAATGCCGTGAAACTCTCGCTCACGTAAGCAGTCCCGTTGCTCGCCAGGATCTGGCTAACGCTGCCTTGGTGATCCTCCAGCACGTAGCGCGTCGTGTTCGTCGTGGCCACACCGTCGTTCTTACGACTGACGACCGCGACTGCCTGACCGCCGACGTTGACGTAGTGGCGCCAGTCGACAACGCTGCCCATCGTGACCTTCTCCAACAGCGCGCCGACGTACATCGTGGTCTCGGTCGTCGAGCCGTTCGTATAGATCTGCTTGAAGCGCTGGCGATCGGTTCCGTAGCTGAAGGTCATGGTCTTGTTCGGACCACGGATGACGCTCGGATAGTTATAGCTCGTCCAGTCGATCGTGTAGCCGTTGCGGGCCTGTGCGTTGCCGTTGGCATCGTAGGAGTACGTGAAGCTGCTGTTGCCTGCCTGCACGACTGCGTGTTTCTTCGTCGCGTGATAGGTCCACGCGGCGCCGCCAGCCACATCGCTGCGGCTCGTGATATTCCCCATCGGATCGTAGGCCAAATCGAGGTTGGTCACGGGCCCGACGGTCCCGAGGGTCGAGTAGTCGAGGCGATACAGGTTGTCGTAGTAGAAGTTCTCGGTCAGGCCGGCATTCCCGTTCTGGCGCTGAATCACATTGCCGACGCGATCGAACAGATACGACTCATTCTGCAGCGCTGCGCCGCTGCCGACGCCCGACTGCATGCTGTTAACCCAACCGGTCACTGCATCGAAGGTGCGATTGGTGACCACGCCGTTGCCGAGCGTTTGCTGTGTCACCTGGCCGCGTTGATTCATGCTGTTGGCAAGCCAAAAGATCGTTGTTGAGTTGGAGTCCTTGACCTGCTGCAGCAAGCCGTTCTGATATGAGTACTCGAGCTTCAGCGGCGGGTCGGGGCCGATGCTAGCCGGGTAGGACATTGTCCGCAGCAGGCCGCTCGTGCTGTCGTATGTGTAGTCATAGTCGTAAGTGGCATCGCTAGCGATGCGACGCTTCGTCAGCCTGCCCTTGTTGTCGTAGGTGTACTCCTCCGAGTACCCGGGCATCGAGACTTTGTCCAACCGGCCGATGTGGTCGGAGGCCAGATTGCCGTACGCATACGTCGTCGTGTGCTCCGGCTCGACGCGGGTCTTAACCCGCGAGAGCGCGTCGTAAGTAAACGAAAACGATTGTGACTTGCCGTCTGAGGAGTTGGTGATCTCGCCCAGCGCGTTGTACGTGTACGACCGCGAGCCAAGGTCCGTGTCGGTGGTCGTACGCTGGTATGCACCCTGACCGTAATCGTAAGTCGCGGAGAAGAGCGAGTTGGTCAAGCTGTCGCTGACGCCGACCAAACTTCCGAAAGCGTCATAATTGAATGTCTGGTAGTAACCGTCGTGGTCCTTGGAGCGACCCAGCATCCCGGCAACCTTGGTCACCTTCGTCGCAATCTTACCTTCTGCATCTGTGATCACGGTCGCCCGGCCAAGGTAAGCGAACGAGGTCGATTGCAAGGTGGCATCCGTCGCGCTCTTCGGGCGCTGCTGCAAGGTGACCCTGTTGAGCGCATCGTAGGTGAACGTAGCCCAGTAGTTGGTGCAGCTCGAAGCGAGGCACGGCACCGACCGCTGACTGACCCTGCCGAGCGCGTCGTACTGAGTCTCCACTCGGCTGTACCCGCTCAACAATCGCTCGTTCACGACCAGCGGACGATCGAACTGATCTAAATAGGCGATCCGATCCGTCAGGACGGACGTGTCGGTCTTCTTAGCCGTTTCGGTGAGGATCGTGCGGTTGTTGCCGTTGACACATGATGGCGCACAATTGGCGAAACTCCACGTCGTGGACGTGCCGTCGGGGCGAACCTCGCTGGTTCGCCGACCGAATACGTCATACCCCCAGTTCGTCACGATCGTGTTCGGCGCAGTCTGCTTCGTTTGCACGCCGAGACTGGGGTCGTATTCCGTTGCGGTCACCTCGCCAGCGGCATTGGTGATCGAGATGGGAAATTGTCCGTTCGTCCCCCAATTGAGGGTCGTCGTGCGTGGTGTCATACCGATGCCGGTGATCGCCTCACTGTTCAGATTTCCGAACGTGTCATAGCCCAGATCGTGCGTCACCTTGTACGTGCTGCTGAGCGGCTCGGTCACCGACTGCGACATTCGGCACTGTGTGTAGTTAGGTGTGAATGCAGTCGTGCGCGTCAGCGTCGAAACTGACGGAGCAGTGTTGGTGACTGCGATCTGCGTCGGCAGCCCAAGGCAGCCGGTTTGCGGCAAGATCGTCTTGACGATCGTGCTCGTCCACTGCTGGTTCCAAAACGGGGAATCGACATCGTTGTCGGTCGCAGTGACTGCAATCGTGGTTGCGTTGCCGGAGGTGTCGAACGTATAGCTCGTTGCCACCGTGCTGATGAGCTGCCCGTTCTTGGTACCGCCGAGCTCATAGTTCGTCACGGTCGACGCAGATATATGCGGAAAGTAGCGCTGATTGTTCGCCGTGTTGTCCAACGTCATCGTTGTTGGCGTGTTCACCACACGGGTGATGAGCGTCGTATCGTTCGATTGCTTTGCATCCCTCTGAAACAACATTCCCGTCTGGGGGAAGTCGCGTACGAAGTAGTGGTAGGAATACACGGTGTTGCGGCTATCGTGACTGCGTCGAGCGTAGAAGCCTTGGAACCCTCGGCCTTCCAGGTTCAGTCGACCACCGTAATACGCGAACGACTCGGTGTAGGTACCGCCGATGCCGTTTGAACGCACGGCGCTGTTCACGACATACATGGGCCTGCGATAGTCCTGCGCCGGGAAGGCGGCGTCTGTGTGCGGCGTGTAGTTAGCGCTCGTGAGTGGCGAGTAATTGAACGTCGCATTCACGCCGAATCCGTCGGTCGCTGTGAGCAGCAGATCTGGATAAAGGCCGGAGTGAGGACGGAACACCCAGGAGGTGCCGCTCAGGTAGCCAACGTCGTCAAGGTCGTCACCGTTGAAGTCGCCGACCGCTGAACTGACCCAGCCCGTGCCCACGGCAATCTGCGTATCCGTGACAGTCACTCCGCCACCGTTGAAGCGGAACAGGTGCCACGTGCCCGTCGGCGTATAGCGAACGAGGAAGTCTTGGCTGCCATCGCTGTCCCAGTCCAGTACTAATGTTTGATTCGTCGTGTACTGAGCAGGCGACCCCAGCGAGTAGGCAGTGGTGAAACCTGAGCCCGTTCCCAACACCGCAGACCAAGTATTGCCATCGAGGTAAAGATAGTCATCCTTGCCATCGCCGTTCAGGTCGAGAAACTTTGGGAACTGCCACGTCGGGCTCTTCGGCATCGTCGGCACCCCGCCTCCGCCGGCGAACAGGATGTCCCAGTTCTCGTCAACAAACGTCTGCTGCGACTCAGGATCGACCCAAGTGAATGAGGACGCATAAGCGAAGTCGCCGCGGCCATCGCCATTGAAGTCGGGCAAGCGGCGACGCGACTGATAGCCATACGGCTGAGTCAAAGAAGAATTGAACGCCCAGCCGGCGCCGAGCGGGCCGACCAGGTATTGGACTGTTGAAAACGTGCCACCCGGGTCGCGCAGTCGATAACAAATGCACGCGCCGCCGGATGCAGTGCCCAGCTCCATCCAGACGAGATCCTCGCGCCCGTCGCCGTCGACATCTGAAGCAGCGGCATTGTTACCCGAACCTATGGGCGTGGCCGGCGTGCCGGTGCTCTGCGGCGCGGCGAGTCCGGTACTCGTGCCCAGCATGACGTACCAAGTTGCAGCGTCTTTTACCGCAAGCAGGTCGATCTTCCCGTCGGAGTTGTAGTCGATCGGAATCGCGCCCGCATAGTTCTGATTTGTGGTCGAGGGAACAGCTGCCGGCGTCTGAAAGCCGCCGGACGTGTTGGCCAGCATTACCATCCAGCTACCAGTGCCCGGCGTCACGCTGCTCGAATACACCAGATCGTCGCGACCATCCCCATTCACGTCGATGGCATACGGAAACACTCCCGACGGAATCGTTGCCGGCGACGTTGCCTGCGCGGCAAGTCCTGCCGTGCTGTTCTGGTACGTGAAGGTCGTCGCGGGCAGGCAGTCGACGGAGACTCCCGCGCATTCTTGAACGGAAGCCAGTCGGCTGCGCTTGCTCGCCGACAGCGCGGGCTCGTACGCGAGTTGGTAGCGTCGCACGAGCGTGCCTGAAGACGTGACATCGATGCGCGTCATGCGCGAGATCTGGCGCACCTCGCTGCCGGCAACATATTCGCTATCGAGTTCCCCGGCGGGTTTGTTCTCGTACGTGAAGTTGACCGCATATGCTGCAGCTAACCCCTGGCCGGGGTTGCTCGTATACTGGATCGCGTTGATGCGATAGCCGCCGTTAACCGTATCCTCACCGTAGGAGAACAGGATGGCGTTATTGCGCGGATCGGAAATCTTGTTGAGAGCCCACGACCGCGCGGTTCCTTGACTGACGGATTCGATGCGCGAATCGGTGGTGTTGCCGTATTCGTAGACACGGCCGTCCCGCTGCTGCACGGTGAAGTAAGACGGGCCGTTGCCTGCAATCCCGAAAGACCGAACGCGAACGAAGGTGTCGCTTTCCGTGCGATATTCCGCGCCGTCGCTTCCGTACGTTCCGGTTCCGGAGACCAGTCGCAATCTCTGACCGTCGAGACAGAATCGATCCTGCGCATCGTTGCGAACGTTACGCGGCTGACCGTCCTGCGCCCGAGTACGCGCGCAGCGGTGGATCTCCGAAAGGCCTGCGATGTTCCAACCGATGCCCAACAGCGTGTTGCTGGCGCGATGGTCGTAGGTCAGTGCAAGCGTCGGCTGCATACCCGCGGTGCCTGGCGGCACCCACAAGGGGATCGTGTATTGCGCCGAACCCGTCGCGGTCACCGATGCGGCTCCCGGCGTTCTGCCAACGGCAGCGTTCGTGACTGTAGGCGATGCGCCGATCAGGCCGACGCAGACCACCGCTGTGGCCACGCCGGAACGTCGAAGAATGCGCAGGGCTTTGGACACCATGTCAGGTCCCCGTTTCTGGTTCGTATTGTGGGTCAGGGTCGCCGGGCCGGTAGGCCTGGCCTTCGAATGAAAGAATCAATGCATTCGTGAAAACCGTCGGGCTCGGTGGTGCGGGCAGTGGCGAGGAACGCTGGATCGCGCTGATTAGGGAGTACTGCCAAGCCAGCGTGCCGTTGCATTGGACGAGTTCGACTTCCTGCACGAACCCTCGCGCGTCCTGCGTGATGCGCACCGCGCAGTGGAAGCGAGCGTCCTGCGTCGGCTCATCGAGCGAAGATGAATTGTCCCTGCCGTTCACGGCTGAGCGTGGCTTCAACCAAGCACGTTGGATACGCGCATTAATCTGTCCTGTGTAGCGACCGAACAGCATCGAGCGCATGGCAGGGTCACCGACCGACTGCGGCGCCTCGGGATCTGCTTCCGCATCGGTTTCTTCTGCGACGTCGAACGCAGGAGTCGGATCCGGGCTGACGACTTGGATCGCCGCATTCGCCGCCGCAGCACCGCGCGATGCGAGCTCTTGGAGTAGCACGTCCGAGTGCGAAGCGCTCGGTAGCTGCACCAGCACCAGCGTCATGGACGCGTCCGCTCCCGAAACGATTGCGCTCGCACCGGGACCGGTTTCGCGCTCGGGCTGTTGCTTTGCCGCGCTTGTGCCCAAGCTCACTGCTTGCAGCATCAGAGCATGCACGGCCAGCGCACCGAATGCGCCGATCACACGGGAGGGCCAACGAACGATGGAGCGAGCACTCATGCGGGCTGCTCGCTCAATCGCAATCTGCAGGGGTCGCCGTGCCGATATTCGAATAGCCGCTGTAGTTCGGGACCGCGTCGCGTGCTCGTACGCGATAGCTGTAACTGGTGCCAGCCACCGCCGTACTGTCTATGTACATCGCGATCCCGCTGGTGCCGATTTGGCCAAACGAAGAGCAGCTCGCACCTTGGCAGCGTTCGATCAGATAGGCCGTTACACCGACGTTGTCCGTCGATGCCGTCCAGCCAAGCAGGTTTTGATTGGCTCCCGCGGTCACTGTAAGCCCGCTTGGAGCTGTAGGTGGCTGTGTATCGGAGGTTGCAGGCGTCGTCGCGCTCGCAGTTGCCGAGTACGCGCTGTAGTTCGGCACAGCATCCTGTGCGCGCACCCTGTAACTGTAGCTCGTCGAAGGCGAGCGGCCGGTATCGCTGTAGCTCGGCGTCGCCGGCGTCGCGATCTGCGCAAAGTTCGAGCACCCAGGACCCTGACAACGCTCGACCAGATAGTTGGTGACACCGATGTTGTCGGTCGATGCAGTCCAGGTCAGGTCGATCTGCGTGTTCGAAACAGGCGTTGCGCTCAGGTTGGTCGGTGTGGTCGGTGCCTGCGAGTCGGAACCGGAGAGTGTGGTTGCGCTTGCAGTCGCGGAGTACGCGCTGAAGTTGGGCACGGCATCCTGGGCACGCACTCGATAGCTGTAGCTCGTCGCGGCGCTCAAACCCGTGTCGTTGTAGCTCGTGCCCGTGGGATTCGCGAGCGGCGAGAAATTCGAACAACCGGCCCCCGAGCATCGCTCCAACCGATAGCCGGTGACAGCAACATTGTCGGTGGAAGCGGCCCAGCTCAGGTTGATCTGGCTGCTCGAAACCGCTGTTGAGGTGAAGCTGCCTGGCACGGACGGGGCCTGCGTATCGGCGGCGCCTCCGATAGCAGCATTCATGTCGGAAGTGATCTGGGCAGCGCTGAGTGCGCGATTGTAGATCCGCACTTCATCGATTCGACCGCTGAAGTACTCGCTCCAGATGGAATTGCCGCCGATACGCAACGATCCCGTTGATGCCTCGATCGAACCAGTGACGGTGCCGCTTGCGACCTGAGTTCCGTTCACATACACGCGCAGCGCACTTCCGTCATAGGTTGACGCCAAGTGGGACCATGTATTCAGCGGCAATGCGCTGCTACCCGGCACGGTGTACATGTCTCCGTCGATCAGCGCATAGGTTGCGGGCACCGCTACGTTCTTGTTCGCGTACAGCACGTAAACATGCGTCGAAGCGTTCTCCTTGAACAAGACAGTGCGCCAGCTGGCCAACGCGGTCGGGTAGACCCACGCTTCCAGCGTCATTGCGCTCGTGAGGTCCAGGGTCGACGAGTCAGCAACATTGACGATGTTGCTGGTTCCGTTGAACGACAGCGCACTGCCGAACTTGCCCGACGCCGTCCAAGTGGCGCCCGAGAGCGTTCCGCCGTTGCCGTTGCCAGAGTTGTCTCCGGCTGAGGTCCCGGTGTTTTCGTTGAAGGAATAGGCTGCGGCGAGGCCGTCACTGCCTGATCCCGCTTGCGTCGTCGCACTCGCGGTACTCGAATACGCGCTGAAATTGTTGGCCGCGTCGACGGCCCGCACGCGATACGTATAGCTGATCGAGGCACTCAGGTTCGTATCTACGTAGCTCGTGCCTGTGGGCGACGCAACTTGAGCGAAGCTCGAACAGCCGGCGCCGTCGCAGCGTTCAACGAGATACCCGCTGACAGCGACATTGTCGGTGGCTGCCGTCCAGCTCAGATTCACTTGGCTGGAGGAAGCAGCTGTGGCCGAAAAGCCTGTCGGCGCGGTTGGGGACTGCGTGTCCGAGCTCGATCCGCCGATCGGCGCGTTCATGTCAGTGGCGACTTCCGCGGCGCTCAGTGCCCGGTTGTAGATGCGTACCTCGTCGATCCGCCCGCTGAAGTACTCACCCCAGACCGTGCTACCGCCGATCCGCAGTGGAAGGTTCGAGGTGTTGATCAAGCCTGTCGCAGCGGCGCTCGCGACCTGCACTCCGTTGACGAAGAGACGAAACGTGGTGCCGTCGTACGTCGCCGCCACGTGCGACCAGGCGTTGCGCGGCAAGATGGTGGTGCCCTGTGCCCCCTTCTCGACACTGCCTGTACGGAAGTATGCGGCTGGCCGCGGCGCATCGTCGTTCGCATAGAGCAGGTAGACGTGAGTTCCGCTGCTCTCCTTCATCAGGATCGTTCGCCAGTCGTTGAGAGCGGTCGGGTAGACCCACGCTTCCAGCGTCATGGCGCTCGTCAGGTCCAGAGATGTCGAATCGGCGACAGTGACTAGACTGTTCGTTCCGTTGAACGACAGCGCACCACCGAACTTGCCGGAGCTGGTCCAGCTCGCGTTAGCTACCGTACCTATATTCGCGTTGGCCGAGCTGTCGCCGACCGTAGTTCCGCTGCCTTCGTTGAAGGAATAGGCCGCGGCGAGCCCTTGAGCTCTAGCTAGGCCGTTGAGCGAGCACAACAGGATCAGCCACGTTAGAGGTGCGACCAGCACTTGTGTGCGCCGGACGAGGCTTTTGTTTTGCACAAGAACTCCCGTGCCACGCTTGCGATTGTTCGCATGCGCGACTTCTTGCTCGAATCTATTTGTTCGATCCCGAACTCGCGGCCGAGCTACGTTATTGCCCGTCTATATCCGCTGGCGGCCGCAAACCCAGTGCTGCTCGCACTGAATACGAGATTCTAAGAGTCTACGTCTCACAGGACATAAAGATATTTTATTGGCTCTCGCACGGGCTCATTGTTCACCCAAGACCGGTCCTGACGCCGCGAGATGTCGCCAAGTTTGCCGAGTCACTCGATGCGCCTCGCCACGCAGTGCCGCAGAGAGTTCGTCGGCGCCGAATCGCGGCATCGAGGTAGCCAACTCGAGTTCCGGCAATCCAGGGCGCGACAATTCGGCTGCGTTTACGTCGCAGCTGGGTGGGTCTCGTGATACTGGCCCATTCTGGTCCGGTGCCGTTGCGCGTTAGATTGCAAGCCACTTCTGAACTTCGTGACCCAGCAACTTGTCAGGCACAGTAGGAGCGTCCCGGTCGATCGCAGCTCGCACGCTTGACCCGGCTATCTGTCTATGACGCATTGATCTAGCGCAGAAAAAGTGATGAACCGTACTGCTATGGATGCAGCAGGTGGAGCATCCGAATCCGCTAAGGGCGTGTCGCCCAGTAGAGACCACGTCGGCCAGGACAGACGGCCGAAAGGGTTGACGATAGGCAACTCTTCTTCGACTATGGCGCTGCAGGCTAGGAGAGGGGCTGACGGCAATCGAGGGGCACTATTCCCTCGGACCGGCAGCACACCCCTCCCGCCTCCTTACGCGAGGGAGCCCGGGCTGACCCATGTCGGTGCCGGGCTTCTTTGTATTCGCATTCTGCAATGTTTTTGTGAGGCATTCATCCTGTCTCACGGATGAGACAAACTCACGGGTTGCACGCGCGTCATCCTCGTAGTGCTCTAGATCGTTGAAGCCAGGAGGCATGAGCCGTTTTCAAGATGCCCACTGATGACGCCCGTCCGTGTAGCACGTTGTTGGGCGAACAGCGGGTCTCATGCACCCATCTCCTTAAGGATGAAGTTCGCGCATGCAATCGCCGAATCGGCGTAGATGCGCTCAACACGTTTCGACTGATCTTGGTGGTAGTACCCAACGACCCAGCTCCCATTCGCCTCCTGGTCAAAGTACCATGCCGGACTGTAGCGCTTATCGGCAGAATAGCTGCGCCACTCCCCTATGAGACCCGGGTTCACTCGTAATTCCGCAGCAAGCACTGCTTCCGTAAGCTCGTCACGAAACCTCCTGTGCCCGGTAAACCAGAAGAGTGTCAAAGGAGGACGTCCAGACTGCTTGAGTCTCTGCGCCGCGCGACACACCGCTGCCACACTCGCTGACAAATCGTGAGGCGCCGAGGACATCACTAAGTCGCCTAACGCCGCGGTTCAGCGGCGGCCGAACACCGCGAGTCGGTCCGTTGGAACCGCATCTTAGCCACCATTGCTGCTCCAGTTGAGCTGAACACCCTGACTGAGCAGATAGCGCTCAAGGCATTTCCAGCGGAACTCGTTTCTCGCCGCATATGCATCGCACAGCGCTTGAGCCTGCGGTGTCTCGTTTGCATCCAACTCGCGTAGTTGCTTGATCGCCCGAAGCGACCCTAGATCTCCAATCCGAGCTAGGACGTCCTCCAACCAGTCGAATTGTCCGGGCGCATCCGGGACATGATCGGCGAAGCAACCCTTCACCTCATAGTAGAGCTGCAGGTCATAGATGACGAAGACATCGCGCTCACGCGGCGTCAGGGCGTGCAATCCGAGTGTCAGGCCTCGCGCTTCAATGTCCGGCACAACAAACGTATCCATGGTGCCTAACGGTTGAGCTGAGCGCCACGCGTGCTGATGTATGGACTTGGCACTTTATTCCCCTCAGACGTGCGCTCCAGCGATTAGACGGCACGTTCGCCATTACCGGACTTCATCGCCGGCAGACAGTCATTGAACTGACGATACAAATTTGTCACCTCGTTCATTCGGACGCCGCCGCCGAGATCTGCAAGCATTCGATACGCGAGGTGCAAGAGCGCGTTTGACATTGTGATTAGCTGAATGGCCAGCTGAACTGGAAAGCCCGTCTGCCTTCGGCGTAATGCATGTATGCCACCGTGGACAAAGGAGTTCAGCGGCTGTCGGTGGCACTGATTGAACTCCGTTAGAGGTATAGACAATCCGATCGGCGCATCTCGTTCGACTGCCGCAAGCATTTCATACAGCTGAGGCAGTTTCTCTGCGAACTTTTGAGAGTTGTTGTCCAGGGCGACATCAAGTTTGGCGATCTGCTCAGGCGCTGCTGCGAATAGCAGCCAAGCGGCCCGGACGAGAGTCTCAAACTGTAAGCGTAGGAGAGAAGCCGCGGAATGGGGTGCCGCTAGCGCGAAAGCAGATCTGAGAACAGAAGCGTGCTCCAGCGAAAGTAGGATCGATGCAAGCGCGAGACCACACTTGCGCTCAGGATATGCCAGCATGGGGTCTGAATCTGGGAAGCATTTCATGAGCGCTATTTCGAACTGATCCGAGCGTTCAAGGAGGCTATTCCACCTCTCTGCGCTAGCGCCTTGCGATTCCCTGAGGCTATTGAGTCCGTAGAAGTTCGTGCGACACGTCAGTGTGGCCGCCT
>CADEEJ010000107.1 GCA_902826315.1 uncultured Steroidobacter sp.
GGCGCGCGGAAGCCGGTCTGCACGGATGCACGCAGCGCGAAGCTGTCCGTGAAGTCGTAGCGTCCCGCGACCTTGCCCGACACGTTCTCGCCGAAGTCGGAGTAGTGCTCGCCGCGCACCGCGACCGATGCGAGAAACTGCTCGGTGACGTTCGCTTCGAGGTCGACATAAGCGCCGACCGCGGTCCGGTCTTCGCTGCCTGCATTCGCCGGCCGGAAGCCCGCGAACACCTGCGAGCCCGATGCCGTCGGCTGGCCGTTGAGCAGCACGCCGCCGTTGCGATACGAATCCGGCTCGCCGGCGAAGATCGAATATTCCTCGCGCCGCGCCTCGACGCCGACCGCGACGTTGAGCGGCGACGAGAACGCACTGACCTCGACCGGGCGCACGCCCGACACGTTCAGCACCAGCTGGTCGTAGTCGAAGCCGCCGGCGTCGAACACGGTCTTGCTCGCGACGCCGAGCGAGCGGTTCAACGTGTTCTCGATCGTGAACTCCATCTTGTTCTTGCCGTAGACCAGCGAGGAGTCCATGTCCCAATCGCCGAGCTTCCAGCGCACGCCGTATGCGGCCGACATGTCCGTGACCTCGGGCGCGATGAACGGCAGGAAGCCGTCCGGATAGATCTCGATCACGTTGCGGCCGCTCGGATCGTCGGCGAGACGGTAGAAGCCCGGCGCCTTCGCATCGCGGTCCTGCCAGCTCGCCCAGCCGTACATGTGCGCGCCCGCGGCGAAATCGTAACCGGCATTCACGAACACGGTCTTCTGATCGAGCTCCGGCTCGCCGTACCACGAGTTGAAGCGGTTGAACGTCGCTTCGCGCGGATCGAACACGTTGCCCGGCAGCAGCGGATACTGGCGCCGCATGTCGTAGCCGCCGCGCTCGGTGTGCTCCTGGTCCTTGTATTCGGCGGCGATCGTCACGAAGCCCGATTCGCCGAGCGGCAGTCCTTTCCAGATCGAGGCGACCAGCGTCTCGCCGTCGGACACGTCGCGTGACAGCTTCGGCGGCGCGGACCACGTCGGTGTGAGCACCGCGGTGGTGATTCGATCATCCGCCGGGCCGGTCGGCGTGTCGTAACTCGAGTCGCGCCAGCCATAGCTGATGGTCGCGTCGCCGCCGTCGTGCGCTTCGCGCAAGCGTAGGTTGAGCACGCCCGCGATTGCATCGGAGCCGTATTGCGCCGAGGCACCGTCACGCAGCACTTCGATCGATTGCACCGCGCCGGCCGGAATCGTGTTGAGGTCGACGGCAGAGGAACCGCGGCCGACCGTGCCGTTGACGTTCACGAGCGACGCCGCGTGGCGCCGCTTGCCGTTGACGAGCACGAGTGTCTGATCAGGCGCAAGACCGCGCAAAGCTGCTGGCCGAATCGTGTCCGTGCCGTCTGCGAGACCGGGACGTGGGAAGTTGAACGAGGGCAGGGCGACTGCGAGCGCCTGGTTGATCTCGGCAACGCCGACGTTCTGCAATTGCTCGCTGGAAACGACGTCCACCGGCACGGCGGTATCCAGTGCCGAGCGATTCGCGACGCGCGTGCCGGTCACGACCACCTGTTCGAGCGGGTCATCTCCTGCAGCCTCTTGTGCCTGTGCGTGCGCCACCAACGCGAGCGCGGACGATGCCGCCGCAACGACGAATCGACGTTTATGAAACATGAAAGCTCCCTGGGCCATCGATGAAAGGTATCGACGTCGGGAGACTCTAGCAGACGCGCGCCGCTGCGCGTCAGCCTGCGCATAGCGGCTGTTGCGATTCAGGCGTTGCTGCAGGCCGCGGCGAGTCGCTGCTCGCGTCCGGGGCGCAGCCGTGGATGCGGAGCGAGACCGCTCAGCAACAACCAGCTCGGAAATTGCTTACGCAACGCCGGTGGGCCGAGCACTTGCACGTGGCCCGACTGAATTTCCTGGCGCAAGTCGCGGAAGCCCCGCCACGCTTCGATGAACAGGCGCAGATCGGCGCGCACCTGCAGGTCCACTTCGAAGCCCGGTGACTTCAGGCACATGTCCGTGGCGCCGTTGCTGTGCACGAGCCAGAAGCACCGGCCGTCCGGCGGAGCATTGCGAAATTGGAACTCGATGACCGTGCGGCCAGCCGGCATGCGCGCGCTATCGATGCTTCGATGCATGCTCCACGCGAGGAACGCGATGTCGAGATCGTCCGCGTTCATGTCGCGGCTCCAGCGCTGTCCCCAGACCGCGAGCGCGTCGATGATCGGGCTCAGCTCCTGGCCTGCCGGCGTCAGCGTGCAACTGCGGGGCAAGCCTTTTTTCGCAGGACCGCGCTTCACGAGCCCGGCGCGCTCGAGCTGACTCAGCCGCCGCGACAGGAGCGACGGCGAGATGCGCGGCACGCCGCGATGGATCTCGTTGAACTGCGTGCAGCCGTCGATGACGCGGCTGATCACGAGCAACGTCCAGCGCTCGCACAGCAACTCGACGGCGAGCGCGAGCGGACAGTACTGACCGTATTGATTTGCCATGGCTCATCTTCCTCGCAGCGCGCTGGCGCAACCAGTACAAACCGTGAAGTAGTGGTGCGGGCTGCAGCGGAGCAAGATTGCTGCCGCGGAAGGTCGTTAAGCAAGGGTCCTCCCATGAAGATGGTAGTCGTGCTCGCGCTGCTCGTGCAGGGCGTTGCCTGGTCGGCCGATCGGCCGGCAGACGTGGTCGTCGAATGGAATCAGCAGCTGCTCGCCGCGGCGGAAGCAGAGGACGGATTTCTTACACTCAAAGGCGTGCGAGCCGTAGCGATGATGCATCTCGCGATGCACGACGCGCTGAATGCCGCGCAGCGCGAATATGCGCCGTATGCCTTGAAGAAGCGCGTGCCTGGCGTAGATCCGATCGCCGCAGCGTCACAGGCGGCTTATGAGATTGCGCTGAACCAGTATCCGAAGCAGGCGACTCGATGGCAGCAACTCCTGGCGCGTACAGAGCCCGGGGGTGGCGTCGTGGAGAAGCGCGCCGTGGAGTTGGGCAAGGCTGCCGCCGCCGCGGTGCTGGATAGCCGCAAGGACGACCAGTGGGAGCAGAAGGCGGAGTACCGGTTTCATCCGATGGGACCGGGCGTCTACGCGGAATTCCGCGAGCACAGCGGCACGCCGCAAGGTTTCGTGTTCGGCACCGGCTGGGGCACGGTCAAGCCGTTCGCGCTGACTCGCGCGGATCAATTTCGCGTCGGCCCGCCGCCGGCCATCGACAGCCCCGAATACACCGCGGCGTTTGCGGAAGTGAAGGACGTCGGCAGTTTCGCGAGCCGCACGCGCACCGCGGATCAATCCCATCTTGCGATGTGGTGGAAGGAGTTCGTGGAGGCTTCGCACAATCGGCTGGCGCGCGAGCTCGTTCGGCGCGACCGCGTCGAGCTGCGCCGTGCTGCCCGGCTGTTCGCGCTGTTGAACATGAGCATCTTCGACGGCTACGTCAGCTCGTTCGACAGCAAGTTTTTCTATAACCACTGGCGGCCGTACACGGCGATCCACTGGGCGGACAAGGACGGCAATGCGGCGACCGAGCTGGATATGCAGTGGGACAACCTGCATCGGCACACGTACGCATTTCCGTCCTATCCCTCCGCGCACGGTACGGTCTGTGGCGCGGCCATGACCGTCATGGCGGACACGTTCGGCGAGCAGCGCAAGTTCACGATGGAGATCCCCGAGGTGGACAAAGCCGGCCCGATGTCCGGCAAGATCAAGATGGATCCGCCGACGCGCAGCTTCGAAAGCTTCCAGCAGGCAGCGATGGAATGCGCGCTATCGCGCGTGTACCTCGGTATCCATTTCCGCTACGACTCGCTCGCCGGCAACCAGCTCGGCAACAACGTCGGTCGCTATGCGCTCGAGCGCTACTTGGGGCCGGCAGGCGGAGCTTCGGCCGGGCTGCGCTCCGAGTGAGTTTCCCTCTGGTTCGCCGCGCCCTCCTCGTCGTCGCCGTGCAGCCCGAGCACGTCGAGCAGCGTGTCGCGGCGCTCCGCGAGTGCGATACCGAGCGCAGTGAGATCCAAGGTCGACGCACTCACTTGCGGGAACAGCTCCTGCTCCTCCTTGGCGACGTGTGCCCCGATGCTGGCGGCGAGGCTCGCGACTTCTTCGCCGAACGCCGCGTTCTCCGATGACATCGACTCGATGCGCGCAATCCGCTCTTTCGCCTCGGCGTGCTCGCGGCGCGACTCCTCCAGCAATGTTTCGCTCGTCAGGACTCTGCTGACGGCCGGGTAGAACAGTTCCTCCTCGATCTGCGTGTGGACGCGCAGCATCTTGCAGATGCGCCGCGCGAGCGGATCGAGTTGCTGGGGCGCGGAGCGCGCGAACTCGTCGAACAGCTCCTCGGCCAGCCGGTGATCGCGACGGAGCAGGTTCAGTGCATCCGGTGCGATGTCCTCGAAGTCGTCTTCGGAATCGAGTCGAGTGCGGGCCATGGGTATCCCTTTGGAATGCATGTGGCGGACGCCGCGTGCTCTAAGCCTCCGCCCGCTGCGATGGTTCCATCCAACCGCGTTATCATTCCTCGATGAGCACACCTCGCCTTTCGCAATACCTCCGCGGCATCCACTGCTTCGCCTGCGAAACCAGTCATGACCCGCGCACGCTGCTCGGCGTGTGTCAGCGCTGCGGCATGCCGCTGCGCGTCGACTACGACCTCGGCGCGATCCGCTTGAAGCTTGCCGATGTCGCCGCGCGTACGCCGACGCTCTGGCGATACCGCGAGCTGTTGCCGCTGGAGGAGGGTGACGAGGTCTCGCTCGGCGAGGGCTTCACGCCGTTGCTCGCCGTCGAAGAGAACGTCTGGGTAAAGGACGAATCGCGCAATCCGACCGGTTCGTTCAAGGCGCGCGGCATGGCGATGGCCGTCTCGATGGCGAAGCACCTGGGCGCGAAGAAGTTCTCCGCGCCGTCCGCGGGCAATGCAGCCGGGGCGCTGGCGGCGTACGGCGCGCGCGCAGGGCTGCCGGTCGTCGTGGCCATGCCGGACGACACGCCGAAGCCGTTCTTCGATGAGTGCGCGCTGTACGGCGCCACGATTCACCGCGTGCAGGGCACGATTGCGGACGCCGGCAAGTTCCTGCGCGAGCACGGTCCGAAAGATGCCTACGACATGTCGACGTTGCGCGAGCCCTATCGCATCGAAGGCAAGAAGACGATGGCGTACGAGCTGGTCGAACAGCTCGGCGGCGCAGTGCCCGACGTCGTGCTCTATCCGACCGGCGGCGGCACTGGATTGATCGGGATGTGGAAGGCGTTCGACGAAATGGCCGCGCTCGGCTGGATTCCGCGTGATAAGCGACCGCGCTTCGTCTCCGTGCAGGCGGCCGGCTGTGCGCCGGTCGCGAAGGCATTTCACGAAGGCGCTGAGCGCACCGAAGCGTGGGTGAATGCGCAGACCCGAGCTTACGGTTTGCGAGTGCCTTCACCGCTAGGCGGCTTCATTTGCCTGCGCGCCTTGCACGATACGCACGGCACGGCGATTGCGATCGAAGAAGCGGAGATGCAGCGCGCAACGGTCGATCTGGCTTCGCGCTCAGGCATCGACGTGTGTCCGGAGGGTGGCGCAGCGTGGGCAGCGCTCGCGCAATTGCGTCAGAGTGGATTCGTGCGCCCGGCCGACCGGGTGATCGTGTTCAACACCGGCACCGGGCTTAAATATCGCTAACCCAGCGCAGCAGGCCGTTGAGGTCCATGCCGCCGACCTGACGTGCGACCTCGCGGCCCTGCTTGAAAGCGATCAGCGTCGGAATGCCGCGAATGCCAAAGCGCTTCGACAATGCCGGCTCGTCGTCGGAGTTCACCTTCGCGAAGCGCGCCTGGTGCTTCAGGCGGCGCGCGGCTTCCTCGTAGTGCGGCGCCATCGTGCGGCACGGGCCGCACCAGGGTGCCCAGAAGTCGACGATCACCGGCAGGTCGCTGCGCGTGATGTGCTTGTCGAAGCTCGCCGTCTGCAATTCCAGCGGATGATCCTCGAACAGCGGGTGATGGCACTTCGGGCAACGCGGCCCTTCGGCGAATCGCGCAGGCGGCACCCGCACGACGGAATCGCAATGGCCGCACACGAGGTGCGCGGCCTCTTGGGTAGCAGATTGATTTGCGCTCATTACCGGGAGCTTAGCTCGCGCTGCGCCGGTGTCACTCGCCAAATGGTATTGCCCACGTCGTCGGCCACGAGCAGCGCGCCGCGGCCATCGACGGCGACTCCGACCGGACGGCCGAGCGCGTTCTCCTGCTCGTCGACGAAGCCCGTCAGGACCTCCTCCGGCTTGGCGCCGGTCGGCTTGCCGTCGGCGAACGGGACAAAAATCACCCGGTAGCCCGAGAAGGGCTTGCGGTTCCACGAACCGTGCTGGCCGACGAACGCGCCACCGCGATAGCGCTGCGCAAAAAGATCGCTGCGATAGAACGCGAGGCCGAGCGACGCCGTGTGCGAGCCGAGTGCGTAGTCGGGGACGATAGCCTTCTCGACCAGGTCAGGCCGCGGCGGCTGCGGACGCTTGTCGACATGGCGGCCGTAGTAACTGTAGGGCCAGCCGTAGAAGCCGCCGTCCTTCACGGAAGTGATGTAGTCGGGCACGAGATCGTTGCCGAGCTCGTCGCGCTCGTTGACCGCAGTCCACAGCGCGCCGCTCTGCGGCTGCCAGTCGAGACCGTTCGGATTGCGCAGTCCCGAAGCGAACACGCGCGTTGCGCCGTTCGTGGGATCGATCTCCAGGATCGCGGCGCGACGCTCTTCGTTCTCCATGCCGCGCTCGCCGACATTGCTGTTCGAGCCGACGGTGACGTACAGGCGCTTGCCGTCCTGGCTCGCGACCAGGTTCTTGGTCCAGTGATGGTTGATCGGCCCGGCCGGCAGATCGGCGACCTTCGTGCCGGCGCCGTCGATGAACGAGGAAGCAACCCGGTACCTGTAGCGCATGACCGCGTCGGTGTTCGCGACGTAGAAGTCGTTGCCGACCAGCGCCATGCCGAACGGCGACTGCAGATCCTTGAGAAACACGCTGCGGAATTCCGCCTTGCCGTCGCCATCGGCATCGCGCAGCAACGTGATGCGATTCGCGCTGGGCGTTCCCGCACCGGCCTTCTTCTGCGCCTTGCCCATGAAGAAGCCCTTGATCCCTTTCTTGTCCTCGGGACGCTCCGGCGCATTGGTTTCCGCGACGAGCACATCGCCGTTCGGCAGCACGTAGAGCCAGCGCGGATGATCGAGACCGGCTGCGTAACTCGTCACTTCGAAGCCGGCGGCGGCCGACGGCTTCTGCTCGCCGCTCCAGCCTTTGGCGGGCGCGACGTTGACGGTCGGGATCGGCTTCGATTCCGGCTGCGGCAGCGTCGGATTCGGTCCGCTACCGGCGTCGATCGATTGAGTGCTGGGGCCGCCCGCGCATGCAACGAGCAGCACGAATGCAGGCAACAGCGCGGAAAACTTGCGCATAAATTTCCCCGGGCGCTCCTCAGTGAGCCTGGCCGCTCACCTCTACGTCCTGATGCGATTCGAAGCGCTCGCGCAGGTTCCGGTACTCGCGCTCGCCCATCTGCCTCGCGCGCTCCACCGCGCGGTCGCGCACTTGTCCGACGACTTTGTCTTCGTACTCCGTCGAGGGAATGATCGCGCCGAGCAGCGCGCCGACTGCGATTGCGAGTCCGCCGAACAAGAGCGGCCGCTCGTCTAGAGTCGATATGGCTCGATACTGGGCGCGACGTGCTTGCGCGCGCGCGGCCGAGACACGATCGCGGAACCGGCGGCGCGGGAAGTGCGGCTCGGCGTACAGCGATTCGGTTTCCAGCGTGTCGTCGATCGGGGTGTCCTCGATCGGCATGTCATGGATCGGGCTGACGTCGATCGGCTCGCGCTTGCGCACGGCCGCGAAGATGAGCCAGCTCAGCCCGGCCGCCGTGAGCGCGATCGGGACCGGATGGCGCCGGACTGATTCGCCGACTGCATTCACCATCTCGCCGCCGTGCTCGCGCAGGTATTCGAGCGAGCGGTCGAGAAGCTGGCTGGGCGACAGCTTGCGCTCCAGCGCATCGAGCGTGCTGTTCAGGTCGGCACGGATGCGGTCCGCGGCGCGTTCCAGCTGTTCGGGATCGCGGCGCGAGCCTGGTTGTTCCGACGTGGCATTCATCAAGTTCTCCTCGCAAGCACTTCGACGTCGTGACGGACGGAAGCGCGTGTGCGTTCGATCTCAAGGTGTGGGGGCATCAGTCTCTTGCGCGCGCCCTGCAACAGGAACATGCCGACGCCAGTGATAGCGACGCCGACGATGAGCGCTGCGAGCCACGGCTCCATCACTCGCGAGAGTCCGAGGATGATCGCGGCGACGAGCGCGAGCGACCCGGCAAGCAGTGTCGACACGGCAGCGATCAACGCGACGAGTCCGGACTTCGCGCGTGTCGAAGATTCGGCGAGCTCCGCCTTGGCGAGCGCGACTTCGTTGCGTACCAGTTCGGTGAATGCGCTGACGAGCCGGCTCAACAATGCACCGGCAGATTCGTGCTCCATGTCAGGCTCCAGGGCGCAGCACGACTTCTTCTTCGACGACTTCCATGATCACGTCTTCGTCGATCACGTCTTCGTCGACTTCGTCGGTAAGTGTCGGCGCGTCGTCGTCCATGTCTGCCGACTCGACGCGCTGCGCCGATGCCTTTACGAAGCGCGCGATCACGAAGCCGGCCGCGAGGCCACCGGCGATGAACAGGGTCGGATTGCGACGCGCAAAGGCGCGCGTGTCGCCGACGAGATCGTCGATGCTGCCTTCGCGCAGACGTGTCGCAAGATTGCCGACGGTAGCTGCAAGTCGCGCGGCGAGCTCGGCGAGGGTGGGCTCGTTCTCGAATTGCGCGCCCGTGCGTTCGAGCGCCTGCGCAATGCCGTCGACGCGGTCAGCTGCCGAGCGCTTGCGCTGCTCCAGCGTCTGACGGCCGTCTTCCTTCAGGCGTTGGGTGAATCCGCGGCTCGGGCGCGTGGCAGATCGGGGATTGGATTCCATCGCGGCGCTCCCTTGAATACTGTGTTCAAGGGCCGAGCCGGGGGGAGAGTTCCGCGCTAGCTTGCGTTCGCGAGCTGCAAATCCGGCTGCAGGATCCGATCCAGCGGCCGCGGTCGGCCGATCGCGTACCCCTGGCCGAACTGCACGCCGAGCTCGATGAGGCGCATGCAGATCTCGGGCGTCTCCACGTACTCCGCCACGGTCTCCATGCCCATGCCGTGCGCCAGCTGCGTCACTGCGCGCACCAGCGAGTCCGAGCGGTCGTTGTGCAGGATGTCGCGGATGAACGAGCCGTCGATCTTCAGCACCGAGAAGTTGAGCGCCTTCAGATGCGCGAGCGAGGAGAGGCCGGTGCCGAAGTCGTCGAGCGCGAACCGGCAACCCACCTCCGTGAGCCGCGCTATGAGCCGTTGCGCATGTTCGAGGTTGCTCACCGCTGCGGTCTCGGTCAGCTCGAACTCCAGCCAGTCGCCGGGCACGCCGCTGCTGTCGATCTGCACCACCAGCCAGTCGAGGAACGTCGGGTCGCTGAGCGTCGGGCCCGACAGGTTGATCGACAAGTGGATCGGCTCGAAGCCCGGCTCGCGGTTCGCAGCGGCGAGACGCGTCAGCACGTCGCTGATGACGGTGCGGTCGATCTGCGGCAACAGCTGGTAGCGCGTCGCCGACGACATGAACTGTCCCGGCAGCACCAGCCGGCCTTTCTCGTCTATCAGGCGCAGCAGCGTTTCGTAGCGGCGCACTTTCTCCGGTTGCAGGAGCGGCGCGATCGGCTGGCCGAAGATCTGGAAATTGCCTTTCTCGAGCGCGACGCGCAGCCGGCCGACGATCGCGATGTCGTCGATGCGGCGGTTGATGCTCGAATCGTGGACTTCGTACGACTCGACGCGGTTGCGGCCGCGGTCCTTGGCGGCCTTGCAGGCGACCTCAGCCGCGGCGAGCGCGTGATCGAAGCTGCGCTCGCCGCCGCGCACGGTCGCGGCGCCGAACGAGATCGAGAGCGGAATCGAATCGGTGCCGATGCTGAAGGTCGCGGCGTTCACCGCGTCGCGCAGCTCATTGCCGATCGCCTTGGCGCGGTCGAGCGGACAATCGGAAAAGAAGATCGTGAAGCGATCGCCGGACAGGCGGCTGAGCACGGCATCGCGGCTCGCGAGCTGCTCCTGCAGCGCATGCGCGACGGCCGAGATCACCTGGTCGCCCGCCTCGAAGCCGAGCAGGTCGTTGACGACGTGCAGCTGATCGATGTCGCCGTACAGGACCGTGCAAATCGTTCGCGCGCCGCGCGAGCCCAGGCGCCACTCGATGAGTTTCTCGACGCCGCTGCGCGTGAGCAGGCCGGTCATGGGGTCGGCCGGCAGCGAGATGACCTTCGACAATTGATGCGTGAGCAGGCCGAGCGTGCGGGCGTCTTCCTTGCTGAAGGCCGCCTGCTCCATCGTGCGGAAGATCAGCACGACGCCGGCGAGCTGCGATTTATCGTCCTGGATCCCGACCGCGAGGAAGCGGCCGACCAGCGGGCCGTTCGCTTCGTAGCGCACCTTGTTGCTGACCACCGGCTCGGGCTTGTTGCGGCATTCGAGCAGGAAGGAATCGGCGACGCTTTCCAGGATCTGGCGCACTGCTGCCGCATCGGCGCCGGCGCAGTGAAAGTCGAAATGGTCGCGCGACGGCGGAGTGAACGCGATGGCGTGACTCGGCACGCGCTGTTGCGCTTCGAAGAGGAATTGTCGGATCGCCGCGGACGCTGACATGGTTCGGACACGTACAGCGCTCGGACTGCAACTTTGCATTGATGCGCTGCTCGGCAAACAGCGTAAGCGGATTGGCCGTAGATTGATGAGACAACAGTCGCAAAGGAATACGTGCTTTTGCGACAGCGGGCGCCGTCGCCGCTATGCGACTAGTGCGAAAGGCCTAAAGGTGTGACTTGCATCACAAGACGCACTGCAGCGGTGACATATCAACGGTTACGCGTCGATGAAAATCGTCGCCGGCTGCTCCAGCATTTCCTTCAGCGCCTGCACGATTTCCGCCGCATCGTAGCCGTCGACGAAGCGGTGATCGAACGACGACGACAGGTTCATCATCAGGCGCACCGCGATCTGGCCGTGCAGCACGACCGGCCGCTCGACCGCCTTGTTGACGCCGATGATCGCCACTTCCGGCGCATTGATGATCGGCGTCGAGACGATGCCGCCGAGCTTGCCGAGGCTCGTGATCGTGATCGTCGAGCCGCTCAGCTCGTTGCGGCTCGCGGTGCCATCGCGGGCCGCCTGTGCGACGCGGCGGATCTGCGCGGCCAGTTCGCTCAGCGACAGCGTTTCCGCGTGATGCACGACCGGCACTTTGAGGCCGTCACCGGTCTGCGTCGCGACGCCGAGATTCACGCCGCGGTGCTGAACCAGCACGTTGCGCTCGGCGTCGAAGCGCGAGTTGCACTTCGGGAAGCGCTCGATGACGCGGATCAGCGCCATGCCGAGGAACGGCAGATACGTGTAGCTCGGCGCACCCTTTGCCAGCCTCGAGTTGAGGTGCTTGCGCAGGCGCTCCAGCTCGGTGATGTCGACTTCCTCGACGTACGCGAAGTGCGGGATGTTGCGCTTGGACTCGGCCACGCGCTGCGCGCTGACGCGGCGCACGCCGAGAATGCGGATCTCTTCGGTCTCGGTGCGGGGTTGCCGCTTCGCGCCGTTGGCGCCGCGAGCAGCAGTGCCCGGAGCACCGTGCTGCGCCTGATTGATCGCGGCATCCAGGTCCTGACGTTGAATGCGCCCATCGCGACCGCTGCCGACGACGGTCGCGAGGTCGATGCCGGATTCGCGAGCGCGGCGGCGCGTCGCGGGTGAAGCGAGCACGCGGCCCGTGCGTGGAGCGGCAGGCGGAGGTGCCCCCTCCCTATCCCTCCCCCGCGGAGCGGGTGAGGGGACCAGCGTGAGGTACGCGCCTTCCTTCTCTTTGTCTTTCTCCTTCCCCCGCTCCGCGGGGGAAGGTTGGGATGGGGGCGGCTCTGCTGCCGCGCCTTCCGCACTCGTCTCCAACACGATCAGCTCCGCACCGACCGCAATGTGATCGCCCGGCTGACCGCCCAACGACACGACGCGACCCGACACGGGCGAGGGCATCTCGACCACGGCCTTGTCGGTCGACATCTCCACCATCGGCTGATCTTCGTCGACGCGGTCGCCGACTTTGACGTGCCACGCGACGATCTCCGAGGAGACCGTGCCTTCGCCGAGGTCCGGCAGCTTCACGACATGGCGGCTCATTTCGCCTCCATCGTTGCCTTCAGTGCGGCGGCGACGCGCGCCTGGCCCGGAAAGTATTCCCACTCGAAAGCGTGCGGGTAGGGCGTGTCCCAGCCCGCGACGCGCTGGATCGGCGCTTCCAGGTGCCAGAAGCACTCTTCCTGGATCGTCGCGAGGATTTCGGCGCCGAAGCCCGCGAAGCGCGTCGCCTCGTGCGCGACCACGCAGCGTCCGGTCTTCTTCACCGAGCGCACGATCGTTTCCTCGTCGAGCGGCACGATCGTGCGGATGTCGATCACTTCCGCATCGATGCCGAGCGACTCTGCCGCAGCGATGCACACGTGCACCATCGTGCCGTAGGTGATGACGGTGACTTGTTTGCCAGGGCGGACGATTTCGGCGCTGCCGATCGTCACACGATAGTGGCCGTCCGGCACGTCGCCCTTCGGATGCGAGCTCCACGCAACCGCCGGCTTGTTCGGATCGCCATCGAACGGCCCGTTGTACAGGCGCTTCGGCTCGAAGAACACGACCGGGTCATCGTCCTCGATGGACGAGATCAGCAGGCCCTTGGCGTCGTACGGATTCGACGGCATCACGACTTTGATGCCGCACACATGCGCGAACAGCGCCTCGGGGCTCTGCGAATGCGTCTGGCCGCCGCGGATGCCGCCGCCGCAGGGCGTGCGGATCGTGACCGGCGCGTTGAACTCGCCGCCGGTGCGGTAGCGGATGCGCGCGAGCTCGCTGACGATCTGGTCGTAGGCCGGATAGATGTAGTCGGCGAACTGGATCTCGGCGACCGGGCGCAGGCCGTTGACGCTCATGCCGATCGCGGTCGCGACGATGCCGCCTTCGGCGATCGGCGAATCGAGCACGCGATGCTGGCCGTACTTGCGCTGCAGCCCGTCGGTGACGCGGAACACGCCGCCGAAGTAGCCGACGTCCTCGCCCATCGTCACGACGCTCGCGTCCCGCCCCATCATCACGTCCATGGCGGAGTTCAGCGCCTGGATCATGTTCATCTGCGTCATTTGTCTTTCTTCTCCGCCTTGTTCTTCTGCTGCGCGCGCTCGGCGGCGAGCTGCTGCTTCTGCTTCGCGAGGCGCGGCGTCAGATCCTTGAAGATGTCGTCGAACATCGTGTCCGGATCGAGCTGCGGCCCGTCCGTCAACGTGCCGTAGGTCATCGCTTCGCGCCAGGCTGTGCTGACCTGTTCCTCGCACTGCTTCACGAGCGTCGCTTCGCGTTCCTCCGACCACTCGCCGAGCGCGATCAGGTGCGACTTCAGCCGCTCGATCGGGTCGCCCAGCGGCCACGATTCGTATTCGTCCTTCGGGCGATAGCGAGACGGGTCGTCGCTGGTGGAATGCGGCGCCACGCGGTAGGTCACGTGCTCGATCAGCGTCGGCCCTCCGCCCATGCGCGCGCGCTCCGCGGCCCATTGCGTCACCGCGTACACCGCGAGGAAATCGTTGCCGTCGACGCGGATGCCGGGCATTCCGTAACCGGGGCCGCGCGCCGCGAACGACTTCGGCCCGCCGCCCGCGAACGCCTGGAACGTCGAGATCGCCCACTGGTTGTTGACCACGTTGAGGATGACCGGCGCGCGATACACCTGCGCGAACAGCAGCGCGTAGTGGAAGTCCGCTTCCGCGGTGCTGCCGTCGCCGAGCCATGTCGCGGCGATGTCGTCCTCGTTCTTGATCGCGGCGGCCATTGCCCAGCCGACCGCCTGCGGGAACTGAGTCGCGAGATTGCCGGAGATCGAGAACAGCCGCGCTTCCTTCGAGTGGTACATGACCGGCAACTGGCGGCCTTTGCACATGTCGCGCGAGTTCGAAAGGATCTGGCACATCAGGTCGACGAGCTTCTGCCCGCGCACCATCTGCAGCCCCTGATTGCGATAAGCCGGAAACAGCATGTCGGTCGGGCGCAGAGCCATGCCCGCCGCGACCGACACCGCCTCTTCGCCGGTGGACTTGATGTAGAACGTCGTCCGTCCCTGGCGCTGCGCACGATGCATGCGGTCGTCGAACACGCGCGTCAGCATCATGTGACGCAAGCCGAGCTCGAGGTCGGACGGTGCGAGGTGCGGATCCCACGGTCCGATGGCGCGATGATCGTCGCCGAGCACTCGCACGAGGCCGTTCGCGAGAGCTTCGGTCTGCGCGAGCGGTGCATTCGGATCCGGTCGCTCGGCGGAGCCCGCGGGCGCCAGATTCAGATAGCTGAAGTCCGGCTTGTCGCCGGGGCGGGCCGGCGCTTGCGGAACGTGCAGTCGGGTTCGAATCGCACTCATTCGTTTTTCCTACGCTTGTGTGATCAGCCGCTTCGCCAGCTCGTCGGCGATGTCGCTGGTCGGGCGGTTCTCCGCACGCGAGCGCACGAAGATCTCCGTCAGGCGCTCAGGGATCTTGCCGATCTCTGCTTCGATGGAGGCAGCGCTCGCGCCGCCCAGGTATTCGCGCCCGACGCTGATGATACCTCCGGCGTTGATCACATAGTCCGGTGCATACAACACGCCGGCGGCGTGCAGGCGTGCCCCGTCCGCGGCAGTCGCCAGCTGGTTGTTGGCGGCGCCGGCAATGATAGTCGCCTGCACTCGCGGAATGGTGTTGCTGTCGAACACGGCGCCGAGCGCGCACGGCGACAGGACGTCGACGGGCTCGAACAGGATTTCGTTCGGCTGCGATGCAAGGGCGTCGAATTCCTTGCAGGCGCGCTGCACGATTTCCGCGCGGATGTCGGCCACACGCAGGCTGGCGCCGTCTGCGGCGAGCAGTCCGCACAAGGCATAGCCGACGCCGCCAAGGCCCTGCACGCCCACAGTGACGCCTCGCAGGCTGCTGCTACCGAGCTGAAATTGCACGGCTGCCTGGATGCCGAGGTATACACCGAGGGCCGTCTTCGGCGCGGGATTGCCGTCGGCATCGACAGCGGTGCGCGGCAGGCCGCTCACGTAGGGAGTCTGGGTCGCGACGACTTCCATGTCCGCAACGCTCGCACCAACGTCCTCGGCAGTGATGTAGCTGCCTTCGAGCGAGTCGACCAGGCGGCCGAATGCTTCGAGCAGGCGCGGCGATTTCGGGTGACCGCCGTCGACCATCACGACGGCCTTGCCGCCGCCCAGCGGCAGTCCGGCCATCGCGTTCTTGTAGCTCATGCCTCGCGACAGGCGCAG
>CADEEJ010000108.1:0-12453 GCA_902826315.1 uncultured Steroidobacter sp.
CGTCGAGCGGATCGCGAATCCAGCAGACGCGATCGGCCTCGATCGCCGGGCGCGGCGTGCGATTCAAGATGACGTAGCGATACGTGCGGGCGAGCGCGCTGTAGCGTGCGTGAAAGGCGTCGGGAACCTCGCGAGCCCAGAGCACGCTGACCTGCGGCGGCAGATTGGTAGTCGCGCCCAGGACCCAGCCACGCTCGGTGCGCACGGCCTGCGTATCGAAGTGGACGACCTGCATCGCGGCGTGCACGCCGGCATCGGTGCGGCCGGCCGCCGTCACTTCGACAGGATGATCCGCGACGCTCGAAAGCGCAGTTTCGACGACCGACTGGATTCCCAGAGCATGCGCCTGCGACTGCCAGCCGCAGAACGGGCGGCCGTCGTATTCCAGGCCGAGGGCGATTCGGGTTATCTGATCGACTCCATCAGGCGCTGCGCTTCCTGCTTCTGGCTGGCGTTGCCCTCGGACAGCACCTCTTCGAGGATGCTGCGGGCACCGTCAGGATCGCCCATGTCCATGTAGGCGCGTGCCAGATCCAGCTTCGTGCCGACTTCGCTCATGGTCACCGGCTCGAGCTCCGACAGACCCACGTCGCCTGCAACGTTGCGGCGGCTGGTCGCGTCGTTGTCGTCGCCCGAGATCGGCTCGCCGACGTCCAGGTCGACGCGCGGTACTTCGGAAGTGCGGTCCGCGAACACGTCGCTCGAGAAGGTGTCCACCTCGCGATCGCCGCCACGCGTCTGGCGCACGGTCTCCGGACCGCTGCCCGAGCCGGACAGTTGATCCAGGTCGACGTCCAGCTCCCGCGGCATCGAGGGGCGCTTCATTTCCGCAGTCGAATCATTCTCGACACGCGGCTGCTCGACGGTGTCGCCGCCGGCGAGATCAACCTGGTCGATATAAATCGTGCCGGTCGTCTCGATGTCGAACTTGTCGCGCGGCGCCTTCATCGTGCGATCGAAATTGCCGAGCGACGGCGCGAGCTGCGTCATCTCGTCGTCGCGCAGCGGCGCCGGGCCTTCGGCCGTCGTATCCTTTTCCAGCGAAGTCGTGTCTTCCAGCGAGCCGGCATCCATCGAATCGACGTCGAGGCCGAGATCGTCCAGCGACAGCTCTGCGGTCTGCTCCGCCTTCGAAGCTTTCTCGCGGATTGCGCGCTCGCGCAGCGTCTGCGACCCGCGGTCGATGGCGGGCGTCTCGATGGTCGGCGTCTCCTGCGTGCGCGACAGCGGGTCGAACTCGCGCGTCGGCTCATCGTCCGAGCTGCGCTTCGGCTCGTCGAGCAGGAAGTCCAGGTCGGAAGAAGCAGCGCTCGGCGTCGGCGCCTTGCGCTCGCCGCTGGTGAATTCGAGGTCGAGGCCGGCGGGCTTTTCATCGGGCTCGGCGAACAGGTCGACGTCGACGCGGTTCTCGCCGCCTTCCAGGTTCACGTCGACGAGATCGACGTGCGCCGCGCCGGCTTCGCCTTTGAACATCGCGTCGTCCGGCGCGATCTGCTTGCCCATGATGAGCACTTTGTCCCACTCGCCCGGCGCCGCCTGGCCGCGCGTGCCGTGCAGCTCGCGTGCGGTGTCGAGGAACAGATCCTTGTTGCCCCACACGAAGTAGATTTCCAGCAGCTTCAGCTTCAGGTCGCGGCGGCCCGGCTCGCGGCCGATCGCGATCTTCACGAGATCGGCGGCCTGGTCGTACAGGCCGTACGCCATGTGGAAGTCGGCTTCGGCGAGCGCGTCCTGCTGGTCGAAACGCACCTGCGTTTCGCTGCTGATCGTCTCGTCGATGCGCGGGCTTATCGCAGGCGCGACTGCAGCTGCTGCGGCAACGGGCTCGAGGCGCGGCTTCGGCGGCTCGGGTGCGCGGCGGGACGTCGGCGCGGGCGACGGCTCATCCAAGCCGTCGAGCGTGTCTTCGTCCGAATCCTCGACCAGGAACGAATCGCGCGCCTTCGTGGGCGACATCGACGGCGCTGCACGCGTGGCACGCGGCTCGAAATCGAGGCCCGCCATCGAGTCGACGGCAACACTGGTCTCAGCGCGACGGCGGCGAATGAACGCCACTGCCAGGCCGATGACCACGAGCAGGCCGGCGAGCACCAGCACCCACCAATACTGGTTGATGCGATCGAGCAGCGAAGGCGTCGGTTCCTGCGGCGCCTGCACCGGCGGACGAGCGGGTCGCTTCGTCGGCGCGGCTTGTTCGGTCGTCGGCGTCTCGGCTACGGGCTCGGTCGGCTGTGCCGTCGGCTCCTGGGTCGTCGTCTCCGGCTGGGGTGCAGCTTCAACCGGCGCTTCGGTCGCGCTCTGCTGGGTCTCCGCCAAACCCGGGCTCGGCAGTGCTACACGCTTGTCTTGCGGCGTCGGACCCGAAGTTGTCGGGGTAGTGGTCGGTGCCTTCGCAACCTGTTCCGGTGCGGGCGTCGCCGGCGCCGGCGCAGCGGGCGTTTCTTCAGGCGTGACCAGCCGCAGCCGGTTCGCTTCTTCCTGCGCGACCTGCGAGGGCTGTTGTGCTCCACTCCACTCGGCGACCTGACGCTGTACTTCCGCAGTCGCCTCGCCGGTCGAAATCGCTTCGATGTCCGACAGCTCGGGGATGCGCAGCACCGCGCCGGAGCGCAGGCGATTGATGTTGCCCTGGAAGGCCGACGGGTTCGCGCGGAACAGCGCGATCATCGTGCGATTGATTTCGCGACGCGATTCGCCCGGCGAGACGCGGCTGGCGATCCGGTACAGCGTGTCGTTGCGCTCGACGGTGTACTCGCCCGCGATCGGCTCGTCGGAGGCGGAGGCAGAAGTCACCGGCGCTTGCGTCGGCTCGGAAGGCGTCGGCAGCGGGGTTGCCTGTGCAGGCGCTTCGGGCTGCGGCTGCTGTGCGACCGGGCGCTCGATGCGTCCCTGCTGCGTGCCGGTCTGCGGTGTGGTCACCGGTGCCGGAGCTTCCTGCTGCGACGGCATGAACACCGGCGGGTCGAGCAGCACTGTGTACTCGCGCAGCAGGCGGCCACGCGCCCAGCTCGCTTCGACGAGGATCGTGACGAACGGCTCGGTCACCGAGCGGTTCGAGGTAACTTTGATGCTGGCGCGACCGTCGCGGGTGCGCTGCACGGTGAACGTGAAAGAGGTCAGGTAGATCGGCCGGTCGAGGCCGTAACGCGCATACAGGTCGGGGCTGGCCAGGCCAACCTTCAGGTTCGCCAGCTCGTCAGCCGTCGGGGCAATCAGCTCGATCTCTGCGTCGAACGGCTGGTTCAGGGCGGAATGAGGACGGATCTCACCCAGACCCAGCGCGTACAGCGTCACGGGTGACAGCAGTGCGCCCAACAGCAGCAGGCGCGGCAAGTGTCTTCTCATCAGCTCTCCCGGGTCTCGTCCCGAAGCGGTCCCAAGCCCTTGGCCCCAGTGGCCATCGGGGGCCTTTGATTAATCAGTGCTTTTGGGCAGGCGCGAGCGGTCAAAAGCTCATGTGCTTCTTGACTTTGCGCGCGCAAATATAGCTTACAAGTAGTCTTTCACCAAAATTTCAGCGATTTGGACGCTATTTAAAGCAGCTCCCTTGCGAACGTTATCGGACACAATCCACAGATTCAGACCTCGCTCATGCGAGATGTCCTCGCGGATGCGACCCACGTACACCGGGTCGGTGCCCGCCCCCTCCGTAACCGCCGTGGGATAGCCCCCCGGCTTGCGCTCGTCGATGACCACTACGCCCGGCGCGCGGCCCAGGATTTCCCGCGCCTGCGTCTCGGTCAGCTTGCGCCGCGTCTCGATGTGCACTGCTTCCGAATGTCCTACGTAAACGCCGACACGCACGGCGGTCGCGTTCACGCGAATCGACGGGTCCTCCATGATCTTCTGGGTCTCCCAGAACATCTTCATCTCTTCCTTGGTGTAGCCGTTGTCGAGAAACACGTCGATTTGCGGCACACAATTGAATGCGATCTGTTTCGCGATCACTTTCGCGGTCGGGGTTCCACCCTGCGCGAGCGCCGCGGTCTGCTGCGAGAGCTCATCCATCGCTTTCTGCCCGCCGCCCGACACCGACTGGTAGGTCGCGACGTTGATGCGCTCGATCTGCGCGACATCGTGCAGCGGCTTCAGCGCGACCAGCATCTGCATCGTCGAGCAGTTCGGGTTGGCGATGATGTTGTGGTTGCGGAAGGCAGCAATCGCGTGCGGGTTGACCTCGGCAACGACCAGCGGAATGTCGTCCTGGTAGCGGAACTGCGAGGTGTTGTCGATCACGATGCAGCCCGCTTTGCCGGCGCGCACCGCGTGCACCTTGGAAACGCTGGCACCGGCCGAGAACAGGCCGATCTGCACCTTGGAGAAATCGAAGGTTTCGAGATCCTGAACGGGCAGGTCGCGCCCTTGGAAACGCACCGTGCGCCCGAGCGAGCGAGCGCTCGCAACCGCGTGCACCTCGCCGACCGGGAAAGCCCGCTGTTCCAGAATGGACAGCATGTTGCTGCCCACGAGGCCGGTCGCACCGACCACCGCTACATTCCAACGTCTACTCATATTCCTAACGCGCGGGCACCCGTTTGCGCTGGGCGAACACTACATGAAACCCCGCGCGCAGATAAGGTACGCAAGCCGCAAAACGCACCGTTACGCGTGCGGCGGAATCCTAGGAGTTTTTGCGACAACGTCAGCGTTCTGCGCGCGGTGGCGCAGGTAATGATCCATCAACACCAGCGCGAGCATCGCTTCCGCAATCGGCGTCGCACGCAGACCGACGCACGGATCGTGGCGGCCGGTCGTGACGACCTCGACGCTCGCGCCCTGCTCGTCGATCGTGCGGCCGGGAATGATGATGCTCGACGTTGGCTTAAGCGCAATGCTCACCACGATGTCCTGGCCCGATGAAATTCCGCCGAGCACGCCGCCTGAGTTGTTGGACAGGAAGCCGGTCGGCGACATCTCGTCGCGATGCTGACTGCCCCGCTGCTCGATGGCCGCGAAGCCCGCGCCGATCTCCACGCCCTTGACTGCGTTGATGCCCATCATCGCGTACGCGATGTCGGCATCCAGCTTGTCGAACACCGGCTCGCCGAGCCCGGGCGGTACGCCAGTTGCGATCACGTTCACGCGCGCACCGACCGAGTCGCCCGAGCGACGCAGCTCGATCATGTATGCGTCGAGCTCTTCGAGCCGCGACGGGTCGGGGCAGAAGAATGGATTGTCGTAGACGCCGGCCAGCGACTTGACCTCCAGGACCAACGGGCCGAGCTGCGCGAGATAGCCCTGGATCGCGACACCGAGCCGCTCGCGAAGATACTTGCGAGCGATTGCACCCGCGGCGACGCGCATGACCGTCTCGCGCGCCGACGAGCGACCGCCGCCGCGGTAGTCGCGGAAGCCGTACTTCTGCTGGTACGTGTAGTCGGCGTGCCCCGGGCGGAAGCGGTCCTTGATCTTGTCGTAGTCGCGCGAGCGCTGATCCTCGTTCTCGACGAGCAGGCCGATCGGCGTGCCGGTCGTGCGCCCCTCGAACACGCCCGACAGGATGCGAACCTGGTCGGGCTCCTTGCGCTGACTGGTATGGCGCGAGGTGCCGGTGCGCCGCCGTTCCAGCTCCGGCTGGATGTCCTGCTCCGACAGCTCCAGCCCCGGCGGACAGCCGTCGACGATGCAGCCGAGCGCCGGGCCGTGGCTTTCGCCGAAGCTCGTGACAGTGAACAGCTTGCCGAAGGTGTTACCGGACATTGAGGGATTCTAGCTGCTCCGCGGTCAGCAAAAACACGCCACCTCCGCCACGCTCGAATGCCAGCCACGTGAACGGCACCTGCGGCAACGCCTCCACCAGCGCCGTTTCGGAGTTGCCCACTTCCACGATGAGCAGCCCGTGCGGTTCCAGATGCTCCGCGGCGGCGCTCAGGATACGGCGCACCACGTCCAACCCGTCGCTGCCGGAGTGCAGTCCCGTCGCGGGCTCGTGTCGATACTCCGCCGGCAGATCTGCCATCTCGGCGTCGCCCACGTAGGGCGGATTCGACACGATCACGTCGTAGCGTTCGCCCGCGAGCGCATCGAAGACGTCGGAGCGGATCGCGCGCACCCGTGCCTGCACGCCGTGTTTGGCGATGTTGATGGCAGTGACTGCGAGCGCGTCGTCGGAAACATCGCTTGCATCGACGTGCGCGCCAGGCAACGCCAGCGCGCTGGCGATGGCGATACAGCCCGAGCCCGTGCCGACGTCGAGCACGCGGCGGACTTTCTCGGGCGCGATCCACGGCTGGAACTGCGCCTCGATCAACTCCGCGATCGGCGAGCGCGGCACGAGCACGCGCTCGTCCACATAGAACTCATGACCGGCGAACCACATGCGCTGCGTGAGATAGGCGGCGGGAATGCGCTCGGCGATGCGCCGCTCGAACAGAGTGAGGATCGCCGCGCGTTCGGCAGAGCCAAGCTGTTGGCTGTACACATCGGCCGCATCCTCGTGTCGCAGCCCCGCGCCGAAGAACACGAGCTCGGCTGCTTCGTCGAACGCGTTGTCGGTGCCGTGACCGAACCACAGCTCCGACTGTTCGAACAGCAGCGTGCCGTAGTGGATCAGCTGCTCGACCGTCGCGGGGTCCGGTGCGGGCAGCGTGACCGGCTCGGAGCCGGGCGGATGGGAGGTCGGGTTCATGAGCGCCGTGCGATACTTCGCGCCACGAGGAAACGATGTCCCGAACTCAGACTCTCGCGCTCGCAGCTGTTGTCGCCATTGTAGCCGTCGCCGCCGGAATCCTGTCGGCGCGCTGGGTGCTGCAGCGTCAAGCCGGCGCGCAATCCGCTCTCACCACCGCGACGCTGCTGTCGCCGCCACGGCCGGTGCCGCCGCTCGCGCTCGTCGACCAGGACAACCGGCCGTTCGATGCGCAACGGCTGCGCGGCGGGTGGAGTTTGCTGTTCTTCGGCTTCACCAGCTGCCCGGATGCGTGCCCGACCACGATGGCCGCTCTGGCGCAGACCAACAAGTTGCTCGCGGATCTGCCCGAAGAGCTCCGCCCGCGAGTCGTGCTGATCTCCGTCGATCCCGAGCGCGACACGCCGGAGCGCCTCGGTGCCTATGTGAAGGCGTTCGATCCGAGCTTCACCGGCGCAACCGGCACGAAGGCCGCCATCGACGAGCTCGCGCAGCGCATGGGCGTGCTCGCGGCCACACGGCCGTTGGAAGGCGGCGGCTACACGGTCGATCACTCGGCTTCGGTGTTTCTCATCGACCCTGACGGCGCACTACATGCGCTGTTTTCGGCGCCGCATACGCCGAAGCTGATCGCGGACGACTATCGGCGGATCGCAGGCGCATGACCGAGGCACCGACGATTCGAGCCGGCGACCGTTGGTTCGCGGCGCTCCAGCACGTCCTGCCGAAGCATCTGCTGACGCGCGTGATCTATTCGGTCGCGCGCAGCGAGTCGCGGCTGGTCCGCAACACGTTCCTGCGGATCTTCCTCAACGCCTATCGCATCAACATGGGCGAAGCGGCGCAGCCGGATCCGTTCGCGTATCGCAGCTTCAACCACTTCTTCACGCGCGCGCTGCGTCCCGGTGTGCGGCCGATCGCGCCGGAAACGGATGTCGTAGTCAGCCCGGTCGACGGCACGGTCAGCCAGTGCGGCAACATCGAAGGCGATCTGCTGTTACAAGCGAAAGGACATCACTATTCGCTGCAGGAGCTGCTGGCAGGCGACGCTGAAGCAGCTGCTGCGTACCGCGGCGGCAGTTTCGCGTGCATCTATCTGGCGCCGTACAACTATCACCGCATTCACATGCCGTATGCCGGCGACGCTCGCGACAATATTTACGTGCCCGGCGAGCTATTCAGTGTGAATGCAGCAACTGCGCGGGCCGTGCCGCGCGTCTTCGCGCGCAACGAGCGGCTGATCTGCGACTTCACCACGCCGCTCGGTCGCATGGCAGTGATCCTCGTCGGCGCGCTGTTCGTCGGCAGCATCGAGACCGTTCATTGCGGCGAAGTGAACCCGCCGCCGAGCCGGCGCAAGGCGCCGACGCGCATCGCTAAAGGTGTCGGCCAGCAATTCGCCAAAGGGGAAGAACTGGGTCGCTTCAACATGGGATCGACTGTGGTGCTGCTGTTCGAGCGCAATCGCATCGCGTGGGAGCCCACGCTCGTCTCCGGGGCGACGGTGCAGCTCGGCCGGCCGATCGCCCGTGCGGTGAAGACATGAGCTGGCGGCCCACCGCATCGATCGCGACGCTCGAAGTACGAGCAGCGATGCTCCGCGCGATACGCGAATACTTCGCCGCAACGCGCGCGCTCGAAGTCGAGACACCGGCACTCGGCGCGGCCTCGGTGACCGACGTGCACATCGCGAGCATCGAGGCGACTCCCAGCGGACGCCGCAGCTTCCTGCAAACCTCGCCCGAGTACCCGATGAAGCGGCTGCTGGCCGCCGGCTGCGGCGACATCTGGCAGATCGGCAAGGTGTACCGCGAAGGCGAGAGCGGCCGCTGGCACAACCCCGAATTCACGATGATCGAGTGGTATCGCGTCGGCTACGACCATCACTCGCTGATGTCGGATGTCGAGCGCTTGATCAGCGCTGTGCTGCCAGCCTCGCGGCAATTCGATCGCGCCGAGCGCCTCACCTATCGCGAAGCGATGCAGCTGCACGCAGGCGTCGACGTGTTTCAGGATTCGACACCGATGCTCGTCGCGCGGCTGCACAGCGCAGGCATCGAGATGCCGCGGGACCTCGCGAACGACCGCGACGCCTGCCTCGACCTGATCATGGGCACGCTGGTCGGTCCGCAGCTCGGCCTCGATCGGCTGACATTCGTCTATGACTACCCGGCGTCGCAGGCAGCGCTGGCGCGCGTGCACGGCCACATCGCTTCGCGCTTCGAGGCGTACATGGATGGCATCGAGCTCTGCAACGGCTTCCACGAGCTTGGCGATCCGCAGGAACAGCGAGCACGCTTCGAGCACGACGCGGCCGAGCGGCAGCGCCGCGGCCTGCCGGTTGTGCCGATCGACGAGAACTTCCTGGCAGCCTTGGAGCACGGACTGCCGGAGTGCTCGGGCGTCGCGCTCGGGTTCGACCGCCTGGTGATGTGCGCCGTCGGCGCACGACACATCGACGAAGTGCTCGCCTTTCCTTTCGACAGGGCCTGATCCATGCACGAGCTCAGCATCGACACGCGGCAACCCAAGGCGGCCCTGTATGCGGAGGTCGTCGCGCAAACGCGCGCGCTGCTCGAAGGCGAGCGCGACGCGATCGCGAACTTCGCGAACACGACGTCGCTCCTCTATCACTCGTTGCCGGATCTGAACTGGGTCGGGTTCTATCTGCTCAAGGAGGGCGAGCTGGTCGTCGGCCCGTTCCAGGGCAAGCCGGCGTGCGTGCGGATCGCGTTGGGAAAGGGCGTGTGCGGCACGGCGGCCGCGCGTCGTGCGACCGTGATCGTCGAGAACGTGCACGAGTTCGACGGCCACATCGCCTGCGACTCGGCGTCGAATTCGGAGATCGTCGTGCCGCTGGTCCGCGGCAACGAGCTGCTCGGCGTGCTCGACCTCGACAGCCCGAAGTTCGGCCGCTTCGACGCGGCGGATCAGGCGGGACTGGAAAAGGTCGTCGCCGAAGTGCTGAAGGCGATCTGACTCAGCCCTTGCCGCGCGACAGATACTCCCCGGTCCGCGTATCGACGCGGATGGTCTCACCCTCGTTGATGAACAGCGGCACGCGCACGACTGCACCGGTCTCGAGCTTCGCCGGTTTCGCGCCACCGGTCGCGGTATCGCCGCGCAGGCCCGGGTCGGTCTCGACGATCTTCAACTCGACGTGCGCCGGCGGCGTGACGTTGAGCGGCACACCGTTCCACAGCATCACGGTGCAATTCATGCCGTCCTTCAGCCAGATCGCGCCCTCGCCCAGCGCTTCCTTGCCGGCGGTGTACTGCTCGAACGTGTCCGGCACCATGAAGTGCCAGAACTCGCCGTCGGCGTAGAGGTACTGCATTTCCGTCTCGACCACGTCCGCGGACTCGACGCTGTCGCCGGACTTGAACGTGCGCTCGATGACGCGACCGGTCTTGAGGTTGCGCACCTTGACGCGGTTGAAAGCCTGGCCCTTGCCGGGCTTCACCATCTCGTTCTCGACGATCGAATACGGGTCGTTTTCGAGGATGATCTTGAGGCCGGACTTGAATTCGTTCGTGGAGTAACTGCCCATTTGGCACCGTGGACCGGGTAAGAGAGTCGGATATCCCGCGAAGGGGCGCCGATGATAGCCGCAAGGTCCCGGACGAGCCAGTTTCGTCGCCGAATGCACGCGTTCTTCCCTAGTTCCTGCGTCGGCGCGATGGGGTACAACGGCGGCGGCTGGGCGATTGCCGGGGCATTTGCCAGCATCGGGACGTGAGCTGCGTCCGGCCGGACCTGCGCGCACGGATGCTAGACTTCCGGCAAATAAGCGGAGAAGTAGTTTTGGCCGAACAGAGCGCGGTGCCGATGATCGTCCTGACCCGACATCAGGACAACGTCGAAGCCATCAACAGCACTTTGCGCAACGCCGGCCTTGCCGTGCGCTGCAACTGGATCCGCGAGCTCAACGATCTCGGCGAGGCGCTGGCCCAGATCAACGCCCACATGCTGGTCGCGTTCGTCGGCCAGGACCCGTCAGACATCGCCAAGGTGATGGCCGTCTCCAAGCAGTTCGGTGCCGACGTGCCGGTGCTGATCGCGCGCGATCAGCTCGACGAGGCAGGGATCGCGGCAGCGATGCAGCAAGGCGCACGCGACGCGGTGACGCTCATGAATCCGCTGCGGCTGCGTCTGGTCGTGGCGCGCGAGCTCGAAGCGCATCACCGCGCCCAGACACTCGCTCGCACGATCAGCTCGGCGACCGAGTACCGCGATCAGTTGAAATCGTTCATGGCCGGCTCGGCCGATGCAATCGCGCACGTGCAGGAAGGCATCGTCGTCGATGCGAATCCTGCGTGGCTCGATCTGTACGGTTTGCCGGACGCGGACGCGATCCTCGGCACGCCGCTGATGGATGCGTTCGACGGCGAAGCGCACGCCGCGATCAAGGGCGCGCTGGTCGCCTGCTTGCAGGGCAAGTGGTCGAACCACTCGCTGCGCGCGAATGCGCTGCTGTCGGACGGCTCGAACCTGCCGCTGGAAATCGAGCTGTCGCCGGTCGACTTCGAAGGCGAGCCTGCCGTGCGCCTGTGTGTCGCTTCGACGAAGCGCGACGCCGGCACGATCAACGAACAACTCACCGACGCACTGGAGCGCGACGCCGCCACCGGGGCGCTGCAGCGCCGCTTCTTCGTGCAACAACTCCAGCAAGCGTTGTCGCAACCGATCAAGGCCGGCATTCGTCAGCTGGTCGCGATCCAGCCCGACAAGCTCGACGGCCTGACCGAGGACGTCGGTCCGCTCGCCATCGAGGAGGTCATCGGCCAGTTCGCGGGGCTGATCGCCGAGACGCGCCAGGCCAGCGACCTGTTCGGCCGCTTCGGCGACGGCACGTTCGTGCTGCTGATGGAGCGCGGCACGCAGCGCGACGTCGAGACGTGGGCGGGCAATCTCATCAAGAAGGTCGCAGGACAGGTGTTCCGCGCCGGCGACAAGCAGACTGCCTGCACGTGCAGCGTCGGCATCGGCATGATCGACATCCGTACGCCGGATGTCGCCCGCTCGGTCAGCGATGCGCTCGGCGCACGCCGCAATGCTGAAGCCGCCGGCGGCGGTCGCGTGGCGATCATCGACTCGCAGGACGAAGACACTCGTCAGCAGGCCGCCGACGCGATCTGGGTGCGCTACATCCGCGCTGCGTTGATGGAGAACCGCTTCCGCCTGATGCAGCAGCCGATCGCGAGCCTGATGGGCGAAGACCGCGGCATGTTCGACGTGCTGGTGCGCATGGTCGACGAGCAGGGCCAGGAAGTGCTGCCGTCAGAGTTCATGGCAGCCGCCGAGCGCAACGACCTGATGAAGAACATCGACCGCTGGGTGATCGGCGCATCGATGACGTTCTGCGCGAGCCGCAAGGTCAATCAGCTGTTCGTGCGCCTGTCGAAGGATTCGGTGCGCGACAAGTCGCTGCTGCCGTGGTTGCAGAATCAGCTGAAGGCGACGCGCATCGATGCGCAGCGCATCGTGTTCCAGGTCAGCGAGCAGGTCGCGACGGAATATCTCGCGGACACGACCGACATTGCCTCGGGCCTGCGCCGCGACGGCTTCAAATTCGCACTGGAGCATTTCGGCTCCGGCCGCGATCCGCGCCGCCTGCTGGCGCATCTGCCGGTGGACTACATCAAGGTCGACGGCACGCTGATGCAGGGGCTGTCAGTCGACACGGAGCTGCAGCAGAAAGTCCGCGACCTGGTCGATCAGGCGAAGGGCAAGAAGGTGGGCACGATTGCCGAGCGCGTCGAAGACGCCAACACCATGGCGGTGCTGTGGCAGCTCGGCATCGAGTTCATCCAGGGGTATTTCGT
>CADEEJ010000108.1:12553-15404 GCA_902826315.1 uncultured Steroidobacter sp.
AGCGTCATCTTGCGCTCGCCGGAGTGGACGATGAGGCTCTGCTCCGACGCGACGATCGCGATCGCCGCCAGATACTCCTCGCGGCTCGCGACCTTCTTCGACGACAGGCCGAACATCTTGTTGCCCTTGCCGCGCGGCAGCTCCGGCAGATCCTTCACCGGGAACGCCAGCATCTTGCCCTCGGTGCTCACCACGCACAGCAGCGCATCCCCGGCTGCCGGAATCTGCGACGGCGCGAGCACGCCGCTGCCTTCGGGAACCTTGAGCACGGCCTTGCCGGCGCGATTGCGCGAGTGCATCTCGCCGAGTTTGACGACGAAGCCGTAGCCGGCATCCGACGCGATCACCCACCTGTCGTCGGGCTCGCCGATCAGCACGCCTGCAAACGTCGCGCCTTCCGGCGGATCGAGTCGCCCTGACAGCGGCTCGCCCTGCCCGCGCGCCGACGGCAGCGAATGCGCGATCAGGCTGTAGGCACGACCGGTGCTGTCCAGAAACACTGCGAGCTGCGTGCTGCGGCCACGTGCCGCGGCCTGGAACGAATCGCCCGTCTTGTACGAGAGCGTCAGCGGATCGAGATCGTGCCCCTTCGCGGCGCGCACCCAGCCACGCTGCGACAACACGACCGTCACCGGCTCGCTCGTGACCAGCTCGGTCTCGTCGATCGCCTGTGCGGCGGCGCGCTCGACGATGCGGCTCCGGCGATCGTCGCCGAAATCTGCCGCGGCGGCGAGCAGCTCTTCGCGGATCAGCTTCTTCAGGCGCGCCTTGCTCTTCACGATCTTGTCGAGCTCTTCCTCTTCCGCCTTGAGCTCGTCCTGCTCGCCTTTGATCTTCATCTCTTCGAGCTTGGCGAGATGGCGCAGCTTGGTCTCGAGAATCGCCTCGGCCTGGATGTCGCTCAGCTTGAAGCGCTTCATCAGCACCGGCTTCGGCTCGTCCTCGCGGCGGATGATCCTGATCACCTCGTCGAGGTTCAGGTAGACCGCGAGCAGGCCGTCGAGGATGTGCAGCCGCGCGCGCACTTTCTCCAGGCGCCAGTTGATGCGCTTGGTGACGGTGTCGGAGCGGAACTGCAGCCATTCCTCCAGCAGCGCCTTCAGGTCCATCACCTTCGGCTTGCCGTCCAGGCCGATGATGTTGAAGTTGACGCGGTGGGTGCGCTCCAGGTCCGTCGTGGCGAACAGGTGCGCCATCAGCTGCTCGGTGTCGACGCGATTCGAGCGCGGCACGATGACGATGCGCGTCGGATGCTCGTGATCGGACTCGTCGCGGTAGGTCTCGACCATCGGCAGCTTCTTGGCCTGGTGCTGCGCCGCTATCTGCTCCAGCACGCGGCTGCCGGACACCTGGTAAGGCAGCTGCGTGATGACGATCTCGCCGTCCTCGATCTCGTACACGGCGCGCGCGCGGATCGAGCCGTTGCCGCTCTTGTACATCTGCCGGATCTCGGCCGCGGGCGTGATGATCTCGCCGCCCGTCGGGAAGTCCGGTCCTTTGATCTTCTTGCACAGGTCGCCGAGCGTGCTCTCCGGCTCGTCCAGCAGCAGCACGCAAGCGTTCACGACTTCGCGCAGGTTGTGCGGCGGAATGTCGGTGGCCATGCCGACGGCAATGCCGGTGGCGCCGTTGAGCAGCACGTTCGGCACACGCGCCGGGAGAAGCACCGGCTCTTCGAGCGTGCCGTCGAAGTTCGGCTGCCAGTCGACCGTGCCCTGCCCCAGCTCCGACAGCAACAGCGCCGCGTAGCGAGTGAGGCGCGACTCGGTGTAGCGCATCGCCGCGAACGACTTCGGCTCGTCGGGCGAACCGAAGTTGCCCTGCCCGTCTACGAGCGGGTAGCGATACGAGAACGACTGCGCCATCAGCACCATCGCTTCGTACGCGGCGGAGTCGCCGTGCGGATGGAACTTGCCGATGACGTCGCCGATCGTGCGCGCCGATTTCTTGTGCTTGGCCGCCGCCGACAGGCCGAGCTCGCTCATCGCGTAGACGATGCGCCGCTGCACCGGCTTCAAGCCGTCGCCGATGTGCGGCAAGGCGCGATCGAGGATGACGTACATCGAGTAGTCGAGGTACGCCTTCTCGGTGAACGTGCGCAGCGACAGCCGCTCGATCCCTTCGAAATCCAGAGTGGGTTGCGTCGGCATGCCCGGCTACACCTGCACGTCGGCCAGGTTGCCCTTGGTTTCCAGCCATTCGCGCCGGTCGCCCGCGCGCTTCTTCGCCAGCAGCATGTCCATCGTCTGATCCGCCTGATCCTTTGCTTCGATCGTGAGCTGCACCAAGCGGCGCGTCTCTGGCGCCATCGTGGTCTCGCGCAGCTGCAGCGCGCTCATCTCGCCGAGACCTTTGAATCGCGTGACGACCGGCTTGGCGCGGGAATTCTCCGCAGCGATCCGATCGAGAACGCCGGCGCGCTCGGCGTCGTCGAGCGCGTAGTAAACCTGCTTGCCCACGTCGATGCGATACAGCGGCGGCATCGCCACGTGCACGTGACCGGCGACGACCAGCGGCCGGAAGTGCCGCAGGAACAGCGCGCAGAGCAGCGTCGCGATGTGCTGCCCGTCGGAGTCGGCGTCCGCGAGAATGCAGACCTTGTGATAGCGCAGGCCATCGAGCTTGTCGGAGCCGGGATCGACACCGAGCGCGATCGCGATGTGATGCACTTCCTGCGACTGCAGCACTTCGCCCGCTTCGACTTCCCAGGTGTTGAGGATCTTGCCGCGCAACGGCATCACAGCCTGGAATTCACGGTCGCGCGCCTGCTTCGCCGAGCCGCCGGCCGAATCACCTTCGACCAGGAACAGCTCACCGCGCTCCGGATCCTCCGCGGTGCAATCCGCGAGCT
>CADEEJ010000109.1:0-1302 GCA_902826315.1 uncultured Steroidobacter sp.
CGTACTGCAGTGTGGGCTTCAGCAAAGGACTGTCATGGTTGGCCAATGCTCGTGCGGGTCGTGGCAGACTTTTGCGCTCGGACGACCAGAGCATTTTTCATCGGGGGATCGAAACATGTTGCGACTCATCGCGGGCTTCGCGAGCGCATTGGCGTTGCTGTCATCGGCCACGGCTCTGGCGCAATCACCGGCGACTGCGGAGACGCCTGCAGCAGCACCCGCCGCACAACCGAACGACTACAGCAAACCCGACACGTGGCTGTGCCGTCCGGGTCAGAAAGATTCTTGCGCCGTCGATCTGTCGACCACGATCGTCGCGCCGAGCGGCAAGTTCAAGAAGGAATCGTTCAAGGCTGCGCGCAACGCGCCGGTCGATTGCTTCTACGTTTATCCGACGGTGTCGCTCGACAAGGGCGGCAACAGCGACATGACCGCTGGGCCGGAAGAGCACAACGTCATCCTGCAACAGTTCGCGCGCTTCTCGTCGGTGTGCCGCGTGTATGCGCCGCTGTATCGACAGGTCACGCTGACGGCGCTGCGCTCGATCATTGCCGGCCAGGCGATGCCGGTCGACCGGCAGCTCGGCTACAACGACGTGCTCGATGCGTGGAACTACTATCTGAAGAACGACAACGCCGGCCGCGGTGTCGTGCTCATCGGTCACTCGCAAGGCTCGGGCGTGCTGACGCAGCTGATCCGCAACGAGATCGACGGCAAGCCGGTGCAGCAGAAGATCGTCTCCGCGCTGTTGCTCGGCACGAACCTGCCGGTCGAGAAAGGCAAGGACACCGGCGCGTTCCAGAACATCCCGCTTTGCAAGTCGGCGTCCCAGATCGGTTGCGCCGTCGCGTACGCGAGCTTCCGCGACACCATTCCGCCGCCCGCGAATTCGCGCTTCGGCAAGGCGCAAGGCGACAACATGGTGGCAGCGTGCGTCAATCCGGCCGCGCTCGGTGGCGGCAGCGGTCAACTGCACGCCTACTTGTCCAACCGCAGCTTCATCGCATCGTCCGCAGCGGCACCGAAGCCATGGGTCACGCCGGAGCGCAAGGTCACGACGCCGTTCGTGAGCGTTCCAGGATTGCTGACGGCCCAGTGCGTGTCGGGGGATACCGGCACCTACCTGTCGGTACACGTGAACGCTGACCCGAACGACCCGCGCACCGACGACATCATCGGCGACGTGATGGTCAACAACCAGGTGCAGAAGGACTGGGGCTTGCACCTGATCGACGCGAACCTGGCGATGGGCAACCTGGTCGACCTGGTACGCGAAGAGACCAAGGCGTACTTGAAGAAGTA
>CADEEJ010000109.1:1402-4040 GCA_902826315.1 uncultured Steroidobacter sp.
CCTGTAACGCCGGGACCTTTGACCGCATGCGCTATCTCGCGCTGTGCTGCGACTACGACGGCACCATCGCTCATCACGGCCGCGTCGACGAACCGACGCTGGCCGCGCTCCAACGCCTGCGCGAATCGGGTCGCAAGCTCGTGCTCGTCACCGGGCGTGAGATCGACGATCTCCAGAGCGTCTTTCCGCACCTCGACCTGTTCGCGCGCATCGTCGCGGAAAACGGCGCGCTGATCTACCGGCCGGAGAGCCGCGAGGAACGGCTGCTGGACGAGGCACCGCCGCAGACCTTCATCGACAAGCTGATCGAGCGCGGCGTCGGGCCGATTTCCGTCGGGCGCGTGATCGTCGCGACCTGGGAGCCGCACGAGAAGACGGTGTTGGAAACGATCCGCGACTGTGGGCTCGAGCTGCAGGTCATCTTCAACAAGGGCGCTGTGATGGTGCTGCCCGCGGGCATCAACAAGGCCACCGGGTTGCGTGCTGCGCTCGCCGAGCTGAACCTTTCGCCGCACAACGCGGTGGGCGTCGGCGATGCGGAGAACGATCACGCGTTCCTCAGTATCTGCGAGTGCGCGGTCGCAGTCGCGAACGCACTGCCGGCCGTCAAAGAGAAAGCGGACATCGTGACGTTCGCCGATCACGGCACCGGCGTTACCGAGCTCATCGACGAAATACTCGCGGACGACCTCACGAGCCGCGAGAGCGGATCGCTCGCGCGCCATGACATCACGCTCGGCAAGAATGCCGAAGGCAAGCGGATCGCCTTGTCGCCGTTTCGCGCGAGCACACTCGTCGTCGGCAGCTCGGGCGGCGGTAAGTCCACGGTCGTAGCGGGACTCGTCGAGCGGTTGCGCGCCGCGAACTACAACTTCTGCATCGTCGATCCCGAAGGCGATTACGACAGCGTCGAGTCGGCAGTCGTGCTCGGCAACCCCGAGCATGCGCCGACAATCGACGAATGCCTGCAGCTGCTGGGCAAGCCGGACCAGAACGCGGTCATCAACCTGCTGGGCGTGAAGCTCGACGATCGACCGTGGTTCTTCCTGTCGTTGTTCGCGCGCATTCGCGAACTGCGGGCGCGCACGGGCCGGCCGCACTGGCTGATCCTGGATGAAGCGCACCATGCAATCCCGGCGAACTGGCGGCCGACTGATCAAAACCTGCCCGAACACCTCGACGGCATAGTGATGGTCAGCGTGTCGCCGAAACTGCTCGCGCCCTCGGTGTTGCGCGCACTCGATTCGATCATCGTGCTCGGCGACCGGCCCCGCGAAATGCTGCGCGAGTTCACCGACGGCAATCGCATGCCGCCCGTCGAGGGAGTGCCGGAAGCGATGGAAGCCGGGACGGCGCTGCTGTGGAACAAGGCCGCTGAAGGTCCGCCGGCGGTGGTGCGCATCGAGCCGAGCCGCACGGAGCGCCGCAGACACTTGCGCAAATATGCGGAAGGCGAGCTGCCGGAGGATCGCAGCTTCTATTTCCGCGGCCCGGAAGCGAAGCTCAACCTGCGCGCGCACAACCTGATCCAGTTCATGGACCTCGGCGACGGCGTCGACGACGACACGTGGCTGTTCCACCTGCGCCAAGGCCAGGTCTCGCAGTGGCTGCGCCGGGGCATCAAGGATGAAACGCTGGCCACGCAGGCCGCCGCGATCGAGCGCAATCAGCAGCTCGATGCATCCACCTCGCGGAAGAAGATGCGGGAGTTGATCGAGGCGACGTATACGCTGCCGGCCGGCAACCATTAACATCGGCCGCATGGCCTATTTCCCCGGCTTCGAGCGGTTCCGCCGCACCACCTCCGGCGCCGAGATCAACGGCGTCGTCGGGGGCAGCGGGCCGCCCGTGCTGTTGTTGCAAGGCTGGCCGCAGACGCATCTCGAATGGCGGCACGTCGCTCCGGTTCTCGCGCAACGCTTCACTGTCGTCGCGACGGACTTGCGCGGCTATGGCGATAGCAGCAAGCCGCCCGGCGGCGAGAACCATGCGGGTTACTCCAAACGTGCGATGGCGCAGGACCAGGTCGAAGTCATGCGCCAGCTCGGCTTCGAGCGGTTCGCTGTCGTCGGCCACGATCGTGGCGGCCGCGTGGCCTGCCGGATGACGCTCGATCATCCGCAGACCGTCACGCGGCTCGCACTGCTCGACATCGTCCCGACGCGCACGGTTTACACGCAGGTCAGCAAGAACCTCGCGACCTGGTATTTCCACTGGTTCTTTCTCATCCAACCCGAGCCGCTGCCGGAAATGCTGCTCGGCGGCCAGGCCGAGCCGTTCCTGCGCAACTTCGCGTTCCGCGGCCTGATCCCCGGCGCGATCGACGAGCCGGTGTTCGCCGAATACCTGCGCTGCTTCTCCGATCCGCAAACGCTGCACGCGATGTGCGAGGACTATCGCGCCGGCGCGAGCATCGATCTGCAGCACGACGAGGCAGATCTGGGCACGCAGCTGGCGTGTCCGACGCTCGTGTTGTGGGGTGTGCACGGCGCAATGCATCGCCTGTTCGATGTCCTGGAAACATGGCGGCCGCGCGCGCCCGGCGCGCAGGGCAAGGCACTGCCGGCGGGGCATTGGTTGCCGGAGGAGTGTCCGGACGAGCTCGCCACGACCTTGGTGGAGTTCCTCGCTTAATATT
>CADEEJ010000109.1:4140-8411 GCA_902826315.1 uncultured Steroidobacter sp.
CCCGTGAACGACACCAACCAGCTGCCGTCCGACAATCCCTTTGCGCGCGAGAGCACCCTGCCCTACCGCCTGCCGCCGTTCGACAAGATCAAGGACGAGCACTTCAAGCCGGGGCTGCTCGCGGGCATGGCTGCGCAGCGCAAGGAGATCGATGCAATCGCGAAGAGCTCTGCAGCGCCAACGTTCGAGAACACGATCGTCGCGATGGAGCGCTCCGGCGACCTGCTGACGCGCGTCAGCGCGGCGTTCGGCAACCTGACGGCCTCGAACACCAACCCGCAGCTCGAAGCAGTGTCGACGGAAATGTCGCCGAAGCTGTCGGCGCACAGCGACGCGATCTACCTCGATCCCGCGTTGTACGCCCGCGTGCGCACGCTGTACGAGCAGCGCGCGTCGCTGCAGCTCGATCCCGAATCGCTGCGGCTGCTGGAGCGTACTCACACGAATTTCGTGCGCGCCGGCGCCCGCCTGTCGGATGCCGACAAGACCCAGCTCAAGCAGCTGAACGAGCAGATCTCGAAGCTCACGACCGAGTTCCGGCAAACGGTGCTGAAGGGCGTCAATGCTGCCGCGGTCGTCGTGGACAATCGCGCCGACCTGGATGGCATGACGGACGAGCAGATCGCCACGGCGGCCGAAGCGGCGAAAGAGCGCAAGCTCGAAGGCAAGTGGGTGATCGCGCTGCTCAACACGACGACGCAGCCCTCACTCACGCAACTCAAGAATCGCGCGGTGCGCGAGCGCGTCTATCGCGCGTCGACCGAACGCGGTTGGGGCGGCGAGTTCGACACGACCAACGAGATCGCGCAGATCGTGAAGCTGCGTGCGGAACGCGCCGCATTGCTCGGCTATAGCAGTCACGCCGCGTACGTGCTCGAGGACGAGACCGCGCTCAACGCCAACGCAGTGAACAGCATGCTGAGTCAGCTCGCACCGCCGGCGGTCGCGAATGCGAAGCGCGAGGCGGCGGACATTCAAGCGCTGATCGACGCACAGGCGAAAGCGAACGGCACCGCGTCGTTCAAGCTGGAGCCGTGGGATTGGGACTTCTACGCCGAGCAGGTGCGCAAGGCGCGTTACTCGTACGACGAATCCGAAGTGCGTCCGTACTTTGAAATGAACCGCGTGCTCGTCGACGGCGTGCTGTTCGCCGCGCACGAGCTGTACGGCTTGAACTTCAAAGAACGCAAGGACCTGCCGAAGTACCAGGAAGACGTGCGCGTGTTCGAAGTGTTCGACAGCGACGGCTCGCAGCACGGGCTGTTCCTGGTGGATTGGTACGCACGCAGCAACAAGCGCGGCGGCGCCTGGATGAACAGCTTCGTCGAGCAGGCACGCCTGCTCGGCACGAAGCCGGTCGTCGTCAACAACCTGAATATCCCGAAACCGCCGGCGGGCCAGCCGACGCTGCTCACTTCCGACGAGGTGAACACGGCGTTCCACGAGTTCGGCCACGCACTGCATGGCCTGTTCTCGAACGTCCAATATCCGCAATTCTCGGGCACCAGTGTGCCGCGCGACTTCGTCGAGTACCCGTCGCAATACAACGAAATGTGGATGACGGAGCCGCGCGTGCTCGCGAACTACGCGCGTCACTATCAGACCGGCGCGTCGATGCCGCAGGCGCTGATGGACAAGGTGCTCGCAGCGCGCAAGTTCAACCAGGGTTATGCCACGACGGAATACCTGGGCGCCGCGCTGCTCGATCAGGCCTGGCATCAGCTGCCCGCCGGCAAAACGCCGGCCCAGGCTGACGTCGCGAAGTTCGAGAGCGACGCGCTCAAGGCCGCCGGCATCGACTTCGGACCGGTGCCGCCGCGCTACCGCTCGACGTATTTCTCGCACGTCTTCGCGAGCCCGATCGGCTATTCCTCCGGGTATTACGCCTACATCTGGAGCGAAGTGCTGGCACGCGATACCGAGCATTGGTTCGACACGCATGGCGGGCTGAAGCGCGAAAACGGCGACCTGCTGCGGCAGAAGGTGCTGTCCCGCGGCTTCAGTGTCGATGCGCTGACCATGTTCCGGGATTTCTACGGCAAGGGGCCCGAGATCGGCCCGTTGCTGGAAGCGCGCGGCCTGACGAGCGGCGGCGGGACCTCTGGGCGCTGATCTCAGCACGCTGATTCGGTATGCTTGCCGCCCCTTCACATTTGCAAGGAATTGCCATGCGTCCGTTGCCTGCCCTGACACTCGCTATCGCGCTCTGCGCCGCTGCAACGATGGCGCGCGCGGCCGAGCCGCAGACCGATGACGACAAGGCGCTGTACGCGCTTGGCATTTTGATGTCGACCAGCATCACGTCGTTCAACCTCACCGACGCGGAACTGGAATTCGTCAAGGCCGGCATCGCCGACGGCGCCAGGGGCAAGACGCCGAAGGTCGATCCGCAGCAGTACCTGACGAAGCTGCAGGAGATGCAGAAGACGCGTGCGACCGCCGCCGGCAAGGCGGTGCTCGACAAGGCCGCAGCGGAGAAAGGTGCCAAGCGCACTGCCTCGGGTCTCGTGATCGCCACGATCAAGGAAGGCACGGGCGCGTCGCCGAAGTCGACCGATACGGTCAAGGTGCACTACCACGGCACGTTGCCGAACGGCAAAGTGTTCGACAGCTCGCGCGACCGCGGCGAGCCGGCCTCGTTCCCGCTCGACGGCGTGATCAAGTGCTGGACCGAAGGCGTGCAGCTGATGAAGGTCGGCGGCAAGAGCAAGCTCACCTGCCCGGCCGACATCGCCTACGGCGACCGCTCGCCGCCCGGCAGCGCGATTCCGCCCGGCGCCACGCTGATCTTCGAGGTCGAGCTGCTCGACATCGAGAAGCCGGCTGCAGCGGACAAGAAGGGCTGATCCATGAATCGTTCGCGCATCTTCGCCGCTTTGTTGTGCGTGCTGGCTGCACCTGCGTATGCGCAGGTGCAAGGCCAGGACTACCAGCTGCTGACGCCGCCGCAACCGACGTCGACGCAGGACAAGGTGGAAGTCATCGAGTTCTTTTCGTACGGCTGCCCGCACTGCTATGCATTGCAGGCGCACGTAGTGAAGTGGGCGAAGGAGCTGCCGGCGAACGCGACGTTCGTGCGGGTCCCGGTGTCGTTCAACCGGCGCGAGTGGGGCCAGTTGAGCCGCGCGTATTACGCGCTCGAAGCGACGGGCGATCTCGCACGCCTCGACGACGCGCTGTTCGACAGCATTCACAAGGAGCAGCGACACCTGTTCAGCGAAGATGAGCTGGCAGCGTGGGCAGCGGAACACGGCGTCGATGCCGCCGAGTTCCGGGCGGCGTTCGAGTCGCCGGGAGTGACAGCGAAGGCGATGCGCGCCGAGCAGCTGTCACGCGATTACAAGGTCAATAGCGTGCCGCACATGATCATCGACGGAAAATACATCGCGATGGGCAAGTCGCACGACGAGATGCTGAAGATCGCGCGGCAGCTCGTGGACAAGGCAAGCGCGGAACGCAAGACCGCGAAGCGGTGAAGAGTCGGGTTTCGGCCCGACTAGCCCCGCGCGTACGTAACCCCGCCGTCGACGATGATGGTCGACCCCACCACGTAATCCCCGGCACGCGACGCCAGGAAGATCGCGGCACCCGCCATATCCTCGTCCGTGCCGATGCGCTTCACCGGGATCCGCTTCGCGACCTCGTCGGCGTGATCGCGCGCGAGCGTGTTCATGTCCGACGCGAACGCGCCGGGTGCGATCGCCGAGACGACGATGTTGTCCTGCGCCAGCCGCAGTGCCATGCGCTTCGTCAGGTGCATCAGCCCCGACTTGCTCGCGGCATATGAGTACGTCTCCTGCGGATTCACCGACACGCCGTCGATCGACGCGATGTTGATCACCTTCGACGGCCGATCCGGCCGTGCCGCGCCCTGCAACGCGCCGTGCAGCGCTTGCGTCAGGAAGAACGGCGCCTTGAGGTTCAGGTCGACGACCTTGTCCCAGCCCTTCTCCGGAAAAGCATCGAACTCGGCGAGCCAGGCGGCGCCGGCGTTGTTCACCAGGATGTCGAGCTTCGACTCGTGGCGTCCGTAAGCAGCGACGAGCGCTGCGATACCTTCGTTGGTCGACACATCGACGGGCAACGCGACGCATTTGCCGCCGCCTTGCGACAGCTCCTTCGCCGTCTGCTCGCAGGCATCCGCCTTGCGCGCTGAGATGTAGACGCGCGCACCCTGCGCGATGAAGCCCTTCGCGATCATCTTGCCGATACCGCGGGAGCCGCCGGTGACCAGGGCGACGCGGCCCTGCAGTGAGAACAGGTCGTTCATT
>CADEEJ010000109.1:8511-15390 GCA_902826315.1 uncultured Steroidobacter sp.
AAAAAAGGGTTTTTCAACGGCGCCCGAGTGCTTCACAATTCGCGTCAATGACCTCGCGCGACCGCAACCCTTCCGGTCCGGTGTACGAGCAGCCGCTCAACGAGCGGATGCGCACCTTCCTGCGGCTGGACTTCCTCTACGGCCAAGCCCTTTTCCACGAGGAGCGCGAGGATGCGTGGTCAACACGCGCCGCCGTCGGCTCGTTGCTGGAAATTCTTGCAATCACCGCGCGCGGCGACGTGCGCAGCGAAGTGCTCAAGGAGCTCGAGCGCCAGATGAGCGTCATGGCCGACTACCAGGCGCGGCCCGGCGTCGACACCGGACGATTGCGTGCCGTGCTGACGAACCTCGAACGGTTGCGTGCGGAGCTGAACGCGGCCGGCGCGCTGTTCATGCAGAAGCTGCGCGACTCGGAGTTCCTCAATGCGATCAAGCATCGCAGCACGATTCCCGGCGGCACCTGCGAGTTCGACCTGCCCGACTATCGCCACTGGCTCGATCAGCCGTTCTCGGTGCGCGCGAAGAACTACGGCGAGTGGATGGTCACGATCCGGCCGCTGTGCGACGCCGTCATCGAGCTGCTGTGGCTGACGCGCGAAGCGGGCCGGCCGAAGCCCGAGACTGCAGTCGGCGGCAACTTCCAGCTCGCGTTCGAGCGCGACAGTCCCAGTCAGCTGCTGCGCATCGCGCTGCCGGCCGGCACGGACCTGTTCCCCGAAGTGAGCGGCAGCCAGCATCGCTGCAGCATCCGCTTCCTGCGCTGGACGGACCCGGGCGCGCGACCGGCGCAGGCGACCGAGGACGTCAAGTTCCAGCTGACCGTCTGCACGTGAGCACGAGCGTTCGCTGTCCGACTTGCGAGCGCGCGGTCGAGTGGAACGAGAGCTCGCCGTGGCGGCCGTTCTGCAGCGAGCGCTGCAAGCTCATCGACCTGGGTGCGTGGGCGTCGGAGCAGCACGCGATCCCGGGCAGCGCAGCCGAGACGGAAGACCAGCCGAAGACCGACACAGAAGAATCGGGTTAGCCCGACTCCGCCAGCCGCATCTCCTGCTCCATGCGCAGCGTCTTCACGAGGAACGCCCATTGGTCGGCGAAGTCCTCGATCTGCATCCACACCGGTTTGCCGGGGCCGTGCCCCGCGCGCGTCTCCACTCGCAGCAGCACGGGATTCGGACAACCCTGCGCCTGTTGCAGCTGCGCGGTGAACTTGTAGCTGTGCCACGGCACGACGCGATCGTCGCGGTCCGCCGTCGTGACCAGCGTTGGCGGGTAACACGTTCCCTGCCGCACGTTATGCACCGGTGAGTATGCGTAGAGAGCGCGGAACTCCGCCGCGTTCTCGCTGAGGCCGTAGTCGCTGGACCACTGCCGCGCGTTCGCGCTCGGCGTGTGATAACGCAGCATGTCGAGCACGCCGACGGTCGGCAACGCGGCACCGAACAGGTCCGGCCGCTGCGTGAGCGCCGCACCCACGAGCAATCCACCGTTGCTGCGGCCGCGGATCGCAAGCTTCGGCGTCGAGGTGTACTTCTCGTCGATCAGCCATTGCGCGGCGGCGATGAAATCGTCGAAGACGTTCTGCTTGTCGAGCTTCGTGCCGGCGCGATGCCAGGCCTCGCCGTACTCGGAGCCGCCGCGCAGGTTGGCGAGCGCGAAGGTCCCGCCCATCTCCAGCCACACGAGCACGGGCACGCTGAATTCCGGCTGCTGCGCGGCGTTGAAGCCGCCGTAGCCGTACAGCATCACCGGGTTCTGGCTGTTCTTCGTCAGCCCGCGCTTGCTGGTGATGAACATCGGCACGCGCGTGCCGTCCTTGCTGCGATAGAAAACCTGCTCGGTGACGAAGCCGCTGGTGTCGACGGCGATCTTCGGCGCGCGGAACAGGCTGACCTCGCCGGTCGCAACATCGATGCGCGAGATCGAAGCCGGCGTCAGATAGTCGGTGTATGCGAAGAACGTTTCGCCGTCGTTCGCGTCGCCGAGGAAGCCGATGGCGCGACCGAAGCCGGGCAGCTTTACGTCGTAGAGCGGCTTGCCGGTGAGGTCGCTGGCACGGACCGCGGAGTGTGCATTCTCCAGGTACTGCCCGAAGATGCGGCCGCCGACGATCGTCGCCTCGATCAGCGCGTGCTCGCCTTCCGGGATGATCACGCGCCAGTTCTTGCGCTCGGCCGAGGTCGCCGGCACGGCAATCAGCCGCGAGTTCGGCGAGTCCTTCGTGGTCCGCACGTAGAACGTGTCGTCGATCTCCGCGACGAATTCGTAGTCCGCATCGAACGTGTCGAACAGCCGCACGACTTCGCTGGACGGCGCGCCGTCCGCGCCGAGCGTGCGGTAATAGATGCCGTTCTGCTGCGAGCCGTCGTACAGCCAGATCACGAGGTAGCGGAAATCGTCCGAGACCTGCACGTACGGATTACGCGTCGGATGATCGACGACTTTGAACACGCGCTCGTCGGCGGCCTGCGCAGTGCCCATCTTGTGCCAATAGATTTCGCGCTGCTTGCTGTCGTCGCCCGAGCCGTCGGCGCGTTGCGGGTAGCGCGCGTAGTAGACGGTGCGCGAGTCTGCAGTCCACTGAACGTTGGCGAACTTGATGAAGCGCAAGACATCCGGCAGGTCGGTGCCGCTCGCGACGTCGCGGAAATGCCAGCTGCGCCAGTCAGTGCCGCCGTCCGACAGGCTGTATGCGAGCACCTTGCCGTCGGGGCTCGGCACGAACTCGCTGAGCGCGATGGTCGCGTCCTTGCTCAACGTGTTCGGGTCGAGCAGCACGCGCGGCTTGCCTTGCAAGCCGTCCGTCACGTACAGCACGCTCTGGTTCTGCAAACCGTCGTTGCGCGTGTAGAAGTAGCGATCGCCGCGATGGATGGGCAGGTCGTAGCGCTCGTAATTCCACAGCTCCGTCATGCGCTTCTTGATCGCGTCGCGCGCCGGAATTCCTTCGAGAAACGGCTGCGCCAGCGCGTTCTCGGCGGTGATCCACTGACGCGTCTGCGTGCCGTCGACCTGCTCCAGCCAGCGATACGGATCCTCGACTCGCGTGCCGTGATAGTCGTCGACCTGCGTGACGCGCGCGGCCGGCGGATACGCGAACTCGGGCGACGCATCGCCAGGACGCGTCGAATCGGCGCTGCAAGCGGCGAGCAGCATTAGCGCCGGGAGCGCGAGGGCCTTCTTCATGAGAACCTCTGGCGACGTGCGTGGGGCGCGTAGTTTAGTGTCATCATCGCGACGAATGAATCGGCACCAGCACTCCACCATGCGGTATACAACAGCCCTGCTCGTTTCTCTCATGGCAATCAATGCAACCGCTGCGCAGCTCACCGTCGAACGAATTTTCGGTGCACCCGATCTGGGCGGTCCGCGCCTGCGCGAGGCGAAATTCTCGCCGGACGGGCGCTACGTCACCTACCTGCAAGGCAAGCAGGACAACAAGGATCAGCTGGACCTGTGGGCTTTCGATACGCAGACGGGCAAATCGCGGCTGCTGGTCGACTCGCGCGCCCTGCTCGGCGGCGAAGAGCGGCTGTCCGCCGAAGAAGAAGCCCGGCGCGAGCGGCAACGCACGGCCTCGCTGCGCGGAATCGTCGAGTACCAGTTCGCCGCCGATGGACGGCGGTTGCTGATTCCGCTCGGCGGCGATCTGTACTTATACGAGTTGAATGCGGTCGCGAATCCGGTCACGCGCCTGACGAACACCGCCGGCTACGAGACCGACTCGCGCTTTTCGCCCGGCGGGCGTTACGTGAGCTTCATCCGCGACCAGAACCTGTTCGCTATCGATCTGCGCACGCGCCAGGAGCGCGCCCTGACGACCGACGGCGCCGGGCTCGTGCAGAACGGCGTCGCGGAGTTCATCGCGCAGGAAGAAATGGATCGCGATACGGGCTACTGGTGGTCGCCGGACGACTCGCGCATCGCGTACACGCGCATAGACGACGCGCCGGTGCAGGAAGTCGAGCGCTATGAGATCAACGCCGACGGCGCGCGCATGTATCGCCAGCGCTATCCGGCGGCGGGCACTCCCAACACGCGTGTCGAACTGAATGTGCTCGAGCTCGCGTCCGGCAAAGTTACGCCGGTCGAGCTGCAACTCGGCGACGGTTATCTCGCGCGCGTCGATTGGTTTGCGGACTCGAAGCATCTCGCGATCCAGCGTCAGCCTCGCGACCAGAAGCGGCTCGACCTGCTCAAGATCGACGCCGCGAGCGGCGGTGCGCAACCGCTGCTGACGGAGACGAGCCCGAACTGGATCGAGCTGAACAGCGACCTGCACTTCCTGAAGCAGCGCGCTGCGTTCGTGTGGAGCTCGCGGCGCTCCGGCTACAAACATCTCTACTTGTACGACCTCGACGGCAAGCTGCTGCGTCCGCTGACCGCCGGCGAGTGGATGGCGGTCGGTAACAACACCGAGAACGGGCTGGTCGGCGTGGACGAGAAGCACGGCAACGTGTACTTCATGGCGAACGCGGCCTCGACGCTGGAACGCCAGCTGTACGTGACTTCACTCGACACGCGCACACCCGAGACGCCGCAGCGGATCTCGCGCGAGTCGGGCTGGCACGACGTGAAGCTGCTGCCCGGCGAGCGCGGTTACCTCGACGTGTATTCGTCGCCGGATCAGCCGCCGAACGCGAGCCTGCACAAGCTCGACGGCTCGCTGCAGCACTGGCTCGTGCGCAACGCGCTCGACGAGACACATCCGTACCACCAATTCCTCGACGCTCACGTCAAGGAGGAGTTCGGCTCGATCGCCGCGGAAGACGGCCAGCAACTGAATTACCGACTGACCAAGCCGGCGCAGCTGCAGGCTGGCCAGCGCTATCCCGTCGTCGTCGACGTTTACGGCGGGCCGCACAACCAGTACGTGAAGAAAGAATGGATGGGCGGCGGCTACTTCCGCCAGATCCTCGCGCAGCACGGCTTCGTCGTGTTCACGCTCGACAACCGCGGCTCGGGCTTCCGCGGCAACGCGTTCGAAACCGCGCTCGCGCAGCGCTTCGGCAAGGTCGAGGTCACGGATCAGCTGCGCGGCGTGGAGTTCCTGAAGACGCTGGAGTTCGTCGATCCGCAACGCATCGGCATCATGGGCTGGAGCTACGGCGGCTTCATGACGCTGATGGCACTGACGACAACCGATGCGTTCAAGGCAGGCGTCGCCGGTGCACCCGTCACCGACTGGCGGGTTTACGACACGCACTACACCGAACGCTACCTCGGAATGCCGAGCGCGAATGCGAGCGGCTACGCAGCGAGCTCAGTGATACCGAACGCCGGCGCACTGCACGGCAAGCTGCTGCTGGTGCACGGCATGGCGGACGACAACGTGCTGTTCACGCACAGCACGATGATGATGCAGGCACTGCAATCGAAGACGCAGCAGTTCGACATGATGACCTACCCGGGCGGCAAGCACGGACTCGTGCGCATGCAGCAGCAGGGCCGGCACTTCTACGAGATGGTGTTGCGCTTCTTCGAGCGCGAGCTGTAATCGCGCAACGCGCCGATCATCGGCAGATCCGCTTCGAGCAGGCCGATGCGTTCCAGATCCTCGATCGCCGCCCATTGCAGCGCCGGCGCATCGAGCGGCTGCGGCTCGCCGCTGAAGCGAATGACGGCCCACAAATCGAGCAGGACGCGACGGTGCGGATACTGGTGCTCGTAGGCGATGAGCGGCGTCGCCTCATGGACCTGAATGCCGAGCTCCTCATCCAGCTCACGCACCAGCGTATCGCGCGGCTGCTCACCCGGCTCACGCTTGCCGCCGGGAAACTCCCAACCGCCCGCCATGTGCTTGCCGGCCGGTCGCTGCGCAATGAGCACACGCCCGCTCGCATCAAAGAGCGCGCCCGCCACGACGTGAACTATCTTGTTCTTCTGCACTAACCGCCAACCGCTGACCGCTGACCGCTTCTATCCCTCTTTCGCCAACGCTCCATGACAGTGCTTGTACTTCTTCCCTGACCCGCACGGGCACGGCTCATTCCGGCCGACCTTCTTGGTCTCGCGCACGAACTGCGCGACCGGCTCCGGTTCGCCGCGCTGCTGCGGCTCCGACACCGGCCCCTGCGGCGGCGCCGCCGTGATCTGCTCGGGTGCGGCGTGCTGGAACTGCATCGCACGCGCGAGGCGCCGCTGCCGTTCCTCTTCTTCCGCGTCGATCTCGGCTTGCGTGCGCAGCTGCATGCGCGAGAGCACTGAAACCGTGTCGTGCTTGATGCGATCGAGCATCGCGGTGAACAGCTCGAACGCTTCGCGCTTGTATTCCTGTTTCGGATTCTTCTGCGCGTAGCTGCGCAGGTGGATGCCCTGGCGCAGGTAGTCCATCGCGGCCAGGTGCTCGCGCCAATGCTGATCCAGCTGATGCAGCATGATCGACTTCTCGATCGGCCGCACCAGCTCCGCGCCGTACTGCTGCACCTTGGCTTCGTAGGCGCGATCGACTTCCTCGAAAATCTTCTGGCGCAGGCCGTCCTCCGCCATGTTCTCGTCGGCCTCCAGCAAGCGCTTGGTGTCGATGGGCACCGCGAAGTCGCGCTCGATCGCCTGGTTCAGGCCGTCGATGTCCCACATCTCTTCGGGACTCTTCGGCGGCACGAAGCGGTCGATGATCGTGTTCACGACTTCGTGGCGGATGCCGGCCACGGCGTCGGCGACATCCTCGGCGGCCATCAACTCGGTGCGCTGCTGGTAGATGACCTTGCGCTGGTCGTTCGCGACGTCGTCGTATTCGAGCAGGTTCTTGCGGGCGTCGAAGTTGTGCGCCTCGACCTTGCGCTGCGCGCGCTCGATCTGCTTCGAGAGCATGCGGCTCTCGATCACCTCGCCTTCCTTCATGCCGGCCGTCTGCAGCCAGCGCTTGGTGCGCTCGGGATC
>CADEEJ010000110.1:0-3796 GCA_902826315.1 uncultured Steroidobacter sp.
AGCAGGCCGTTGATCGCCGCCGGCCCGTAGGTGCCGGTGGTCGCGTTCAAGTCCGTGCCGCCGCCTTCGGTCAGCGTCGTCAGATACGTCAATCCCTCGCCGAAGCCGCTCGGGTCGGCCGGCGATTGCGCGGCGTAGAGCTCTATCGCGCTGCCTGGCCGCGCGAAGCCGGTGATCGACAGCTCGCCGTTGGCGATGATCGCCGAGGTGATGACCGGAAAGTTCAGCAGCCCGTTCGGGCCGCTGTCCCCGTCGGTGGCGTCGTTGATCGTCGCGCCGTTCGGCGTGCCGAGCGAGTTCGGGTCGCGCGTGTTCGGATCCAGGTCGATCGCGAGGCCGCTGACCGCGGTCGCGCCACCGTTCGAGCTGAAGCTGTTCTGGCTCACGGTCGTGCCGGTCGCACCGAGCAGCACCAGGCCCGGCCCGCCGTTGCTGAACACGCGGTTGCGAGAGAACAGGACGTTGCTACCGGTATAGAGGTAGCCGACCATGCCGAGCCGTTCGGTCGACGGGGTCGAGCCGGAATCGAAGCCGTTGTTGGTCACGGTGTTGTTCGACACCGTCACGTTCGTGTAGCTGTCCGTGACCGCGCCGAAGCCGAGCTCGATGCCGCCGCCGCGCTGATCGCGCACGAGGTTCGCGGTGATCTGCACGTTGGTCGCGCCGTTGATCAGCAGGATGCCGTCGAACGTATTGGTGTGACCCGCAGACGGACGCGCCACTTCGTTGAGCGTAACGACCGAGCCGGCCGCGCCGCCATCGCTGCGGATCGCCGAGTTGTTGACCGTCACGAAGTTGCTCCGAACCGTCGCTGCGCTCGCGGAGAACGTGATGCCGTACGCCGCCGTCGAATCGTCGGCGCTGGAGCCGGTCGCGGTCATGCCGACGAGATTGTTGCGTGCAGTGCTGGAAACTCCGGACAGCAGGATGTAGCCCTGCCGGAGCGCGAAGCCGATGATCGTCTGCGAGCTGCCGCCCAGCGTGATCGCCGTCGCGCTTGCCGCGCAGTTCAGCTGGACTTCCGGCCGCTGGAATTGCAGGAGAGAGATGTTGTCGACGCCGACCGAGCCGCCGGTGCCCAGAGCGGCGCCGCTGTTGGTGTTGCCGATGTTCACCGTCTGCGTGGTCGCGTCGAGTCGTGTGCTCGCGCCGGTCACGTTCGGCAATGCAGTCGCGAGCGTGATCACCGCGACACCGCTCGTCAGCGCGGCGCTCGGAATCATGAAGATGCTCGATTCGAAGCCCGACGGCAGCGTCGCGTTCGCGTAGTCGATCTGGCCGCTGCCCGCCTGCGTGAGCGAGCCTTCGCTGCCCAGAGCGTTGGCATTGATGATGAACTGACGCAAGCTGCCCTGGCACGGGTAGAACGTGGCGTTCGTTCCGGACGCCGTGCAGGGGGTCGCGTCGCGCGTGTTCACGATCGTGTCGAAGTTGAAGCCGAAGTCGACGTTGCCGATCGTCGAAGTGGTGGCGACCGGATCGACCAGCGTAATCGACTGCGCCGCCTGCGCCGCCGTGTTGAGCGTACTGAAGTTCGCGCCGCTGGTATTGGATGCGGCGTCGCTGAGGCTCGGCGTCTCGCCGCCGACGCGGTTCGTGACCGGCTGCGGCGGCAAGCTCGCGTTCGAAACGTCGGTGCGATAGGTCTGTACGCCGACGCACGTCGTGCAGCCTGCTGTGCGTACCGAGCGAACCGAGCCGTTGACGACACGCACGATGTGCACCGTCGCCGAGTTCGCGCCGTTGCCGGTGTCGAGTGAGTACGTCCCGGTAGCAGTCGTCGTGTCGGAATCGATGAGCGCACCGGTGCTCTGCCGATACAGCTCGACGCGTACGCCGGAGATCGCTTGTCCGCCGGAGGCGAGCAGCGAGCGGCCCGCACCGCCGCCGTAGTTGCGATCCTCGAAAACGGTCCCGTTGATCGTGGCGGCGCCGGCCTGGCCGGCGACTGCCAGCGCGAGCCAGAGGAGAGCGATTCGTCGTGCGCGAGGCGAGAACATCCTGCGCAGGGTAGTTAAGGCCCGCAGCGCAGGCACGACGAAGCGTTCACAGTTTGACGCGGTTATGGCAATTCGGGATAAGAACAGAGAAGCCGTTGGCGGTTAGCGGTTGGCGGTTGGTGCAGCAGGCGCCCCGCCTCCGGCTCTGCCCTAACCGCTGGCCTCCGTGCGCAGGTCACGCGCGGCTGCGTGCGCATCGCACACATTCTGCCGAACGGATTTCGCACTGCGTCGGTGCCCGCGAGCGCCCGGTTTTACAGAACAACGTCAAAAGCGCGATGGGCTCGACAACTTGCTTGGAAACTTGAGCCGCCGGCCGGTGAACTGCGACCGATCTCACAATTCCATATCGGGATTTGTCAAACATGGGCCCCACGCAAGGAAACGCCCACTAGTGAGTGGAGGGGCAGATCAAGAACGATTGACCAGCTGACTTATCAACGAGCAGCCCCTCCCCGCGTGCGGGCGCGACCTTTGGGAATACCGGGAGGTTGCCGTGGTCAGAGCTCGTTGGTTGTCAGTTGCAGGCATCGCTGTGCTGGGCGCGCCGTTCGCCTCGCACGCTGCCGGCACCGCCGCCGGCACCAACATCCAGAGCACCGCGCAGGTCAGCTACACGCTCGGCAGTTCGACCGTCGTCACCGCCTCCTCCAACACCAGCACCCTCAGAGTCGCCGAGCGGCTCGACGCGGTGCTGACGCTCGCTACCGCCACCGTCCAGACCTCGCCGGGCGCGCTCGCCGAAGAGCTGATCTTCACGCTGACGAACACCGGCAACGGCATCGAGACCTTCAATCTCACGGCGCTCAGCGCGGGCGTCGTCGGCGACGATTTCGATCCGACGCTGGCGTCGCCCGCGATCTACTTCGACACCGACGACAGCGGCGATTTCTCCGGCAGCGACCTGGCTTACAACCCGGGTGTGAACGATCCGACGTTGAACGCGGACCAAAGCGTCCGTCTCATCGTCGTCAACGACATTCCGGGCACCGTCGTGAATGGCAATCGTGGCCGCAGCCAGCTCAGTGCTGCTGCAGCGACCGGCACGGGTACTCAGGGCGCGAGCTTTGGCCTCACCGGTGACGGCGGAGTCGAGGCCGTGGCCGGCACGACCGGCGGCGACGCCGTGCTGTTCGGCGAGTACCTGGTCGCCGACGTGCAGCTGACGGCCGTGAAGTCGCAGTCGATCCTCGACCTGTTCGGCGGAGCACGGCCTCTGCCCGGCGCGACGATTACCTATCAGATCGTCGTGACCCCGAGCGGCACCGGCACCGCGGCCAACGCGGGCTTCACCGATCCGATTCCTGCGAACACCACTTACGTGACCGGCTCGCTGCAGCTCAACGGCGCGGCGCTCACGGACACCGCCGGCGACGACGCCGGCACATTCGGTTCCGCGCCCGCCGAAGTGCGGGTCAACCTCGGCGATCTCAGCGGCGCGTCCGGGCCGCAGACGATTCGATTCGCCGTGACCATCAATTGAGACCAGGAGAAGGGACGATGAACGGGAAGATGGCGATTGCCGCTGTTGCGATGACGATGCTGACCGCCGGCGCTTATGCGGCCGACAAGGCGTGCGTCGAATTGAAGACCGTCGGCGAGAACGAGCGCGAGGTCGTCGAGCAGGGCCAGAAGGTCAAGCGTCTCGTGCCCGTCGGCAAGGTCGTGCCGGGCGACGAAATCGTCTGGACGATCACCGCGACCAACGTCTGCAAGACGCCGACCGACAACGTCGTGATCGCCAATCCCGTGCCGGAGCACATGACGTACGTCGCGGGCTCCGCGATGGGCACCGG
>CADEEJ010000110.1:3896-11680 GCA_902826315.1 uncultured Steroidobacter sp.
AATGACAATCGCAAGGCACGTTAAAAACGCTAGCCTCGCGCTGCTCGCACTGTCCTCGGTTGGCGTCTTGCAGGGGGCGTACGCGAACGGCACGGCCTCCGGCACGAACATCACCAACTCGGCGACGGTCGACTACAGCGTCGGCGGCGTGAATCAAACCACGATCACGAGCCCAACGGCCTCGTTCGTGGTCGACACGCGCATCGACTTCACGGTGTCGGAGCTCGGCGGGACTGCGACCCAGACCACGCCGGGTATCAACAACGTCGTCACCCGCTTCCAGCTGACCAACACCGGTAACTCGACGCAGGGTTACGTGCTGTCGGTCGTGAACGAAGCCGGCACGGTGGTGTTCACGCAGACCGACAACCAGGACGTCAACAACCTGCGCATCTTCGTCGACAGCAACGGCAACGGCGCGTACGACGCCGGCACCGACACTGCGACCAACATCAACTCGCTGATCACGGACGCGGATGGCGAAAGCGTGGTCGTGTTCGTCGTGGCCGACATTCCAGTCTCCGCGACCAACAACCAGTACGCCAACGTGCGCCTGACGGCGCGCGCCACGCCGGTCGGCAGCACTACGCCGCTTGCGCAGACGGCCGGCCCCGATACCGCCGGCGTCGATGTCGTGTGGGCGGACGCGGGTCGCGACAACTCCGAGTCGGCTGCGGATCAGTACCACATCCAGTCCGCTGCGCTGACGCTCAACAAGACCGCTGCAGTGGTCTGGGATCCGTTCAACCTCGGGAGCGACCCCAAGGCGATCCCGGGTGCGCGCGTCGAGTATACGATCACGGTGACCAACGGCAGCACGACGACGGCCGCCGACGCTGTGAACGTGATCGACAACATCCCGGCGAACACCACGTTCTTCCCGGGCAGCATCTCCCTCGACGGGAGCGGGCTGCCGGACACGAACTACCAGGCGGCGCCGACGCCGCGGGTTGTGGTCAACGCCGGCTCCGTGGCCGCGAACAACGGCACGGCGACGGTGCGCTTCACTGTGACGATCAATCAATAACTGATCGATGCACAGAGCGTCACTGCAGACTGTGATACACAACGCGGGCGGGGCGGCGAAGAGCCGCTCCGCCCTCGGTGTATCTATGGGCGCGTGGATTGCGCGCCTGGCGGGCGTTGCGCTCGCCGGTCTGCTGTCGGTGTCGCGACCGGCTCTTGCGCAAACTGTGACGCCGGCCGGTACAGGGATCGACAACGTCGCGACTGTCTCTTTCGTCGGCGCGGGCGGCACGCCGACCACCATCACCACGAATCGCGTCACGGCCATCGTGACTCCGCAGCCGACGTTGTCCGCGGTCGCGATCCTGCGCGCCGCGGCTGGCAATGGCACGCCGAGCATGGCGGGCCCGACTCAGTGCAGCAGCTCGAGCGGCATGGTGACGTTGCCGCCGCCGGTGCAGGCGGATGGCGCTCCTCTGGATCCTTCACAGCCGATTCCGCTCGCGTCGACGGCCACACTGCACGGCGGCGAAGCGGCATTCGTGCGCGTGACGGACGCGGATCAGGATCGCGATCCGGCCGCCGTCGACTACCTCGACGTGCGGCTCAGCACTCCGCGCGGCGATGCCGAGACGCTGCGCATCGCGGAGACGGGCGCGAACACCGGCATCTTCGTCGGCTACATCCAGACCCGCGCGAGCTCGGTCACGAGCGGCAACTGCGTGCTCGAAGTCGAGCGCAACGCGCAGATCGACACGCGTTACGTCGACGCTGCAGACGCGAATGACACCAGCAGTGCGATGGCGCTCGTCGATCCCTACGGTTTGATTTTCGATTCGCGCAGCGGCACGCCGATCGACGGCGCGCGCGTGCGGCTGATCGATGCAACGACCGGCTTGGCTGCGACCGTGTTCGGCGACGACGGCGTCAGCAGCTACCCGTCGGAAATGCTGACCGGCTCGCCGGTCACCGACGCAGGCGGCACGGTCTACACGCTGCCCGCTGGCGTGTTCCGCTTCCCGCTGGTCGCGCCCGGCAGCTATCGGTTGGTTGTCGATCCGCCGGCCGGTCATGCATTCCCGTCGACACTGGGCATCGCCGAGCTGGGTCAGACGCCTGGCGGCCCGTATCGCTTGAGCCCCGGCTCGTACGGCGCGGCGTTCGCCGCGGACACGCCGCCGGCCGTTGCAGTCGACGTGCCGCTCGATGCCGCCGCGACGCAATTGTTCATTCGGAAGACGACTACGACGACGGTTGCTGCCGTCGGCGACTTCGTCCAGTACCAATTGGCTGTCGAGAACACCTCCAGCAACGCCGCGGTCGCAAGCGTGCAGACGGTCGATCAGCTGCCGCTCGGCGCACGCTATCGCGCCGGCTCGACGCGGATCGGCGACGCTGTCGCGACCGATCCGCAAATCTCTGCAGACGGCCGCACACTGACGTTTACCAGCGGCGCGCTCGCTCCCGGTCAGCGCCTCGACATTCGCTACGTAGTCGAAATCACGGCGGGCGCGCGCGGCAAGCAACTCGTCAACGCGGCGCGGGCAATCGGCCCCGATGGCCTCGCCTCGAATTCGGCGCAGGCGACGATTCAGCTGCGCGAAGAGCTGTTCCGCAATCGCGCGATCGTGATGGGCCGCGTCGTCGAAGGCGACTGCGCCAGCCCGACGCAGCAGCTGCAGGGCGTCGCCGGCGTTCGCGTGTACCTGGAAGACGGCCGCTACTCGGTCACCGACGACGAAGGCAAGTATCACTTCGAAGACGTCGCGCCGGGCTCGCACGTCGTGCAGATGGATACGGTTACGGTTCCCGATACGCATCAGCTCGCCGGCTGCACCAATCACGTGAGCAATGCGGGCCGCACCTACTCGCAGTTCGTCGACGTTCGCGGCGGCGCGCTGTGGCGCACTGACTTCGTGCTGGCACGCCGGCTCGTGCCGAAGGGACGCGTGGCACTCCAGCTCGAGACGAGTGTTGCCGGCCCGACGCAGTTGCTGCACACCGCGAAGCTGAATGTTACGCAGCTGCCGATCCGCGCCGCGCATGTGATGATGATGCTACCCGAAGGCCTGGAATATCAGGCTGGCAGCGCGCAGCTCGATGGCCAGGCGACCGCGGATCCGTCGATCAGCAGCAACGTGCTCACCTTCGCGCTCGGCGATGTGAGCAACGATCGCGAGACGAAGCTGACGCTGCGCACGCAGTCGGCCGCCGGCGCGAGCGGCTCGATCTCGATCAAGGCGCTCTCGATGTTCGACACGCAGTCGGCAGTTGCTCAGCGCACGGCGCCGGTCGAGAACGTGATCCTGCGCGGCGAGATGCTGTTCGAGAGCGCGTCGTATCGCTTCACGCCGCGCTTCGACGTCCTCGACGTGACCATTCAGCCGGCCGACCGCGCGCAGCTCGACAAGATTGCGAACGACTGGCGTGGCGTGAGCCATCTGCGTCTCACCGCTGTCGGTCATTCGGATGCACTGCTGATCGCCGCGCGCAATCGCTCCGTGTTCCCCGACAACTACGCGCTGTCGCGCGCGCGGGCCGAAGTCGTCGCCAAGTATCTGTCGGAACGCCTCAGCATCGATCAGTCGCGCGTGACGATCGATGGCCGTGGCTCCGACGAGCCGCTGGCGGCCGGTCACGATCCTGCGAGCCTCGCGCTGAATCGCCGCGTCGACATCGCGATCGAAGGCCTGCGCATCGTCGCCGCCGGCAGCCTGATGATGAAGACCGCTGCGGCCGACACGCAGGTCGAGACGGTCGGTACGCTCGGTTCCGCGAAGTCGGCGAGCGCGCCGGCCGCGGCACCGACAGTCCGCGCGACGCCGCGACGCGAGTTCGATGTCGAACAGTTGCAGCCGGCCACTGCCTGGCTCGCGCCGGCCGAGAACGACGTTCCTTCGATTCCGAGCATCCGCATCGTCTTTCAGCACCTGCCGTCGCAAACGGTCGAGCTGCAGAACAACGGTGCCGTCGTCAGCCCGCTCAACTTCGACGGCGTCGAGACGAACGAGGCCGGCACCGTCAGCTTGAGCCGCTGGCGCGGTGTCGACTTGCGCGATGGTGCGAACGAGCTGGTCGCAATCGTGCGCGACGGCGAAGGCAATGAGCTGCAGCGCCTGACACGAACCGTGCGTTACGCGGGCGGGGCGGTGCGCGCCGAAATCGTGCGCGAGGCTTCGACGCTCGTGGCCGACGGCCGCACGCATCCGGTGATCGCGGTTCGCATGATCGACTCCGCGGGCAAGCCGGCGCGTCCGGGCACGCAGGGCTCGTTCGGCGTACAGGCGCCGTATCGCTCGTGGTTCGAAGTCGAATCGCGCGACGACAACAAGCTCGTCGCCGTGGGCACGCGCGAGCCGACGTTCAGCGTCGACGCCGACGGCCTCGCGCGCCTGGAGCTGGAGCCGACGACGCAAGCCGGCACCGCGATCCTGCGGCTGCGCTTCAGCGAGCGTCGCCAGCAGGAAATCCGCGTGTGGCTGGAGCCGCAGGCGCGCGACTGGATCCTGGTCGGCCTCACCGAGAACACTGCGGCGTACCGCACGATCAGCGACAACATGCAGTCGGCGGCCGATGCCGGCCTCGAAGAGGGCTACGCCACCGAAGGTCGCGTCGCGTTCTTCGCGAAGGGCGCGATCAAAGGTGAGTACCTGCTGACTGCGGCCTACGATTCAGCGCGCGATCACGAAGTGTCGAAGGACAGCTTGCTCGGTACCGTACAGCCGGATCGCTTCTACACACTCTACGGTGACGCGACCGAACAGCGCTTCGAGGCCGCTAGCTCGCGCAAGCTGTTCGTGAAGCTGGAGCGCCGCCAGTTCGCCGCGCTGTTCGGCGATTTCGAGACCGGCCTGACGCTGACGGAGCTGACGCGCTACAGCCGCACGTTCACGGGCTTCAAGTCCGACTACGCCGGCGAGCGCTTCGGTTACAGCGCGTTCGCTGCCGAATCCGAGCAGGGCTTCGTGAAGGACGAGCTGCAGGGCGACGGCACCTCCGGCCTGTATCGCCTGTCGCGCCGGCCGATCATCCTCAACAGCGACAAGATCCGCCTCGAAGTGCGCGACCGCTTCCGCAGCGAAGTCGTGGTCGAGTCGCGGCCGTTGTCGCCGTTCGTCGATTACAGCATCGACTATCTCAACGGCACGTTGTTCTTCAAGCAGCCGGTGCCGAGCCGCGACCAGGACTTCAACCCGGTGTTCATCATCGCCGAGTACGAAGTGCTCAACGGCGGCGAAGCGCAGATGACGGCCGGCGGTCGCGCGGCGGTCAAGCTCGCGAACGACAGCATCGAGATCGGCGCGAGCTATCTGCAGGAAGGCGCGGCGACGGGCGACAGCCGCATCGCCGGCACGGACCTGCGCTGGCAGATCGGCGCGACGACCGAGCTACGCGCGGAAGTGGCGCGCAGCGAATCGGACGATCCGCTGCGTACTGCGAGCGCCGATGCGTATCTCACGGAAGTCACGCACGTCAGCGAGAAGCTGGACGCGCGAGCATATGTACGTGAGCAGGAAGCGGGCTTCGGTGTCGGCCAGCAGGCGGGCAGCGAAGCCGGCACGCGCAAAGTAGGCGTCGATGGCCGTTACAAGCTGACTGAGCGCTTCACGATCGAAGGCGAAACCTATCAGCAGGAAGTGCTCGAGACGGGTGCGCAACGCGATCTGGTCAGCGCGCAGCTGCGTCGCGATGCGGACGACTACTCGATCGGCGCCGGCGCGCGGCACGTTGCTGACACGGGCCTGCCGAACGGCGACACCGAATCGCAGCACGCGTTCGTGAATGGCAGCCTCGACCTGTTCAAGGACCTGATCACGCTGCGCGCCTCGCAGGACTTCGCGCTCGGCGGCAAGAATTCCAGCGTCGACTTCCCGGCGCGCTCGGTGCTCGGCCTCGATTACCACTGGCGTCCGAGCACGACATTCTTCGGCGAATGGGAGCACGCTGACGGCGATCTCTTCGACGCTGAGACGACACGCGTCGGCGTGCGCACCGTGCCGTGGGAGCGCGCGCAGCTGCAGTCGAGCATCAACCAGCGCGCGACGGAGTTCGGTCCGCGCCTGTTCGCGAACACGGGCCTGACGCAGGGCTGGCAACTGAATGAGCGCTGGTCGTTCGACGTGGGCGTCGATCAGAGCCGCACCATTGCGGAACCGGGTGCGCCTGCTATCCAGCCGTTCAATGCCGCTGTGCCGCTCGCATCCGGCTCACTCGACGGCGATTTCCTCGCAACGTTCGTCGGCGCGCTGTATCGCACCGACCTGTGGACGTTCACCTCGCGCCTGGAAAACCGCCACTCGGACGCCGAAGATCGGCGCATCGTGTCCGGCGGCTTCTATCGCGAGCCGGTCGCCGGCCATGCGTTCTCGATGACCGCGCACTGGTTCGATTCGACGTTCGCCAACGGCTCGGATGCGACTGCCGGCGAAGTGCAGCTCGGCTGGAGCTATCGTCCGGCGACGAGCGGTTGGATCATCCTCGATCGCCTCGACCTGAAGCAGGATGCGCACAGCGATGTGTCGAGCGACATCGAAGCGGCGCGCATCATCAACAACCTGAATGCCAACTGGCAGCTCGACACGCGCACGCAGCTCGGCCTGCAGTTCGGCGGCCGCTACGTGCGCAGCACGTTCGACGGTGAGCGCTACAGCGGGCTGTCGACGCTCTACGGCGTGGACGTGCGGCGCGAGCTGACGATGCGGTTCGACGTGGGCCTGCACGGCACGATGCTGAGCTCGCTGCAATCGGGCGTGAGCGACCAGTCGGTCGGCGTCGACCTCGGCGTGACCGTGGCGCGCAACGTGTGGATCTCGATCGGCTACAACTTCTCAGGCTTCCGCGACGACGACTTCGAAGCGAGCCGCTACACGGCGCAGGGCCCGTTCATCAAGTTCCGCATGAAGGCGGACCAGGATACGTTCCGCGACATGGTGAGCATGTACTCCGGAGCAAAATAGTCAGGGCCTAACCTGAGCAGAGCGACACGACCCCCGCCGACTCGTGCGCTCCAAAACTCCACAGCGTCGTCGCTTCCAGCTGCAAGGTTCCCGTCGTCGTGTCGAGCGTGTGACGCCACGCGATGACTTCGACGCGATCGCAGCTGGCCGAAATTCCACCGCGCGCCAGCTTGCCGATGTGCAACGTATGACTCAGCGACGCGGCAGTCGCTGCGCCGCCGCTCTCGATCACTGCGTACCCGACGTTGTTGTACTGAGTGAACTGCCACAGGTATTCGCTCAGGTCGCGCAGCTCGGACGCAGTCAGCGGCCGTCGATTCAACTTGCCGGCTGCGCCGGCTGCCGCGCGCAGGTTCGTGTCCGCGCGATCGAGATACGTGCACTTGAACACTCGCGAGCGGACGTAGAACGGCGGATCGCCCTGGCGAACGCGACCGAACTCGAAGTAGCGCGGATCTTCGTTGGTCTCGACCAGGTCCGAATACTGCGGCGCGTTCTGTGCGCCGAGCTCCGACCAGTCGAACGCCTGATTCCAGTCGTCAGTGCACAACTCGTACAGCGGTTGCGGCGCGACGGCGGCGGCGTCGACATCCGCATTCTTGAGATGCATCGTTGCAACGTAGCCATGGCCGCTCGGCGGCGGGTCGGAATAAAAACCGACCGGCGTGCGCGGACCGCTGCCGTACACGCTTTGCGCGATCTGCAGATCCGATTTCGTGACGGGCCGCGACGGAGCGCTCGCAGTCGGCGTCGGTGCGGCATCGCCGCCGCCGCCGCCACCGCCGCACGCACTGAGCACGGCGGCTGCCAATGCAGCCAAGCGCCAGCGCCCGCGCAGTTGTGAATGAGCGTCCACGAACC
>CADEEJ010000110.1:11780-15369 GCA_902826315.1 uncultured Steroidobacter sp.
TGATCGTTCTGCGTCAGCGCTCCGTGATTCTCTTTCACGAACCACGTCGCGGCCTCGTCCCAGCGCGCTCGCGTTAGCGGCACGGTACCGTCGCCTGCGGCGCGAATCTCGTAGTCGAAACCGCTGCCGCGCAACGCGACCGACACGATCGTTTCCTGGCCGACACCGACGATCGCGTTGCATCTTTCGTTCGCGGCCGGCAGTCGCGCGCGAACCTTGCGTGCGCGCGCGAGCAGCTTTGGATCGGGTGCCAGTTCGTCTGCAGGCCAGCTGCGCGGATCGAACAAGTCCGGCTCCCCTGGGTTCCTCGCGGCAGGCAGCATCTGATAGATGCCGGGCAGCGTGTGATACACCGTGCGCGCGAGATGCTCGGCACTGTGATCGCGATCGAGCGCCGCGATCTTGCGCACAGTCGGATAGACCGCACGCAACGCCTGCAGTGGCGCGAACGACCCGTCGTTGGGCGCGCCGAGTTGAATCAGCCGCGCGATGCGTCGCTTGTCGTAGGCGAGGGCAGCGCGCGCAACCAATCCGCCCATGCTGTGTCCGACGACGAGCGCCTTGCGTTCGCCGCTGCGTTCGACCAGGCGGGCGAACGAGCGCCCCAGCTGATCGACATCGCGCCGCCAGTCGAACGGACAGAACAGCGGCCGAAAGCCGGCAATCTCCAGGCGCAGACGCAGCTTCAGATAACCCGGCAACATCACGCCGACCGCCCGCACAGCACGCGACCCTGGCATCGCGAGCTGCATCATCGAGCCATTCGCGACTGCAGTCGGATGCAGCCAGAGCAGCGAATAGCTGCCCCGCGCGACGAGGCCGAGGCGCGAGCCCATGATCCCGGGCAACACGAACACGCGGCGGCCACGCGGATTACGACGCGTCGCTGCCAGCTTCGCGAGCTGCGCCAGCTCGCGATACTCCGGCTCGCCGAAATAGGCGCTCAGCAGCGCAGCGTGTGCGCCCGAGCGCAACAAGGCGACGACCTGGTCGTCATGCAGATCGCCGAGGCTGGGAACGCTGGCTTCGGGCATCTCGTGCTCAGGAAGACATCGACGAGTGGATGGCGTCGCACACGGCCTTGATGGCGTCCGTGCGCGCGGTGCTCTTGCGCCAGACCGCGCCGACGCTGCGCGAAGGAACGGGCCGCGCGAATTCCTTGACGACCAATCCATGACCGGAGCCGAACGGGCCGCGCGTCGCGAGCTCGGGCAGCAGGGTGATGCCGAGGCCGGCGGCGACCATCTGCCGCAGCGTTTCCAGGCTGGTGGCGCGATAGTCCTCGCTCTCCTTGACGTCGATGCGGCTGCACACCTCGAGCGCCTGGTCGCGCAGGCAATGGCCGTCTTCGAGCAGCAACAGCGTCTCGCCCTGGAGATCGTCGAGCTTCACGTTCGCGCGCTTCGCCAGCGGACTGTTCGTCGGCACTGCGAGCGTGAAGTTTTCGTCGTACAGCGGCCGCGCCTCCAGGCCGTCGAGCGGCACCGGTAGCGCGAGAATTCCCAGGTCGAGGTCGCCGGCGCGCAATTTCTCCAGCAGCGGCTGCGTCTGGTGCTCGTACAGCATCAGCTTGAGCCGCGGCAGCTGCTTGCGCAGCTTGCGGGTAATCACCGGCAGCAGGTACGGACCGATCGTCGGGATCAGGCCGAGCTTCAGTTTCCCCGACAGCGGGTCGTGCTCGTTGCGGGCGACCGAGACGATCTCGTCGCTCTCCTGCACGATGCGGCGCGCGATCGGCAGAATTTTCAGGCCGGTCTCGGTCAACGCCACCTTGCGGGGCTGGCGTTCGATCAGTTGCACCCCCAGATAGGTCTCGAGCTTCTTGATCTGCGCCGACAGCGTCGGCTGGCTGACGAACGAGCGCTCCGCGGCCTTGCCGAAGTGGCGCGTCTCGGCCAGGGCGACGAAATAACGCAGGTCGCGGAGGTTCATGGGTGGGGCGAGTAATAGCCAGTTCCTATCGACTAGTTTAGGTCAATCGATTGGAGAAATGGAGGGGCCGTCCGCATCATACCGGCCTGCGATCGAAACCGTGACCCGAACTGTGACTTGAGGAGACCGCTGATGTTGAGTGTTGGACAGAAATTTCCCCATTTTTCCCTGACCGGCGTCGTCTCGAACGACCTCGCGCACGCCTTCCAGCCGTTCGACCAGGCTTCACACCCCGGCAAGTGGCAGATCGTGTTCTTCTGGCCGAAGGATTTCACGTTCGTGTGCCCGACCGAAATTGCGGCTTTCGGCAAGCTGAACCGCGAGTTCGCGGACCGCGACGCGGTGCTCTACGGCGTCAGCACCGACTCCGAGTTCGTGCACCTGGCCTGGCGCAAGGACAAGGAAGAGCTGCGCAACCTGCCGTTCCCGATGCTTTCGGACATCAAGCGCGAGCTGACGACGGCGCTCGGCGTGCTCGACCCCGAAGCTGGTGTCGCGCAGCGTGCGACGTTCATCGTCGATCCGCAGGGCCTGATCCGCTTCGCGTACGTGACCGACCTGAACGTCGGCCGTAGCCCCGAGGAAGTGCTGCGCGTGCTGGACGCGCTGCAGACCGACGAGCTCTGCCCGTGCAACTGGCAGAAAGGCGAAGAGACGCTGAAGGCGGCGTAAGGAGACCTTGATGACACTTGAAGCCATCCGCGAGCAGCTTCCCGACTATGCCCGCGATCTCAAGCTCAATCTCGGCAGCGTCCTGACTCCTCAGGGCGCGCCGGGGCTGAGCGAGAGCCAGATCGCGTCGATCGCGCTCTCGACCGCGATTGCCTCGCGCAATCCGCAGCTCGTGCGTGCGATCGAGACCTGGGCGCAGCCCCATCTGGATGCCGCGCACGTGCAGGCGGCGCGCTCGGCTGCGGCCATCATGGGCATGAACAACATCTACTACCGCTTCCTGCACCTGGTCGAGGACTCCGAGTACCAGACCATGCCGGCGCGCCTGCGCATGAACGTGATCGGCAGCCCCGGCATCGACAAGCTGGAGTTCGAGCTGCTGTCGCTCGCGGTCTCGGCCGTCAACGGCTGCGGCATGTGTGTGACGGCGCACGAGCGCAAGCTGCGCGAGGGCGGCATCGGCCGCGAGGCGATTCAGAGCGCGGTGCGAATTGCATCTGTGATGCACGCAGTCGCCGGCGTGCTGGAGTACCAAGCGGCGGCATAGCTTAGAATCCCGGGCATGCCGTCCCGCTCAACGAGACTGTCAGCCGGAGTGGTCGTGGTTCGCACGACCGCTCAGGGCTGGCGGTTCCTGTTGCTGCGTGCCTTCAACCACTGGGATTTCCCGAAGGGCATGGTCGAAGCCGGCGAAGAGCCGCTGGCTGCCGCGATTCGCGAGGTCCGCGAGGAGACCTTGATCACCGACCTGCAGTTCGCCTGGGGCGAGGTGTATACGGAGACCGGCCCGTACAGCCGCGGTAAGGTCGCGCGCTACTACATCGCCCGCACCGAAACGACCGCAGTCACGCTCACCGTCATCGAGGCGCTCGGCCGCGCCGAGCACAACGAATTCCGCTGGGTCGACTACGAGGGTGCTTCGCGGCTGGTCTCGCCGCGCGTGCAACCCATCGTCGATTGGGCGTGGGAGCGGATCGCAGAATGA